>JBIJCJ010000113.1:0-11535 GCA_044344765.1 Pirellulales bacterium | reverse complement strand
CCGGCAAGGGCAGCGGCATCGCCTCGCCGGCGGGCGCGGCCGGCAACGCGACGTTCCCGGCGGAGATCGCCACGGCGTGGCCCGTCGCGATCCCGTCCGGGGCGACCAGTTTGGCGGCCGGAGCGGAACGCGGCCGCGGCTGACCGTTCCCCGCCGCCGAACCGCGGGCGGGGGCATGCCCGTTCGCCGCCGGCGGCGCCTGCATGGCGTCGAAATAGGCCCGCCAGTCGGCCGGCAGGCTGGCTGGGTCGGTCTGGTACTGCTCGAACAGCTCCTCGAGGAAGGCGAGGCTCGCGGTGCCGGTCGAATCGATGCGGTCGATGGTGCTCATGTCCTTCACATGGCCAGCAGCAGCCGGCCGGGACTCTCCAGGTATCCGATCACCTCATTCAAAAACCGAGCCGCCATCGCCCCGTCGATCAGCCGATGGTCGTATGACAACGACAACGGCATCATCAGCCGCGGCTCGACCCGGTCTTCATGCACGACCGGCATCTTGCGAGACCGGCCCAGCAGCAGGATAGCCACTTCCGGCCAGTTGATGATGGGGGTCGAGTAGGCGCCGCCCACGGCCCCCAGGTTCGAGATCGTGAACGTGCCGCCCCGCAGGTCCTCGATGCCGTACTGGGCGTTCTTGGCCTTCTCCGCGGTGTCGGCGATCGCCTGGGCGATCTGCGGAATCGACATCTGGTCGCAGTCGCGGAGCACGGGCACCACGAGCCCGCGCGGCGTGTCCACCGCCAGGCCGACGTTGACGTAGTCCTTGTAGACGATCTCGCCCTTCTCCGGATCGATCGACGCATTCACGGCCGGATGCTGTCGCAGCGAGAGGCTCACGGCCTTGATCACGAAGGCCAACGCCGTGAGCTTGAGATTGCTCTTCGCGTACTCCGGAGCGCTCGCCTTGCGGAGGTGTTCGAGTTCCGTCACGTCGGCGTCGTCGAAGTTCGTGAGGTGCGGGATCGTCTGTACGCTGCGGACCATGTTGGCGGCGATGGTCTTCCGCATCCGCGACATCTGCTCGCGGCGAATCGGCCCCCAGTCGTCCCGCTCGGTCGCACCCGAATCGGGCCGCGACCGGACCGTCGGACCGGCCGCACTCGCCTGGCGGACGGCGGCGATCACGTCCTCGCGAACGATCCGACCGCCCGTGCCGCTGCCCCGCACCCGCGCCAGGTCCACACCGAGCTCGCGGGCCAGACGGCGGACCGCCGGACCGGCGGGCTCGACCACGGCCGTGGCCGCCACGGCGGCGGGCTTGGCGGCCGCGCCGTTGGCAGCCGGGGCCGCCGTCACCGGAGCCGGAGCGGACGGAGCCGCCACCGGCGCGGGCGGAGGCGGCGAGGCCGCCGGCGCAGCCGCAGGCCTCGCTGCCGGAGCCGGATTCGACGCCGCGGCCGGCTTCGCCGCCGGCGCACTGCCGGCCGCCTCCAGGAGCACGAGGGCCTGCCCGACCTTCACGGTCTCGCCCTTCTTCACGAGCACCTTCGCGACCGTCCCTCCGGGCGGACACGGGACTTCGATCACCGCCTTGTCGGTCTCGACCTCGAGGATCGCCTGCCCCGGCTTGACGACGTCGCCTTCCTTCACATGGACGCTGACGACGTCGCCGGAGGCAATGTTCTCTCCCAGGTCGGGCAGCTTGAATTCGGTGGCCATGCGTGGGTGCTCTCGATGCTCGGGTTCGGGATGGTCAGGGTGGGGAAGGAAGGAGGGGAGACGACCGCCGGACGTCGCCGGCCCGGCGTCAGGCGGAAGCCGGGTCGATCTTGTCGGGATCGACACCCAGCGTGCGGATCGCCTCGGTGACGACGTGCGCCCCGACCGCGCCGGCCGCGGCCAGCCGCGACAGCGCGCCGATCGCGACACACTCGCCATCGACCTCGAAATGCCGGCGGAGGCGGCCGCGAAGCTCGCTGCGGCCGAAGCCGTCGGTGCCGAGAACGAACAGACCGCCGGGAATCCAGGGATCGAGCTGCTCGGGAACGGCCCGCACATGGTCGCTGGCGGCCACGAACACGCCCGCCTCGTCGCCGAGCGTCTCCTCGAGGTAGCTCTTCCGCGGCGTGGCCTCGGGATGGAGCATGTTCCAGCGGCGGCACTCCTGTGCTTCCCGCCGCAGCTCCTTCCAGCTCGTCACGCTCCAGACCGTGCTCGCCACGCCCCAGCGCTCGGCCAGCAATTCCGCCCCGCGAATCACCTCGCGGAGGATCGCGCCCGAACCGAGGAGGTGGACGTGCGGCAGCTTGCCGGCGTTGCCCGCCGCGGGCTTCGCGGCCACGTCCCGGAGCCGGTACATGCCCTTGAGGATGCCCGCCTCGCAGCCGGGCGGCATCGGCGGCATCTCGTAATTTTCGTTGTACACCGTGAGGTAGTAGATCCAGTCCTCGCCCTTGGCATACATCCGCTCGAGGCCGTCGAGCATGATCACGGTGGCCTCGTAGACGAAGGCCGGATCGTAGACCTTGACCGTGGGGAAGGCCATCGCGAACAGCTGGCTGTGGCCGTCCTGATGCTGCAGCCCCTCGCCGTTGAGCGTCGTCCGGCCGGCGGTGCCGCCGAGGAGGAAGCCGCGGGCCCGGATGTCGCCGGCCGCCCAGATCAGGTCGCCGATCCGCTGGAAGCCGAACATCGAGTAGTAGATGAACATCGGGATCATCGGCACGCCGTGGCTGGCGTAGGCCGTCCCCGCGGCGATGAAACTCGACATGCTCCCCGCCTCGGTGATGCCCTCCTCGAGGATCTGGCCGTCCTTGGCCTCGCGGTAGTAGAGGAGCTGGTCGGAGTCGACCGGCTCGTAGAGCTGGCCGGTGTGGGCGTAGATTCCACACTGCTTGAAGAGCGGATCCATGCCGAAGGTCCGCGATTCGTCGGGCACGATCGGCACGATGTACTTGCCGACCCGCTTGTCCTTGAGCAGCGACGCCATCAGCGTGACCACGCCGGTCGTCGTGGAAACCTCGCGGCCCGCGCTCTTTTCGATGAACCCCATGTAGTCGGACAATGGCGGCGTCTGCAGGAGCGGCCCCTGCTTCGGCCGGCCGGGCACCTGCCCCCCGAGGGCCGCCCGCCGCTCCCGCAGGTAGCGCATCTCCTCGGAATCCTCCGGCGGCCGATAGAACGGCGCCTTCGCGACCTCGTCGTCGGAAATCGGGATCCCGAACCGCGAGCGGAAGGCCCGCAGCTCGTCCTCGTTGAGCTTCTTCTGCTGGTGGGTGACGTTCCGTCCCTCGCCCACCTCGCCGAGGCCGTAGCCCTTGATCGTCTTGGCGAGGATCACCGTCGGCTTGCCGTGGCACTTCATCGCCGCGGCGTAGGCGGCGTAGACCTTCTCGGGGTCGTGGCCGCCGCGCTTGAGCTTCTTCAGCTTCTCGTCGGAGAGGTGGGCCACCATCTCGAGGAGCTTGGGATCGGCCCCGAAGAAGTGATCGCGGATGTAGCCGCCGGGCATGACCACGTACTTCTGGTACTGCCCGTCGACGATCTCGTTCATCCGCTTGACGAGCAGCCCCTCCTCGTCCTTGTCAAGGAGCGGATCCCAGTCCTCGCCCCAGATCACCTTGATGACGTTCCAGCCCGCGCCGCGGAAGCAGCCCTCCAGCTCCTGGATGATCTTGCCGTTGCCGCGGACCGGCCCGTCGAGCCGCTGCAGGTTGCAGTTGATGACGAACACGAGGTTGTCGAGCTGCTCGCGGGCGGCCAGCGAGATGGCCCCGAGCGTCTCCGGCTCGTCGGTCTCGCCGTCGCCGATGAAACACCACACGTGCTGCCGGCTGGTGTCCTTGATGCCGCGGTCCTGCAGGTACTTGTTGAACCGCGCCTGGTAGATGGCCATGATCGGCCCCAGCCCCATCGACACCGTGGGGAACTCCCAAAACTCCGGCATCAGCCAGGGGTGAGGGTAGCTCGACAGGCCCCCGCCGTCCGCGAGCTCGCGACGGAAGTTTTCCAGATGCTTCTCGGTGAGCCGCCCCTCGAGGAAAGCCCGGGCGTAGATGCCCGGCGAGGCGTGCCCCTGAAAGTAGACCTGGTCGCCGGAATAATCGTCGCCCCGACCACGGATGAAGTGGTTCATCGCCACCTCCACGAGCGTCGCCGAGGAGGCGAACGTGGAGATGTGGCCGCCGATGCTCTTGTCTTCGCGGTTGGCCCGCACCACCATCGCCATCGCGTTCCAGCGGATGATGCTCTTGATCCGCCGCTCGATCTCCCGATTGCCGGGGAACGGCGGCTGCCGGTCGGCCGGGATCGTGTTGATGTAGGGGGTGGTCGCCGAGAACGGGATCGCCACGCCGAGCCGATAGGCCTCCTGCTCGATGGCGTGCAGCAGGTAGGCGGCCCGGTCGCCCCCGCGGCTGTTGATCACGTACCGCAGCGAGTCGAGCCACTCCCGGGTCTCGGTGGGATCGGAATCGACCTGGGAGGCGCCGTCCAATCGCTCCGGCTGGCCCGTCGAGCCATCTCCAGCCTGGCCGATCGCCATCGGGGCGTGGGCTCCCCGGGGCAGCGGGGCGATGTCGTCCGCCGCCGGTCCGGCTACGTCGCCGGCTGTCTGGTCGATGTGTGGGCTGGCCATGCGGGAGGGATCCTGCGGGGAAATGGGCGAACTTTTCCCATTATTCCGATGGTTCCGAGGCCCGTAAAGACCGAACTTATTTCGCCGCTTCCGCCCGCGGCCGGTAGATCTCGGTGGCCAGCCCGAAGTAGTTCTCGGCCGAGAACGCGACGGTCTCGCCGAGCGTCGGATGCGGATGGATGGCTTCCATCAGATCGCGGGCCGAGCAGCCCATCTCGATGGCGAGCACCCCCTCGGCGATCAGTTCCCCGGCCCCCGGGCCCACGATCCCCACGCCGAGTACGGTGTCGGTTTCCGCATCGACCAGGATTTTCGTCAGGCCGTCGGTGCGGCCCAGGGCATGGGCGCGGCCGCTGGCCGCCCATGGGTAGCGGCTGATCTCGACCGTGCGGCCCTGCGCGGCGGCGTCAGCTTCCGTGAGCCCGGCCCAGGCGATCTCCGGATCGGTGAACACGACGGCGGGAATCGCCCGCGGCGCGAACAGGGCCGGTTCGCCGTGCAACGCCTCCACCGCCACCTTGCCCTGGTGGCTGGCGCGGTGGGCGAGCATCGGCTCACCGCACACGTCACCGATGGCGAGGATGTGCGGATCGGCCGTCCGCTGCTGGCCGTCCACATCGACGAACCCCTTCGGGCTGACCACGACCTTCGTATTCTCCAGGCCCAGGCCGTCCGAGTTCGGCCGGCGGCCGACCGCCACGAGCACCCGGCAAAACTCACGGGAACTCGGACCGTCCGGCCCCTCGAAGTGCACCCGCACCGCCTTGCCGACGTCCTCGAGCTTCACCACCTTCGTTCGCAGGTGGATCTTGTCGAAGAGCTTTTCCAGCCGCTGCTGGAGCGGTTTCACGAGATCCCGGTCGGCGCCCGGCAGGAGGCCGTCGGTGAGCTCGACGACCGAGACGTCGGAGCCGAGCTCGGCGTACACCGTGCCCATCTCCAGGCCGATGTAGCCGCCGCCGACGACGAGCAGCGACTCCGGGATTTCCTTGAGCTCGAGCGCCCCGGTCGAGTCCATGACCCGCGGGCTGCCGATGTCGAACGCCGGAATCCGCGCCGGCCGCGAACCGCTGGCGAGAATGCAATGGTCGAACGTGACCGTCTGGCTGGCGCCGCCCGGCTCGGCGGAGGCGACCTCGAGCGTATTCGAGCTGGTGAATCGCGCGGTGCCGCGGATCAGCTGCACGTTCCGCCGCCGGGCGAGCGTCGCCAGGCCGCCGGTGAGGGTGGCGATCACCTTTTCCTTGCGGGCCCGCAGCATGTCGAGCTTCAGCGCCGGCTTTTCGAAGTGGATGCCCCACTCCTCCATCTCGCGGGCCTCGGCGAGCACGCGGCCGACGTGGAGCAGCGCCTTCGAGGGGATGCAGCCGCGCAGCAGGCACGTGCCGCCGAGCCGCTCGTCCTGCTCGACGATCGCCACCTGCATGCCGAGATCGGCCGCGAGAAACGCCGCGGCATAGCCACCCGGACCGCCGCCCAGAACCACAAGGGGAACATGCATCGTCGAATCTCCTCGGGATCGGGACGCGGCGGCAGCGACCGGGATTTCCGGGGTCGCCCGACAGCGGCCGATTGTTGTAGTTTCGACAGTCGTTTCCTTCAAGAAACGCCGCTGCCGCGGCGGCCGCCATGCACGAGAGCCAGTTCGGGAACGCGCCCCGCCGCTTCGCGCTCGACCTGCGCAGCCTGGCGGTGTTTCGCATCGCGCTCGGCCTGCTGCTCGTGACCGACGCGGCCCTGCGGACCCGCGACTTTCCCCTCATGTTCGCCGCCGACGGCCTCTTCCCGCCGGCGCTGATCCGCGACTACTACGACGGCGATCCGTCGCAGTGGTCGCTCGCGCTGTTGTGGAACGACACACGCTGGGCGGCCGCGATCCTCGCCCTCCAGGGGATCGCCGGCGCCTGCCTGGCGGCCGGCTGGCGGACCACGACGGCCACCATCCTGGCCTGGATCGCCCAGGTGAGCGTGTACCGCCGCACCATCCCCGCCGCGAATGCCGGCGACGTGCTCCTCGCCTGCCTGCTGTTCTGGTCCTGCTTCCTCCCCCTGGGCGCGATCTGGTCGTGCGACGCGCGACGAACCTTCGACGCCCGCCAGCCAAACAGGGTGTACGGCCCGGCGACGGTGGCCCTCGTGCTCCAGGTGATGGTCGTCTACATCGGCGCCGGGCTGTCGAAATGGAACCCCTCGTGGCTCGGTGGGGCAGCGGTTCGCTACGCGCTTTCGGTCCATGATCACGGCACGCCGCTGGGCATGTGGCTGGCGAACGCCGACTGGCTGGTGGCACCGATGACCTGGGGCGTGCTCGCCGCCGAGATCGTCGCGCCGCTGGCGTTTATCGCCTGGCCCGCGGCCCGGCCGGCGATCGTCGCCGCTTTCATGCTGTTCCACGTCATGATCTGGCTGACGATGTCGGTCGGGCTGTTCGCACCGATCGGCATGGTGGCCTGGCTGCCGCTCCTGCCGGGCAGCCTGTGGGGTGCCCCTGGTCCACGGCTGACGGATACCGTGGGCCGCGACTGCCGGTCGGCCGCGGCCCGCTGGGCGTGCGCCGCCGCGATCATGCTGGCCGCGGTGAGTTTCTTACACAACCAAACCCCGTGGCGGGCGCGGCCGCTGCCAGCACCGCTGCGACAGGCGATTCATGCGACGAGCCTGACGCAGGACTGGGGCATGTTCGGAGTCGTTCCGCCGCAGGAGCAATGGGCCTCCGGCCGCGGCCAACTGGCGGACGGCCGCGTCGTCGACGTGCTGCGCGACGGCCGACCGATCGAGGCGGATCGGCCCGCCGGCGGCTTCACGAGCCTGCCGCACCATCGCTGGCACAAGCTGCTGTGGATTCTGCCGCGCCCCAAGATGCGGCCGTTCGGCCCGAGTGTCGCAGCGGCCTTGGCCCGCGAGTGGAACGCGCGGCACGGCGCGAACGAGCAGCTCGTCACGCTCGAGATTCGCCACGCCCTCCGCTCCCTCGCCGACCCCGACGCCCCGCTGCTGGAGATGCTGGTCGGCGTCTGGCCCGACCGCGATGCCGGCGGCACCGGCAGCCTCGACCGGTTCCTCGAGGCGCACCCGGGCCACCGCCCGCCGCCGTGACGACTCGCGACGGCATGCGAGAGGCGGGAGTCGAACCCGCACGCCTTGCGGCACTGGAACCTAAATCCAGCGCGTCTGCCAGTTTCGCCACTCTCGCGTCCGCCGCGGACATGTCGAGAGTGTAATCGGCGGCGTTCAGCGGCCCAGACGTGCCGCCTCGGCGGCCGGGTCGAACGGCACCCGCGGCACGGCGAGCGGATCGCTGGCGACCGACTGCGGAAGCCGCTCGACCGAGGCCGGATAGGTGAGCGTCGTGGGACGCACGGCCGGCCTTGCCGGCCGCTCGGCCGCAGCCTTCGCCGGCCGGCTGGCCACGAAGCGGCGTGGCACCGGGCCGATCGCCGACTCGTCGAACAGGTTGTCGTCCGTCGCGGGCCGCTTGGCCGGGGGGGAAGACGGCGGCTCCGGCTCGGCGGCGGCTTCCTGGCTTGTGGTGGGCGTCTCGATCGGCAGTGGTGCGGGCTGGGCGGGCACGCGCTGCGGCGCGGCGGGTGGCGCGGGTTCAGCGGAAGGCGACGCGGTCTCGGCGGGCGGTTCAGGCGACGCCGGCGGCTGCGGTGCGGCCTCCGGAGCGGGCAGCTCATCCGCACGCGGCCCGCGGGATTCTTCATCGACCTTGGGCACCGCCGACTTCGGTGGCCGCGACGGCGTCGCGTCTTGCACGTGCGCCGCCGGCAGGATTCCCTGGCCCGGCCAACGTCGCCATTGCGTCCCGTAGAACCCGAACTCCTGCGGACGGACCGGGCAGTACGGATGGCACTTGCCATCGCGGCACCCGGCGTGATGGCCGCCCGGGCGACACGTACGACAGTGGCCCTCGCGGCAGCCGCGGCACGCGCCGCCGGCGGGAACCACGGCGGAGTCCACGACCGCCGTGCGGGCCGTCAGCGGTCGGGGGGCGGATTCGGCGGCGCCGGCGGCGAGCGTCCAGCTCGCCATGACGACCGCGGTGCTCGCCAGCACGCCCCGGCCATGCCCGAGACCCTCGCCCCGTCTTCCACCGTGCTGCCCAATCATCGGCTTGCTCCTCGATTCGGTCGTCCACCGGCCGCAAAGTCGGCCCAATCGTCACCAGCGGACCTGTCGGTCTATCGACCGATCGCCTCCACAATCTTGTGCGGGAATCGCCTTCCCGCCGGGCAACCCCGCAGAAATGCACCGTCCCGGCAGGCTGGAGGGTTTTCGGCCGTCCCGGCGACGCGGTGTCCCAGGAGTGGCTGGTAGACTGCGGGCTTCGGAGGCTCGGCGGCTGAACGCGCGGGCCGCCCCAAGGACACGCCCGTGAAACGCGTCAACGTCAAACTCCTGCTGACGGTGGTCGCCACCGTCCTCGTCGCCGTGGTCGGCGTCTACTTTCTCCGTCGGTTCCAGATTTCGCGGAATGCCGGCGGCCTGGTGAAGCTGGCGCGGCAGCGGCTCGAGGAGGGAAAGTCGGCGGAAGCCCTGCAGATCCTGCAGCGCTACGTCGGCCTGCGGCCGGAGGACAACGAGGCCTATGCGGAGTACGCCGATCTGTTACTGCGGCGGACCGAGGTGCCCGAGGCGACGCGAAATGACCTGTCGCGGGCCTACAACGTGCTCGAGGATGCCGTCCGCCGCAACCCGACGAACGCCAGGCTCCGGGCACGGCTGGCGCAATTCCAGCTCCGCATCGGACGGTTCGCCGACGCCCGCGAGCATCTTGAACAGCTCCGTACCCGCGGCCCGGCGGAGCAGGCTGTGGCCCCGCCCACCGGGGCGGATCCGGCCGCAGACCCCGACGCCGACCTGACGAAGCCGGGCACGATCGCGCTCATGCTGGTCCGATCGTACATGGGCACCGGCGACTTCGACCGCGCAGCCGCGATGACCGGCGGTCTGGTCGGCTACGACATGGAAACCCGGTCCTTCGACGACGCCGAGCACCCGGAAGCGCCGACCGACGCCTACATCGTGCTGGCCGCGCTGCTGCAGGAGAAGTTCAAGGACGAGGCCGCGGCCGACGGCGTGCTTGAACGGCTCGTCAAGGTCAAAGGCGACGACGTCCAAGCGTGGCTGGCGATGTGCCGATGGCACCGACAGCGCGGTGACATCCCCGCCGCCACCAAGGACGCACAGCGGGCCCTGGAGATCGCTCCCGACAGCGCCGATGCGTTGTTCAACGCCTTCGAACTCGCCCGCGCAACCGCCGACCTGCCGCGGGCCGAAGAGCTGGCGAAGCAGGCCCGCGAGAAGTTCCCGGACGACGAGCGTGGCTACCGCGGGCTGGCCGCCGTCTTCCTGCAGCAGGGCCGGCCGCAGGAGGCCGAGCAGGTGCTCCGAGACGGCGTGGCAGCCCTGCCGGGCAGGGCGTCCTTGCTGCTCATGCTGGCCGACGCGCTGCTGCAGCGCAACGAACTCGCCGAGGCGGTGCAGGCCATCACCCGAGCCAAGGAAACTCTCGGACAGGCGAGCCCGGCAGTCGGCCTGTTCGAGGCGCGGATCCTGATCGCGGAGCAGAAATGGCTGCCCGCCAAGCAAAAGCTTCAGGCGGTGCGGCCGCTCGTCGCGGGCTCGGACGAACTCACGCGGCAGGTCGATCTCTACCTCGGGCAATGCGCCGAGCAGCTCGGCCAATTCGACGAGCAGCTGGAGGCGAACCAACGCGTCTTGAGCGACGCCCCATCCTCCCTGCCGGCCCAGGTGGGCGCCGCGTCGGCGCTGATGGCGGCCGGGAAGCCCGAGAAGGCGCTCGCGGAGTTCGAAACCATCGCGGCCGGCCTGCCTCCGGACAAACTGGCGGCGATTCCGAAGGTTTGGCTGCCGCTGCTCCAGCTGCGGGTCGCAACGCAGTCTCGGCTCCCGGCCGAGCAACGCGACTGGTCGAAGATCGACGCCCTGTTGGAATCGCTCCAGCAGGCGCCCGAGGTCTCGTCCTCCCAAATGGCCCTGCTGCGGGCCGATGTTCTGCTGCGCAAGGGTGAGAACGACGCCGCCGATCGCGTGCTCGAAAAGGCCGCCGCAGCCGACGCGAACGACCCGCAGATCGTGGCCGCCCGGGTAACGCTGGCGCTGCGCCGCCAGGGACCGGCGCGGGCCCGCGAACTGCTGGCCGCTTTGCCGGCCGAGGTCGTGGGGCATCCGGCAGTCTTGGCCATCGACGCCCAGGTGGCAGCCAGCGAGGGCAAGGACGCCGCGCGAACGGCCTTCACGCGGATCGAGGCGCGCACCAAACAGCTGCCCGACGAGGCGGCCGGCCGCCTGCTCGCCCAGCTGGCCTCCCTTTCGCTGGCGATCGGTGACCGGGATGCCGCGGAACGGCTCTGGAACGAGGCGGCGGCGAGGCAACCCGAAGACCTGCAGGCCCGCAGCGCGCTGTTCGACCTCGCGGCGGACTCCGGTGACGTCGCCAAGGCCGCAGCCGCGGCGGAGGCGCTCGCCAAGGTCGCCGGCGAGAAGAGCGCTCCGAGCCGGGTGGCCGAGGCCGCCGTCGGCATCCTCGCGGTGCGGAAAGCCTTGGCCGCCCGCCAGGAAGTGGGTGGCAAGATGCCCGAGATGACGCCGGAGGAACGCACGCGGCTCGACGCCTCCCGCAACCTGCTCATCGAGGCGGAGAACGACCGCCCGGGCTGGAATCGGATCCAGAGCATGTTCGCCGAAATCGAGGGCCTGAAGGGCAACGTCGGTTCGGCGATCGAACGGCTGCAGCGGTCCGTCGGCCTTGGCGCCACGAACCCCGCCGTGGTGCGGCAACTGGTGTCGCTGCTGTACGCGACCAATCGGATCGAGGAGGCCCGCATGGCCCTGGCTGCCCTGGGGCCGGATACCGCGGGCCTGGAGCGGCTCTCCGCGGAGGTCGAGATGCGGGCCGGCAAGTTCGACGACGCCGTCGCACTTGCCGAGCG
>JBIJCJ010000002.1:0-44478 GCA_044344765.1 Pirellulales bacterium | reverse complement strand
GACTCGAAGAACGCCGACGAGCTGCTCTGGCTCGGGCAGTTGCTCGAACGGTCGGGCAAGCGGGACCAGGCGGTGGGGATCGTCGAGCGGGCCGTCGAGGCGGCGCCGAATCGGCCCGAGACGTGGCTCACGCTGTGCTCGCTCCAGCTCGCCCAGGGCAAGCGCAAGGCCGCGGAGCAGACGCTCGAGCGGGCGGCCGACAAACTCCAGGAACCGCAGCGCGACCTCGCGCTGGCACAGGGCAGCGAAATGCTCGGGCGGCTCGATGATGCCGAGCGTTTCTTCCGCGCGGCGGTGACGGCCGTCCCCCAGGATCTCGCCGTCGCCCGCCGGCTGGCGGAGTTCCTCCTCCGCTGCGGCCGGCTCGCCCCGGCCCGCGAGACGCTGGATGCGATCGTGGCCGCCCGGACCGATTCCCGGGACGCACAAGCGGCGCAGATGTGGGCCCGCCGCATGGTCGCCGAGATGGTGGGCCAACGGGGCACGTTTCGGGCGTTCGAAGCGGCGTTGCAAACCTTGCAGAAGAACGCCGACGTCAATGGGCAGCTCACGGCGGACGACATCGCCCTCAAGGCGCGGCTCCTCGCCGCGCGTCCGGAGCCGGTCAACTGGCGGGCGGGCATCGAGGCCTTCCAGACGCTGGCGACGATGCAGCCGCTGTCGATGGGCCAGCGGCTCCAGCTCGCGCAGCTTCAGGAGCGAACCGGAAACTGGGAGGACTGCCGCACTGGCCTGATCTCGATCGCGTCCGCCCCGCAGACGCCGCCGGCCATCCTGGCGATGCTCGTCGAGAAGATGCTCGACCATGGCGAAATCAGCACGGCCCGCACCTGGATCCGGCGGCTCCAGGGCGTCGCGCCGGAGTCGCCGATGACCCGCGCCGTCGAGGCCAGGCTCGCGATCGCCACGGGCGACCGCGAGACGGCGGTGTCCGCAGCCCGCAAGCTGATGCCGGCGGCCGACGCGACCGTCGAGCAGAAGGAGCAGCTGACGACCACCGCCAAACTGTTCGAGGACCTCGGCTTCGCCAAGGCGGCCGACAAGGTGCTCGCCCAGCTCGCCGGGCTGTCGACCGAAGGCGCGCTGACGCGGGCGGCTTTCCTCGGCCGGCAGAAGCGGACCGGCGAGGCCCTGGACCTTCTCGAGCAGGTGGGCGACAAAGTGCCGCTCGAGCGGCTGATGCAGGTCGCAATCGAGGCGGTGCGCGACGGTGAGGACCAGGCGGCAGCCGACCGCATCGACGCCTGGTTCGCCAAGGCAATTCGGCAGGATCCCGAGTCCGTCGCGCTGCCACTGCTGCTCGCCGAGCTCCGCGACTTCCAGGGCCGCCAGGCCGACGCCGAGGGCCTCTATCGGGAGCTGTTGGCCCGGCCACGACTGGAGCCCATGCAGGCGGCGATCGTCACCAACAATCTCGCCTTTCATCTCGCCAAGCCGGACACGGCCGCCGAGGCCCGCTCGCTGGTGGACAAGGCGATCGCCGAACTCGGGCCGCACCCCGACCTGCTCGATACCCGCGGCCTCGTCGCGTTGGCCGCGGGGGATGTCCGCGCAGCGCTGAAGGATCTTCAGGAAGCCGTGCTCCAGCCCACGGCGACGAAGCTGATGCACCTCGCCTGCGCCCAACTCCAGGCCGGTGATGCCGCTGCCGCATCACGGTCTCTCGAGGCGGCCCGCAAGCAGCAACTGCGGCCGGCCCGGCTCTCATCCACGGACCGCGTGCGGCTCGAAACCCTCGAGGCGGCGCTCCCCAAGCCCGAGGCGTGATCCGCGGCGGCCAGGGTCAGTGACCGCCCTGAAGCATCCGCGACCTGGCAAGCGCGTCCTCGGCCTCGGCGATCCGGCCGCCCCGCATGCAGGCCACGCTCAATGCGGTGTAGCTGAACGGGTCGTTCGGCTCGAGTTCGCAGACCCGGCGGGCGTGGCGGATCGCCTCGTCATGACGCTCGAGCCGCGTGCACCACGCCGCCAGTGCCGAATGCGCGAGCGGGTAGTCGGGATCCGCGGCCACCACCCCCTCGAGCGCTGCAACCGCCCCCGCCAGGTCGCCCGCGTTCTTCAGCGCCTCGGCCGCCTCGTACCGTTCTTCCCGTGTCGTCATCGTGGGGCACCTCCTCGCCCGCGCACCTTCGCAGTCGGTGGGGCAGTGTAGCGACTGGCAGCGGAAAGGGGATGGGCGGCGGCGGACTCTGCCCAGACCAGGCAGGCCAGGCAAGGTGTCGCGCCGCCGCGAAACTGGCATTGAATCCGGGGTCCGGTCGGGCCGATAACCCTCCCCGGCTCCCGTCGCACCGGCGGATGAGCGGCGGTTTTCCGCCGCCCCCGGCCCGAGGGATCCCCGAAAGGCAGCGTGTGAGCATCCATCCGTTGGCGGTCGTGAGTCCGGATGCCCGCCTCGGGGTGGGCGTGCGAGTGGCCCCGTTTGCGACGATCGAGGCGGACGTCGAACTCGGCGACTTCTGCTCTGTCGCCAGCGGCGCCGTCGTAAAGTCGGGCGTGCGGGCGGGCTGCCACAACGAGTTCGGCGAGCATGCGGTGATCGGCGGCGCGCCGCAGCATGTGGCCCGGCCCGAGGACATCGGCGGCGTGCGGATCGGCGACCACAACGTGTTTCGCGAATACGCGACCGTGCATCGGGCCCTGAAGCCGGGCACCGTGACGGCCGTGGGCAATCACAATTACGTCATGGCCGGCGCGCACTTCGGCCACGACTGTGTCGTCGGCAACAACTGCATCTTCGCGAACGCCGCCCTGCTCGGCGGCCATGTCACCGTCGAGGATCGGGCGTTCGTGTCAGGGGCGGTGGCGGTCCACCAGTTCTGCCGGGTCGGCCGGCTGGCGATGGTCGGTGGCCACGCCCGCGTGGTGCAGGACGTGCCTCCCTATATGCTCCTCGACGGCCAAAGCGGCTGCATCGTCGGGCTCAACATCGTCGGCCTGCGGCGGAGTGGGCACTCTGCGGAGGACATCGCCACCCTCAAGTCGGCCTACCGCACGATCTACCGCCGGGGCCTGCCCTGGAAGGACGTGCTCGACGCCCTGCGGGCCGAGTTCGACGCCGCCCCGGTGGCGCATCTGCGGGAGTTCCTCGCCGGCGGGAGCCGCGGCTTCTCGCAGGAGCGGCGGGCGCCGCCCTCGGCCACCCTGCGGCTCCGCGTCCCCGACGACGACGCGAGCGTCGCGGCCTTCCGCGCCCGCGCCGGCTGAACGGCTCAGGAATCCCCGCCGTCGCCCGACTGGATGCCCGATTCGTCGAGTCCGTACCGCTGCAGTTTCCGCCGCAGCACGGAGCGATCGATGCCCAGCATCTTCGCGGCCAGTGACTTGTTCTGCATGGTGGCGGTCAGCGTCCGCTCCAGGTGCATTCGCTCCACGTCCGCGAGCGTGGGCCAGACGTCTGTCGTACCGGCCTCCGCGGGAGCCGGTGCGGCGGCTTTCGGCGCCGGCTGAATCCGCGGCTCCACTCGATAGACGCCAGACAGCGGCGTGGCGGAAACGATACCCCGGCTGGCCGCCACCGCGAGCTGGGCGGCGCCCGTCGACGGCTCGGCCGCGGGCCGCGTTCCCATCAGGCCGCCGAGCGCATCGGGATCGATCTCGTCACCGGACGAGAACATCACCGCCCGCTCCAGCACGTTCTCCAATTCGCGGACGTTGCCCGGCCAGGAATACGATTGGAGCACGTCGATCGCGGTCGGCGAAAGGGTGCACAGCGGCATGCCGTGGCGGGCGGCCAGTTCGGCCAGGTACCGGGCCGCGAGCACGGGCACGTCCTCGGTCCGCTCGCGGAGCGGCAGCGTCTGGATGGCGACGACGTTGAGCCGGTAGAAGAGGTCCTCGCGAAACCGCCCCTCCGCCACCTCCCGCGAAAGCTCCCGGTTGGTCGCGGCGAGCACCCGCACGTCCACCGGGACCTCCTGGTGGCTGCCGACCGGGACGACGGTTCGCTGCTGCAGGACCCGCAGGAGTTTGGCCTGCAGCTCGAGTTCCATCTCCCCGATTTCGTCGAGAAAAATGGTGCCGCCGTCGGCGGCGCGAAAGCAGCCCAGCGTCGACGACGTGGCCCCGGTGAACGAGCCCTTGACGTGCCCGAACATGTGGCTCGCAAACAGCGTACCGGTGGTGACGGCACAATCGACGGGAATGAAGGGCCGCTGGGCGCGGGGGCTGCAGGCGTGGACCGCCCGGGCGATCAATTCCTTGCCCGTGCCGCTGGGGCCCATGATGAGCACGCTGGAGTGGTGGGCCGCCACCAATTCGATCGATCGCCGCACCTGGTCAGACCATGGCGACACACCGACGATTCGCTGAATCGCCGTCTCCGCCGCCATGCTGCCTGCCATCGAACCCATGCGCGAACGCCCGTCCTTCCGCGTCGCAGACCGATCATCACGGCATTCCAACCGGCGTGCACACCGGCCCCGAATGCGTTAGCCCCCGACTGAACTCACCCCTGAAAGATACACCACGCCGAAAACGGCAGCCAGCACACGGACCATTTTCAAGCCCCCGGCGACGCGCCCCCCTCGCACGAAGGGGTGGAAAAAAGCCGATTTTTCCACCCCCGGTCGTTCGCCCGGTCGGGAAAGATGGGCAAAGATTGAGGCGTTGCCTTTTCCCTTCGCGGCCCGGCGTGCCTGCAGCGTGCCCATGAGAGACATCATCCTGTCGCCCGCGCATGACGCGCCGGCACCGGCGCCCCGCTTCTGGCGGCACTGGTGGCGCTGGATCGGCTTGACGGCCGTGCTCGCGGCCGCGGCGGCCGCCTGGTTCGGCATCGACCGCTTCCTCGTGAATCGGCGGCCGATCGTGATCGGCCTGCTGCACTCCCGCACCGGGCCGATGGCGGTCAGCGAACGATCGATGATCGACGCGGAGGTCTTGGCCCTCGAGGAGATCAACGCCGCCGGCGGTCTCCTCGGCCGGCCCGTCCGCTGGGTGGTGGCCGACGGGGCGTCCGACCCGCCGACGTTCGCCCGCGAGGCCGAGCGACTCGTGGAACAGCGGGTCGCCGTCATCGTCGGGTGTTGGACGAGCGCCAGCCGCAAGAGCGTGCTCCCCGTGGTGGAATCCCACGACCATCTGCTGGTCTATCCGATGGCGTACGAGGGACTGGAGCAGTCGCCGAACATCGTCTACACCGGGGCCGCACCCAACCAGCAGATCACCCCAGCGGTGCAATGGTGCCACGACACGCTCGGCGCCCGCCGCTTTTTTCTCGTCGGCTCGGACTACATCTGGCCGCACTGCGTCAACGCAATCGCCGCCGATCAGATCAAGGGCTTCGGCGCGGAAGTCGTCGGAGAAGCCTACGTGCCGTTCGGCGGCCGCGATGTCGCCGACGTCGTCCGCCGCATCATGGCCGCCGCCCCCGACGTGATCCTCAGCTCGGTGGCCGGCGATTCCGGGGTCGCGTTCGCCCGCGGCCTGCGCGAGGCCGGCGTCCGCCCGGAAAAGATTCCCGTGGTCACCTTCTCGATGGCGGAGGACGAGGTCCGCGACCTGCCGGCGGGAGACATGCTCGGCAACTACGCCGCGTGGTGCTACTTCCAGAGCCTGGAACGGCCCGAAAACCTCGCCTTCGTGCGGAAATTCAAGGCCCGCTACGGCGCCGACCGCACGACCTCGGACGTCATTGCCGCGGCCTACAACAGCGTGCACCTCTGGGCCCAGGCCGTCCGCGAGGCCGGCACGACGGACGTCCGCCAGGTGCGCACTGCCCTCCGCCACCAGAGCCGCAACGCCCCCGAAGGGATCATCGCCGTCGACCCCGAGACGCAGCACACCTGGCGGCCTGTGTTCATCGGCAAGATCCGCGGCGACGGCCAGTTCGACGTCGTCTGGAGCAGCCGCACGGCGGTCCGGCCCGTACCGTTCCCGATCTCCCGGTCGCGATCGGAATGGGAGACGTTCGTGGCCGACCTGTATCGCGGCTGGGGCGGCCGCTGGTCCAACCCCGTGGGCGCGGCCACGGATGCGGGGGGAGGCCGACGATGAACGCCACCACGGCGCCCGACAACAGGCCGATGCAGCGGTCGATCGCTGGCCGGCTGCTCTTCTGGTTCCTCGTCATCGCCCTCATTCCGTGCGCCATCCTCACCGTGATCACGGCCCGGATCGCGGCCACAGCCCTCGAGGCCGCGGTGCGCGACAACCTCGTGCAGATCGCGGCGGCGAAGGCCGGGGAGCTCGAGGCCTACGCGAGCGAGCGGGTGCGGGACGGCTCGGCGCTGGCCCGCGGGCCGACGTTCGTGCGGGCGATGCAGGAGCTCTCGGCGGCGACCAAGGCCGCGGGCCCGGGCGAACGGCGGGCTCGGCTGGCACCCCTGGGCGACGATTTCGACTCGTATTTCAGTTACGTCGCCACCGCCTACGGCTACGAGCAGTTGTTGCTCATCGACACCACCGGCCGAGTCGTCTACGCCCTCGACGACTCGATCCCGCCGGACACGCAGATCCTCGGCGGCGGCCTCGCCGCTTCCGAGCTCGCCGCCGGATTCGATCGGGCGCGAACGCTGCTCCAGTCCGACCTCTCGGGCTTCCAGAACTACGGCAAGGCGGCGCAGCCGCTGGCCTTCGTGACCTGCCCCGTGTTCGCCGGCGGCCGGGTGATCGGCGTGGTCGCCCTGGGCCTGGGTCCCGAGCGGATCTGGCGCACGCTGTCGGACCTGACCGGCCTGGGCGAGACCGGCGAGATCGTCGCCGGCCAGCTCACCGGCAACGCCGTGCTCGTGACCACGCCGCTGCGGCACGCCCCCGACGCCGCCTTCCGGATGCAGATTCCCATCGGCTCCGACCAGGCGAAGGCGACGCAGGCCGCCGCCAGCGGCGACCGGGGCTACGGCACGGTCCGCGACTACCGTGGGCAGGAGGTCGCCGCGGCCTGGTGCTACGTGCCCAGCTTCCGCTGGGGCCTCGCCGTCAAGCAGGACGCCCGCGAGGCCTTCGGGCTGGTCCGGTTCCAGCGGGCCGCCATCATCGGCCTGTCGCTGGCCACGATCGTGGGCGTCACGCTCGCGGCACTGGTCGTCGCCCGCACGATCTCCAACCCGATCCGCACGGCCGTTGCCGTCGCCAGGCAGGTGGCCGGCGGCGACCTGCGGGCCGACGTCGCCGCGACCACCGACGACGAGACCGGCGCCCTGCTGACGGCGATCCAAACCATGACCAACGACCTTCGCGGGCTCATCGGGCGGATCCAGCGGTCGAGCGTGGCGTTGATCTCGACGGCCACGGCGATCCAGGCCACCGCCAGCGAGCAGCAGCAGGTGATCTCCGACTATGGCGCCTCGACGAGCCAGGCCGTGGCCGCCGTCAAGCAGATCTCCGTCACCAGCCAGGAGCTGCTGCGGACGATGACCGAGGTCAACGACATGGCGGGCCACACCGGCCGCATGGCGGCCGACGGCCGGGTGAGTCTCGGCACGATGGACGGCACGATGCGGCAGCTCGCCGAGAGCACGTCGTCGTTCGGCGCGAAACTCGCCGTCATCAGCGAGCGGGCGGCCAACATCAACCTCGCCGTGACGACGATCACCAAGGTGGCCGACCAGACCAACCTGCTGTCGATCAACGCCGCCATCGAGGCCGAGAAGGCGGGCGAATACGGCCTCGGTTTTCTGGTCGTGGCCCGGGAGATCCGCCGGCTCGCCGACCAGACCGCCGTCGCCTCCCTCGACATCGAACGGATGGTCAAGGAGATGCAATACAGCGTCTCCGCCGGGGTCATGGAGATGGACAAGTTCGCCGAGCAGGTGCGGGCCGGCGTCCGCGAGATCGGCGACATCGGCACCAAGCTCGGCGAGATCATCGCGGCCGTGCAGGGCATCTCCGGCCGCTTCGGCCAGGTCACGGAGGGCATGCGGGCCCAGTCCCAGGGCGCCGAACAGATCCGCGAGGCGATGATCCGCCTGGCGGAGGGCGCCTCGCGCACGGCCTCGTCCCTCGACGATTTCAACAAGGCCACGATCCACCTGCGCGGGGCGGTCGGCGACCTGAAGGAGGAAGTCTCCCGGTTCACGATCTGAACCCCGGAGGGGCGCCGGCCATGCAACTCCTGACCTTCACCGTGGCGGGCGAGTCCTACGCGATCGAGTCGCGCCGCGTCGTCGAAGTGCTGCCGCTCGTGCCGGCCCGGCCGATTCCGCACACGCCCGGCTACGTGCGCGGCGTGTTCACCTATCGCGGGAGCCTGGTGCCGCTCGTCGACCTGGGCCGGCGGCTGAACGACGTCGCCCTGGAGGAGCGGCTCAGCACCCGCGTGATCGTGGTCGAATATCTCCCGCCGGGCGAGGGCCGGCCGGCCCGCCTGGGCCTGGTCGGGGAAAACGTGATCTCGATCGTCGCCGCGGAGCGGGCCGAGACGTCGCTGCCGGCGCTCGCCCTCGAGTCCGCCCCCTTCCTGGGCCGCCTCCTCCGCATCGACGGCCGCACGATGCAGGTCGTCGACGTCGATCGCCTCCTGCCTGCGGACCTGGCGGCCGGCCTGTTTCCCGCGCCGGCCGGGGAGGCGACGCCGTGACGCGGGCCACCGTCAATCCCCGCGCGGAGCTCAACGCGGACGTCGCTGCCGTGGAAGCGGTGCTGCGCGACTGGATCGGGCTCGACGTGACGACGATCGGCACGACCGCGGTGGAGCGGGCGATCCGCACGCGCATGGCGGCAGCGGGCGTGGCCGACGTGGCCGCCTACGCGGCCCGTGTGCGGAGCGATGCCGGCGAACGCGACCTGCTCGTGGAGGAGGTGGTCGTCGGCGAGAGCTGGTTCTTTCGGGACCGGCAGGTCTTCGAGTTCGTCGCCGACTTCGTCGTGACGCGGGCCGGCCTCCCCGGCCGCGGGCCGGTCCGCATCCTCTGCGCACCGTGCGCCGGCGGCGAGGAGCCGTACTCCGTCGCCATGGCGCTGCTCGACGCCGGGCTCACGCCCGCCCAATTCACGATCGACGCCGTGGACGTGAGCCGTGTCGCGCTGGCGCGGGCCGCCCGCGGCCGCTACTCCGCCAACGCGTTTCGCAACGCCGACCGCTCGTTCTGCGACCGGTGGTTCACCGCGGACGGCAGCGGGGCGGTGCTCGCGGCCCCGGTGCGGGACTGCGTCGTCTTTTCCCAGGCCAACGTTGTGGACAAGTCGTTCACGGCCGGCCGCGCGGCCTACGACGTGATCTTCTGCCGCAACCTGCTGATCTACCTGACGGCCGAGGCTCGCGGTCGCGTCGAGGCCGCGCTCGACCGGCTGCTGACCCGCGACGGCGTGGTCGTGCTGGGCGCGGCGGAGCCGCCGATTCTCAAAGGCGACTGGCTGCCGGCGGGCGCCACGGCCGTGTTCGCCATGCGGCGCGGCGTGCGGCCCGTCGCACCGCCGGCCGTGCCGACCGCGCGAGCCGCCTCCCGTCGCCGGCCACCGCCGGCGTCGCCCCGCCCGCCGGCGTCGCCCCGCCCGCCGGCGCCGCCCCGCCCGCCGGCCGCCGCGGCACCGCCGGCCGAGGAGCCGACACCTGTGCTCGCCGACGTGCTCGCCGAAGCAGGGGCGCTCGCGAACCAGCAGCGGCACGCCGAGGCGCTCGAGTTGTGCGATCGCTGCCGGCAGCAGCTGGCGCCGGCTCCCGAGCTGTTCTTCCTCATGGGCATGCTGCATCAGGCCGCCGGCGACCTCGACCGTGCCGAAGGCTGCTTCCACAAGACGCTCTACCTCGACGCCACGCACGACGAGGCGCTGCTGGCGCTGGCCCTGCTGGCCACCCGCCGCGGTGACCCGCGGATGGCCGAGAAGTACCGGCAGTCCGCCGCCCGCGTGCTGGCCCGGAAGGAGGCGACATGATCGACCACCGTCACCAGCCGGCCGCGGTCGAGGCCCCGATGCCCGAGTGCTGGCGGCAGATCGGCGTGGCGGGCGACCGCAGCTGCCACGAGCTCGAGGTGTTCATCCATTGTCGCAACTGCCCGGTGCTCGCCGCGGCGGCCCGCACCTTCTTCGACCGTGCCGCGCCCGCCGGCTACCTCGACGACTGGCGGGCGATTCTCGAGGAACCCGCGGCCGCCCCGGCCGCCGACACGACGAGCGTGCTGGTGTTCCGGCTCGGCGGCGAATGGCTGGCCCTGCCCACCGCGGTGCTCGTCGAGGTGACGCCGCTCCGCACCATCCACCGGCTCCCGCACCGTTCCGGGGGCGTGCTCGCGGGGATCGTGAACATTCGCGGCCAGCTGCAGCTGTGCGCGTCGCTGCACGACCTCGTCGGCATCGTGGGCGGATCGTCGCCGGCCGGCGAACCGGCGACGGCCCGCCTGCTCGTGGTCGAGAGGCCGAACGCGGAGGGGACCGCCCGCTGGGTGTTCGGCGTGGACGAGGTGGCCGGCGTGCACCGCGTGAGCAAGGGCATGCTCCGGGCCGTGCCGTCCACCGTCGGCCACGCGGGCGGCCGGCTCTCGTCGGCGCTCTTCGCATGGCAGGACCACACGGTCGCCCTGCTCGACGAGGCCCGGGTGTTCGACACGCTGCGAGACAAGGGCGCGGTCTGACTGCGCGAAGGAGAGGATCGTGGCCGAAGACCTGAGCGGATTCTCGATGCTGGAGCTGTTCCGGCTGGAGGCGGAAGGCCAGACCGCCACGCTCTCGTCCGGCGTGCTCGCCATCGAGGAACTGGAACGCTCGCCCGCCACCGTGGAGTCGATGATGCGGGCGGCCCACTCGCTGAAGGGGGCGGCCCGCATCGTGGGGCTCGACGCCGCGGTCCGCGTGGCGCACGCGCTCGAGGATGTCTTCGTGGCCGCCGGCAAGGGGCAGTTTCGCGTGCGTCCGGAGCACGCCGACCTGCTGCTGGCCGCGATCGACTTTCTGGCGTCGATCGCCAAGGCCGAGGACGCCCTGGCTGACGCAAGCCCCTGGCCCGACCGCGCCGCCGGGCTCGTCGCGGCGCTCGACGACATGCTGGCCGGGCGGGCCCCGCCGCAGCCGGCGCCAACCCAACCGCCACCGCCCCCGCCGGTCGCCGCCACTAACACCGCATCACGCGCCGACACCGCATCCGAACGCATCCCGGCCGCCGCCGCACCGCCGCCGGAGCCAGAGACCGGCCGGCCGGTCGCGCGGCCGATCGAGACCGCCGATCGGGTCGTCCGGGTCTCCGCCGACAGCCTCACGCGGCTGGTGGGACTCGCCGGCGAGTCGCTGGTGGAAACGCGGCAGCTGCGGCCGTTCGTCGATTCCCTGCTCCAGCTTCGTTCCGCCCAGGTCGATCTCGCCGACGCGGTCGGCGGCTTCGACGAGAAGCTCAAAGCGGCCGAGGTGCCGCTGCCGCCGGCCCTTGCCGCCCTGCTCGCCACGATCCGCGAGCGGGCCGACGCCTGCCTCACGAACCTCACCGGCCACGTCGAGGACTTCGAGAGCTTCGCCCGCCGCAACGAGGACCTCTCCAACCGGCTCCACCAGGAGGTGATCGTCAGCCGCATGCGGCCGCTGGCCGACGGCATCCGCGGCTTCCCCCGGCTCGTCCGCGACCTGGCCCGCACGCTGGGCAAGCAGGTGCGGTTCGAGGTCCGGGGCGAGCAGACGGGCGTCGACCGCGACATTCTCGACAAGCTCGAGGCCCCGCTCTCGCACCTCGTCCGCAACGCCCTCGACCACGGGCTCGAGACCCCGGCGGAGCGGGCCGCCGCCGGCAAGCCGGAGACGGGGGAGATTCGGCTCGAGGCCCGCCACCGCGCGGGCATGCTCCACATCACGCTCACCGACGACGGCCGCGGCATCGACGTCGAACGGCTCCGGGCCCGGGCGATCACCCGCGGCCTGGTCGCCAAGGCCGTCGCCGACCAGCTCAGCGAGCTCGAACTGCTCGAGTTTCTCTTCCTGCCCGGCTTCTCCACCAAGGACCAGGTGACGGAGATCTCGGGCCGCGGCGTCGGGCTCGACGTCGTGCAGAGCATGGTCAAGGCGGTGGGCGGCAGCGTCCGCGTCGCCACCCAGCCGGGCCGGCAGACGGTGTTCACACTCCAACTGCCGATCACGATGTCGGTGATCCGCGCCCTGCTGGTCGACGTGGGCGGCGAGCCCTACGCCTTCCCGCTCACCCGCATCGACCGGATTCTGTTCTGCCCCCACGCCGACATCCGCACGGTCGAGGGCCGCCAATACTTCGACCGCGACGGCGTCTCGATCGGGCTCGTGCTGGCGTCGCAGATCCTCGAGACGGCGGGGGCCGCGCCCGCCGATCCGATGCCCGTGGTCGTGATCAGCGACCGCGGCCAGCAGTTCGGAATGATCGTCGACGCCTTCCTCGGCGAGCGCGACCTGGAAGTCCGCCCGCTGGACCCGCGGCTCGGTAAGGTGCAGGACGTCAACAGCGCGTCGCTCCTCGAGAACGGCGACCCGGTGCTGATCGTGGACGTCGAAGACCTCGTGCGGTCGATCGACAACGTGCTCATGGGCCGGCGGCTGTCGCGGGTGGAGTTCGAGCGGCTGGCCGAGCAGGCGCGGCACCGGAAGCGGATCCTGGTGGTCGACGACTCGATCACGGTTCGCGAGCTGGAGCGGCAACTGCTCCAGGCCCGCGGCTTCGCGGTGGACGTCGCCGTCGACGGCATGGACGGCTGGAACGCGGTCCGCGGCGCCCACTACGACCTCGTCGTCACCGACGTCGACATGCCGCGAATGGACGGCATCGGCCTCGTCGGCCTGATCAAGGGGGATCCGGCCCGCCGCGAGATCCCGATCGTGATCGTGTCGTACAAGGACCGCGAGGAGGACCGGATCCGCGGCCTGGATGCCGGCGCCAACCGTTATCTCACGAAGAGCAGTTTCCACGACGAGACGTTCGTCGATACGATCATCGACCTGATCGGCGAGCCTGCCGGCTGACCAGCGGAAGTGGTGACATGAGGATCGGCATCGTCAACGACATGCGGGCGGCCTGCGAGGCGTTGCGGCGCGTCGTGGACAGCCTCCCCGATCACGAGGTCGCGTGGACGGCGGGCAACGGGGTCGAGGCGGTGGCGCTCGCGAAGCGCGACCGTCCCGACCTGATCCTCATGGACCTGCTCATGCCGCACATGGACGGCGCCCAGGCCACCCGGCAGATCATGGCGGCGGCCCCCTGCGCCATCCTCGTGGTCACCGCCACGGTGAGCGGCAACATCTCGCTCGTCTACGACGCCATGGGCTATGGCGCCCTCGACGCGGTCGATACGCCGATGCTCGGCCCGGCGGGCGCGGTGAGTGGCGCCGGGGCGCTCGTCGAGAAGATCGGCGTCATCGCCAAGCTCGTCGGCCCTGCCGGCGAGAGCCGCAGGCGGCCGGCGGCGCGGGCCGGCGGCGCGCCGCCCCGGCTCCTGGTGATCGGCGCCTCGACGGGCGGCCCGAAGGCGATCGCCGACCTGCTCCTCCCCTTGCCGCAGGACTGGAACGTGGCCACCGTCGTCGTTCAGCATGTCGACGTCGCGTTCGCCCCGGGACTCGCCAAGTGGCTCGGCGACCGCACCGGCCGGTCCGTCCGCGTGGCGGAGCACGGGCAGCAGCCGCAGGCCGGAGACGTGCTGCTCGCTGGCACCAACGACCACCTCGTGCTCTCGAAGGCGCGGACCCTGGAATATCGCGAGGAGCCTCGCGAGGTGTTCTTCCGCCCCAGCGTGGACGTGTTCTTCACGAGCGTGGCCGACCACTGGCCGCAGATCGGCGCCGCCATCCTGCTCACCGGCATGGGCAAGGACGGCGCGAAGGGCTTGGCGACCCTCCGGGGCCGGGGCTGGCACACGATCGCCCAGGACGAGGCGACGAGCGTCGTGTGGAGCATGCCCAAGGCGGCGATCGACGCCGGTGCGGCCTGCGAGGTGCTCTCCATCGACCAGATGGCCCGCGTCGTCACCGCCCGCCTCGGCGGCTAGCCCAAGTTACGCACTTGGCACTAAGCTCGACTTTTGCAGTTTTTGAGGGCTGATTCCAGGGCTGAAACTGCCCTCTGAAAAGCGGCGAGCCTCCGTCACAGTGGATGGACTTCTACACCCATTCACTTTGAGCAAGGAGGCTCGCCGTGAATCTTGTACCCGGATTCATCGTGTTGCTGAAAGCCAAAAGCCAAAAGGACAGGCGGAAGAAAGAAGCCAAAAGGACAGGCGGAAGAAGCGAGGCCAAAAGGACAGGCGGAAGAAAAGCCAAAAGCCAAAAGGACAGGCGTAATAGAAGACGGGACCAAAAGGACAGGCGAAGCCCAAAGCCAAAAGAAAAAGCCAAAAGGACAGGCGCGAAAGCCAAAAGGACAGGCGTAATAGAAGACGGGACCAAAAGGACAGGCGAAGCCCAAAGCCAAAAGGAAAAGAGCCAAAAGAGCCAAAAGAGCCAAAAGGACAGGCGTAAAGAAGAAAAGAAGAAAAAGGACAGGCGTAATCGTTAGAAAAGAAAAAGTACAGGCGTAATCGTTGACAGCGTAATCGTTGACGACCGGCCGCGGGAGCCGTAGGATACGGTTGTTCAGTATCTAGATCCCGCAGGAGGCTCCCGCGATGACGATGCCGAGGCGGCAGTTGGTAGACATCGCGATCACCCGCTACTACCACTGCATTTCACGCTGCGTGCGACGGGCCTTTCTCTGCGGGGAGGGTTTCGAGCACCGCAAAGCCTGGATCGAGACCCGACTCGAAGCCCTCGCCAGGCAATTCGCCGTTTCCGTCTGCGGATTCGCCATCCTCGACAACCACCTCCACGTTCTCTGCCGGCTCGACCCAGGCGTGGCCGAAGACTGGACCGACGAAGACGTCGTTCGCCGCTGGATCGCCGTCTATCCGCCGTCGTGCCTCGACGCCGACGACCCCGCTACGCTGCAGGCGTGGATCGCTCACGAGTGCCAAGACTCAGCCCGTGTCGCCCGCTACCGCCAGCGACTTCAAGACCTCGGCTGGTTCATGAAGGCCCTCAAGGAGCCACTCGCGCGGCTGGCCAACAAGGAAGACGGCTGCAAGGGCACGTTCTGGGAAGCCCGCTACAAGTCGATCGCCATCCTCGACGAAGAAGCGCTGCTCGCGACATGCACCTACATCGACCTCAACCCCGTCGCAGCCGGGATCGCGAAGGTTCCCGAAGCCAGCCCGCACACCTCGATCAAGCAGCGGGTGGATCACGCCCGCACGTCCGGCGGGCTGGACACCCTCCAGGCCGCCGCAAAAGCCCGATCAGTCGCCGCGGCCGAAGTCGAAGCCGACCTCGAGCAATCCCACTGGCTCTGCCCGCTCCAGGATCGCAGCGCCTCGGGCGACTCCCGCGAAGGCATGCTGCCCGGACTTTCACTCTCCAGCTACCTCGTGCTCGTGGACTGGACGGCCCGACTCTGCCGCCAAGGCAAGGCGCGAGTCACCGAAGAAGTCGCCGGCATCATGGCCCGTCTGGGCACGAGCGCCGAATATTGGCAGTCAACTCTGCAAAGACTTGTTGGCAAGACTCGTTGGCTCGGCACGTACTGCGCGACCCGCGCGGAGCGACTCAAGTCGATCGCCCACAACCGCGGCGTCCATCACGTGGACAACGCCTTCGGCGGGCTGGCTGCGGGGTAAATGACGGCCAATAGCCACAGCGAACCGCATGAAGAAGCAGGCAGACATCGTAACGTTGCCTTGACGAATCCGCTCGCATTGGCGCGAAACATACTACCGAGAGCACGTTGTAGTTGACGTTTTTGGTGGTTGAGTCCGTGAGGGGTTGCCCGTGTCCAGGGAACCGGCGTAGGTGGCCAGCGAAGCCCGGGGGCGAGAGCGCAGGCGTCTCCGAGTCAGCGGAGGGCATGGATGCCCGGAGCGAACGGCCGGCGAGCGGGCATGGGCAACCCTGAACCGTGCCCAATCAAGTGTCAACTAGTTGAATGCTCCCGGTAGTAAAAAGACCGGCATCACACGCCGCTACAGAGTGAACGTCGACGGTCGGAGACCACCGCTACAGACTGAACGTCAACGGCCAGAGACTGCTGCTACGGGGCGAACGTCACGCCCCGGCCTCGATCGCCGCCATCACATCGAGGACGGTTCCCTCGTCGGCATGCGGCCCGCCGACGACCTGCACCCCCACGGGCAGGCCGCGGCTGCCGCGGTCGGTCGCCCCCGCGGCCCGCAGCACGGGGTCGAACGAGAAGCCACGGCCGCGTTCCTCATCCGGCCGCACCGACGTGACCGGCACCGCACCCGCCGGCAGCTCGAGGAGGTTCGCCAGCAGGCAGGGGGCGGCGGCGAGCACGAGCCGGGCCGCCGTGCCGTGTCGCAGGGCCGGAAGCGCCGACACCGGGCACACGATCGCGTCGATGCCGGCAAGTTCCGCGCTGATCCGCCCACGGAGCGCCTCGCGGGCCGCCAGCAGTGCGGCGAACGCATCGGCATCACGCGGCCCCGTACGAGCGAGAGCTTCGGCCTCGATGCCCCGGCCGCAGAATCGCGCGACCGCGGCCGCGAGCGGACGCACACCCCGCGGCATCCGGGCCAGCCGCAGGAGCCGGGCCACACCGGGAATCGGCCGCTCCCCCGCGAACAGCCGGCGGATGTCTGCGCCGCCGTCAGCCGAGACGATCGCCATCATCAGCCAGGCTGCATCGCGGGCCAGGCCGCCGTCGAGCGGCCGCACCGTCGCGCCCGCGGCGGCGAGCCGCTCGACCGCGTCACGCACGGCCCGCCGGATGGCGGGCGAGGCCGGGATCGGGCCGGCGTCGTCCCACCAACCGATCGTCAGCCGACGCTCCGGGTGTGCCGCAGCCGACACGCCCACAGCACCCAGCGCCAGACGCAGGTCGGCCACCGTGCGGGCGAGGAACCCGGCTCGCGGCCGCACCGCGGTCAGATGGGGCAGCGTGTCGATCGCGCCACCCGTGCCGAGTGCGGTCGAGCGGGGCATGATCGTGGCAATGCCGCAGGCATGGGCCGGCTGCCGCAGGCTGCCCGCGAGATCATTGCCCAGGCCCAGCGGCACGACGCCCGCAGCCACCAAGGCCGCGTCGCCGCCGCTCGACCCGCCCGGACCGCGGGACGGATCGAGGGGATGAGTTGTTCGGCCCCAGACCGGATTGACGGTCTCATGAAGGAGCATCGCCTGCGGCACGTTCGCCTTGCCGACCACGACCGCGCCGGCCGCACGCACGCGGTCGACCAGATCGGCGTCGGCCGCGTCGCTCGCCCCCCGGCGGGCCTCGATTCCCAGCGTCGTCCGCAGTCCGGCGACCGCGAAGCACTCCTTCACGCTGACCGGCACGCCGGCCAGGCGACCAGCCACGGAACCAACTCCATCGCGGGCCTCGATGGCGGCGGCTTCGAATCGCTCCTGCACCAGTGCGTTGAGCCGCGGATGTGTCTCACGATGGCGGACTTCGGCCGCGGCGAGGACCGCAGCCGGCGACATCAAGCCCTGGTCGACCGCGGCACGGATGGCGGCGACGCTCTGGACCTGCCGCTTCATCCTGCGTGCCGCTTCCCCGACCCGGGCGTCTGCCGATCGCTCAAAAACCGCCTCCAAACCCACCGCCCTGCGGCGCGAGCGGCCGCACGTCCGCGGCCCAGACCACGTCGCCGTCGAATGCGATGCCCGTGAGGATCACGGCGTCGCCCTGCACGGCCGCCGGCTCCGCGCGGGAGAGCACGGTGAGTGCCCGCGTGGCTCCCTTGGGGAGGGCGAGCGCCACCTTCGAAGACCAGTAGGGCCCGATCCGCCGCGACTGTTCGAACGTCACCGGCAGCACAACGCCGCTGCTCGGCCGCTTGGAATAGTCGAGCCAATTCCGCCCCAGCCGCACAAGGTCTTCCCGATACCGGCCGAGACGACCATGGATGCCGACGATCGACTGCGGGGGCTCGGCGAGCGGCCGGCCGGCATCCGCAGAAATGTGCTCGAGCATCACCAGCTCCTCGCCCACCTTGGCCAGCGCCTTGTAGAAATCGACGAGCAACGCCTTGCGGGACGGATCCTCGGCGTTCGCCACCTCTTCGACGGCTGCCAGGGCCGTGAGGGCTCCTTCCACCGCTGCATCGAGCTGCTGGCGATCGGCGGCGGCTGCCGCCGCCGCTGCCGCTGCCACCGCGGCAGCCTGCGCGACCGGATCGGGCGAAGCCGGGGTGACCGCAGGCTGGGCCGCGGCCGCCAACGGATCCTCGAAGGTCTCGCCGTCGGCAGGAGGCACGACCGCGACGTCGTCAACTGAAGGCTCACCCGCCGGCGCTAGCCGGGGCTCGTCCACGGCGAGGTCGGGAACGTCGCCCGCGCTCGATGATGCATCGTCCACCTGCGCCCCGCCGGTGCCGAGCGCATCGAGCGGCGAGACGGTGCGTGACGCTCCCTGGGCCAAGCCAGATTTCTTGAATCCGGGCTGAAACTTCTGCGGGAGCAGAAACGCGACGCTCTCGGGAACGTGCTTCGTGACCTTGAAAGGATCCTTCTGGAAACCCCAGATCAGGATGCCGAGCGTGATCGGGATCGCCATCACGCCGCCGAGCACGACGCCGATCATCTGTCCGAGGCCGCCCTTTTTCTTTTTGGCCGGCTTGCCGGCCTTGCGCGGAGCGGCAGCGACGGCTCCGGCGGCTGCCCCGGCCAGGACGGCCGCATCGGCGAGCGTGTCGTCGATCAACTGCCCCGGCGCGGAAACCGATGACTCGTCGCCCGTGGTCGCGACGAGGGGAAACGAATCATCCGCTTCTCCAGCACCAGCCTCCGGCTCCGCACTGGCCGTGAACGCGAAGGCATCGCCCGAACCATCAGCCTCGGCGGGGAGCGTGTCGGACGCGGGAGAAGCCTCACCCCAGACATCGAGATCCGTGTCGGCCACGATCCCGGACGAACCAGTCCCAATCTCGATCGCCGACGATTGCCCGGCTGCGTCCTGCGCGATTGCGTCGCCAGCAGGCTGCGGCTTCGCGGCATCGGGCTCGTCGAGCCAGGCGCCGACCAGATCGTCATCCAGCGCCGCGTCAGGGGCCGCTGCCGCGGCGGGCACTGCACCGATCGGCGTCGCAGGTTCTGGCGGATCGACCGCCGGCGTCTTGTCAGCCGCTTCGTCGAACGAAAAGGCCAGTTCGGGCTGGGGATCGGCGGAGTCGCCGGCGAGGATGTCGGCCCAGGGATCGGGCGCGGAATCTTGCTTCTGGTCGTCGTCGGCCATCACCACCTCCCCGGCTCGTGCATTCCCAAGGTGCGTCGCGTCGCCCGCCACTTCGCGGGGCCCGCAAAGTCTACCACCGGGTTTTCCGGGGCGAACAGGGACGCGATCCCGTCACAGCCCGTGGACGGGGCCGTATCGGCGGCCGAGGCTCTCCAGCAGCCAGGCCTCGGAGACCGTTCTGCCGGTCACCTGCTCCACGAGCGGCTCCGATTCGAGCAGCCGCCCGGCGGCATGCACCTCCCGCCGCAGCCAGTGCCGCAGGTCGCCGAACTCCCCGGCGGCGAACCGGGCCGGGAGGCCGGGCAACCGCTCCTCGGCCGCCGCCATGAGCTGGGCGGCATACATGGTGCCGAGGGTGTAGGTGGGAAAGTAGCCGATCAGCCCGGCGCTCCAGTGGATGTCCTGCAGCACGCCCTCGGCCGCCGAGGTCGGCCGCATCCCGAAGTCGCGCTCGAACCGCTCGTCCCAGGCGGCGGGCAGGTCGCCGATCGGCAGCTCGCCCTGGACCACCGCCCGCTCCAGATCGAACCGCAGCATGACGTGCAGGTTGTAGGTCACCTCGTCCGCCTCGACGCGAATGAACGACGGCCTGACCGTCAGCAACGCCTCGTGCACGGCGGCGGCATCCGTGTCACCGAGCGCCGCCGGAAAGGCGGCCTGCGCCAGCGGAAAGCACCAGTCCCAGAACGGCCGGGAGCGACCGACGAGATTCTCCCACAGCCGCGACTGCGACTCGTGAATGCCCAGCGACGCGGCCTCCCCCGGCGGCAGGCCGTACCACTCCCCGCGCAGCCCCTGCTCGTAGAGGCCGTGCCCGGCCTCGTGCAGCACGCCGAACAGGGCCGTGGGCAGGAAGCGCTCGTCCCACCGGGTCGTGATCCGACAGTCGTCGGGCCCCAGCGTCGAGCAGAACGGATGCGCAGTGGTGTCGAGCCGACCGCGGTGGAAGTCGAAGCCGATCCGCTCGGCCACCTGCGTGACGAACCGCCGCTGGGCATCCACCGGATACGCCCGGCGCAGGACGGCGTCGTCGGGCCTGCGCCGGGCCGCGGCACAGGCTTGCACGAGGGGCACGAGCCCCGCCCGCAGGCCGGCGAACCGCTCCGCGATCGCCAGCGAACGGCCGCCGGGTTCGTATTCGTCGAGCAGGGCATCGTACGGATCGAGGTCCGGCTCCTGGCAGGCGGCCTGCTCCCGCTTCAGTTCGAACATCTTTCGCAGCCACGGCTCGAGCATCGGCCAGTCGGACGCCGCGCGGGCAGCCACCCACGCCTGCTGGGCCCCAACCCGTGTGCGGGCCAGTTCCTCGACGAGCCGCTGCGGCAGACGCGCCTGGCGGGCAAAATCCTTCGCCAGCAGGCGGATCGTCGCCCGCTCGTCGGGCGTGCCGTGGGCCGCCATGCTCCCGGCCGCGAGCCGCGCCAGGCGATCGCCCTGCCGCGGGTCGGTGCGTTCGCGATGCGCGAGGGCCGCAATGGCCGCCGCCTGCTCCGCCCGATGGCCGGCCGCGTCGCGCGGCATCATCGTCTGCTCGTCCCACCCCAGAACCGCGTCGATCGATGCCAGCACGGCCCCCCGCCGCGCCTGCCGGCACGCCGCCGCGAAGGCGTCGGCCTCGGTCCGTTCCGGGCCGTCGTGTTGCTCGTGCGCTGCCATGGCTCATCCCGGCCGTGCCGGGCTCCGTCGTTTCGAATTGCCCGCAGAGTATGCTCGTGGCCGCCGCGCGGGGACAACCGGCGCGGCGCTCCGGAGTCCGCACCATGCTCGACGCCCTCGTCATCGCCCCCCACCCCGACGACGCCGAGCTCGGCATGGGAGGCACGATCGCCCTGATGCTGGCCCAGCGGATGCAGGTCGGCATTCTCGACCTCACCGACGGCGAGCCGACGCCGCGGGGATCCATCGAGATCCGCGGCCGCGAGACCGCCGCGGCCACGGCCGCGCTGGGCGTGCCGTGGCGCGAGAACCTCGGCCTGCCGAACCGCCGGCTGCGGGCCACGCTCGCGGCCCGCGCCGCCCTGGCCGGCGTGATCCGCAGGGTTCGCCCGCGCTGGCTCTTCGCGCCGCACTGGATCGACGCCCATCCCGACCACGTGGCGGCGACACGGCTCGTCGAGGCCGCGCGGTTCTGGGCGAAGCTCACCAAGTGCGACCTCCCGGGCGAGCCCTGGCACCCGGAGCGGATCTACCACTACGCCTGCGTGCACCTGAAGATGGTCCGCCACCCGGCCTTCGTGGTCGACATCTCCACGACCTGGGAGCTCAAGCGGCGGGCGCTCGCCTGCTATGCCAGCCAGTTCGCCCCCGGGCCGGCGCCGACCGTGCTCGACCGCGTCGCGGCCGCCGACGCCTGGTGGGGCTCCGTGATCGGGGCCACGCACGGCGAGCCCTTCTGGGCCCGCGAGCCGATCGGCCTCCGGGCCTTCGCCGGCCTCGTGTGATTCCTCGTCGCCCCCGCCTGCCGGCCGGCCTTCGACCGCCCCGCCGGCACAGGTTTCCCAGAGTCATACGGCTCGGCGAGTGATTTCCGGACGGCTGGCCCGATCGCGGAAACTCGGGGGGCGATCTGCGGAAGGCTGGCCGCGGCGGATCCCGGAGGCCGATACCCCTTTCCGGGTCGGAGTGCGCCGATCCGCCACTCGTCCGGGGACTCCGATGACCTCTCGCGACATCAACGTCATTGCTCTCGTCAAGGGGGGCGAGCGGTACGTGTTCTTGTACGACGACGACAGCCATGACGAGGCGCTGCAGGCCCTGGCCCGCCACGCGGCCAATCCGGACCTGAGCTTCTCCTGGTACGACGCAGCCGTGCTGGGTCAGAAGGTCCGCAACAACACGCCGCGGCCGCGGCGGATCAAGTTCGTGCCGCGTGCCGACCGGCCCGCGTAAGCCGGGCCCACCGCGATGCCACGTTCCCCGGCGAACACACCCGACTTCGCCGCCGCGATCGGCCGCTTTCTGACGTACCTCTCGGCGGAGCGGGGGGGCTCGCCGCTGACGCTCAAGAGCTACCGCGAGGACCTCCTCCAGCTCGAGGAGTTCCTGCGGTCGGCCGGCTGCCGCGGCCCGGGCGAAGCATCGACCGTACTCCTACGGCGGTTCGCATCGGGCCTGCACGCCGCCGGTTACGCCGCCTCCACCGTCGCCCGCAAGCTGGCCAGCATGCGCAGCTTCTATGCCTTCGGCCAGCGCGAAGGCTGGGTTCGGGCCAACCCCGCGAAGCCGCTCCGTGGTCCGCGGCGGGCGCGGAAGCTGCCCAAGTTCCTCACCGGCGCCGAGATCGCCCGGCTCCTGGCGGCTCCGCAGCCGCAGGCGGCCGGGGGCCTGCGGGATCGGGCGATCCTCGAGCTCATGTACTCGTCGGGCGTCCGCGTCCGGGAACTGGTCGGACTCGACGACGCCGACCTCGACCTGCGCAACGCGACCGTCCGCGTCCGCGGCAAGGGCCGCCGCGAGCGGCTGGGCATCGTCGGCCGCCACGCCCGCGCCGCCTTGGAGGCATGGCTCGCCGCCCGCCCCCGCCAGGCGGCCACGGCGCCGCGCGGCTCACGACCGCTGTTCACCAACAAGCTCGGCGGCCGGCTTTCCGTCCGCGGCGTGGCCCGGCTCCTGGAGAAGCACCTGGCCGTCGCCGGCCTCACCGGCCGGGCCAGCCCGCACACGCTCCGGCACAGCTTCGCCACGCATCTCCTCGACGCCGGCGCCGACATCCGCAGCGTCCAGGAACTGCTCGGCCACAAGAGCCTCGTGACCACGCAGATCTACACCCACGTCACGACCAGCCGCCTCCTCGACGCCTTCGATAAGGCCCACCCGCGCGCGCGGTAGGTCGCATGTCGTGGGCGGGGCCGGGTTCGTGCGGCCCAACCCGGTGAGCGGGCGGTATGAGTTCGCTCGCTGCGGCGAAGCGCCGGCACGCTCGCGATCCTCACACCGACCCGCTCACCTGCCTTGATGGGGAGGCGGAAGAATCCGGGGCGCAGGAAAAGCCGCATGCGACCTTTGGGCCTTTCACCACACTTCGAAGAGTTACCCGTCGGAGGATCGCTCCGATAGACCCCATCGCCTCTCCCCCTGGGAGAGGCCGGCCGCAGGCCGGGTGAGGGTGCCTCCGATGACGCAACGAAAAACACCCTCACTCCATTCAGCACCCTCACCCCAGCCCTCTCCCAGAGGGAGAGGGAGAACAGCAATGCGTATTCCGGCAGCGAGCAAGGTCTTGTGCTACTCAAAAACGTGAACGTCGAGAACGAATCGTCGTGAACGTCATCATCCTCGCCGTAGCAACAGGATGAACAGCATCCCTTGGGCCGCGACCCCACGCCGGCCCACCTGTTCAAGCGCTGCCTGAGCGACGGTCAGAGACCGCCGCTCCAACGTCGCGTGCGTCACACCAGGCCGCGGCGCACGGCCCAGACCGCCGCCTGCGTGCGGTCGGAGACGGCGATCTTGCGGAGGATGTTTTGCACGTGCTCCTTCACCGTCTCCACGCTGATCGTCAGCGACTGGGCGATCTCCTTGTTGGAGAGGCCCAGGGCCATGTGCCGGAGCACCTGTGTCTCCCGCTGAGTGAGCGGGATGTCGGGATCGGGCGTCGCCACACGGTTGGCCATCGTGGTGGCAACGCGACGGAGTTCGCCGGCCCGCATCGGCAATTGGCCGGCCGCGGCACCGGTGATCGAATTGATCAGTTCGCTGCGGCTGCTGCCCTTGAGGATGTAGTCATGAGCCCCGGCGGCCACTGCCCGGGCGACGTACGTCGGATTGTCGAAGGTGGACAGCATCACGCACCGCACCGCCGGGGCGTCGGCACGAATCTTTTCCAGGGCCGCCAGCCCGTCCTTGCCAGGCATGCGAATGTCGAGGAGAACCACGTCGGGCTTGAGTTTCTTGGTCATCTTCACCGCCTCGTCACCGTTGGCGGCTTCACCGACGATCTTCACCTCCGACCCGGCCAGCAGGCTTACCAGCCCGCGCCGCACCACCTCGTGATCATCCGCAATGACGACTTTGATCGACATCTGGTTTCAACTTTCTGCCTGCGACGTGACGTCACACGCTACGAGAATCCACTCTTCTTGCCGCTGGCCAGCCTTCTGACAAGCTCTCAATGCCGCTGAAATCTACAGAATGAACTTCCCACAAACAACATAAGGACGTCCTCAGGGTGGATGGACCATACCGTTGGAGGGACACTTGCGGGGAGTGCCTCGCTGCCGTGGCAGCTGCGCGATCGAAAGCCCTGCAGCCGGGATAAAACCACCGTCAGGTGCCGTGGTTCGCCCCAAAACGTGCGGCTGGGTCACGATCGCGACGAGCGGCCCCGCATGCGATCGAGCATGTCTGCCGCTCCGGCGGCGCACAGGGCCTCCGCCACGCGCATCCCCAGCGCTTCGGGGCGTTCGCCGACCGAATCGGCCACGCGGTCTGCGGAGACTGCCCGCACCGCGCCGGCATGCTCCTCGAACACCACGGCGCCGAGCGTGAGCCGATCGCCGCATGTCCTGGCCCAGGCGCCGATCGGCGCCAGGCATCCCCCGGCAAGCGCCGCCAGGCAGGCCCGTTCGGCGCGGACAGCCGCATGGGCCGACCCGTCGTCGAGCGGCGCGAGAGCGTCTCGCATCCGCGCGTCGGCGGCGCGTATCTCCACGGCCACCGCTCCTTGGGCGACGGCCGGCCAGAAGGCCGGCGGCGACAGCACCTCCGAGATCCGCCCCGCGAGGCCGAGCCTGTGCAGCCCCGCGCCGGCGAGGATCAGACAGTCGCACGCGCCCGCGTCGAGCTTCCGCAGGCGGGTGTCGACGTTGCCACGGATCGCCTTGACGGTCACGTCCGGCCGCAGGGTCTTCACCTGGACGACGCGGCGGATGCTCGACGTGCCCACGACGGCGCCGGCGGGCAACGCGGCGAGCGTCGCGCCGGGCCTGCCGACCAGCACGTCGAAGGGCGTCACCCGCTCGGGGACGCAGCCGATCGCGAGTCCTTCCGGCACGGCGGTGGGCAGATCCTTGAGGCTGTGCACGGCGGCGTCGATCCGCCCCTCGAGCAGCGCCCGCTCGAGCTCGCGGACGAACACGCCGTCGCTGCCACCCGCCTCGTGCACGATGCCGGCGATCGGCACGTCGGTGCGCACGTCGCCGACCGTCGTGATCGTCTCAACCTCCACGGCGTGCCCGAGGCCGCGCAGCCGGGTGACGACCGCCTCGGTCTGGACCCTGGCGAGCGGGCTGCCCCGCGTGCCGACTCTGATCGTGCGACCGTCAGACATCCTCGTCCCTCGTCTCCGTGGATCGCTCCGCCCGCGCCGCCGCGACGGCGTGCACGGCGGCGGCGCCGGCGTCCATCAAGGCACGCCGACATTCCGCCAGCGTACCACCGCTGGTCACGACGTCGTCCACGAGCAGCAGCCGCAGGCCCGCCACGCCCCGGCGCGGACGGAAGGCGCCGCGGACGTTCGCGGGCCGCTCCGCGAAGGGGCGTTCGTTCTGCATCGGCGTGGCGCGGGCGCGGCGGAGCAGGCGGCGGCAGGGCAGCCCGAGGTCGGCGGCCACCTGAAGGGCGATCTCCTCGGCCGCATTCGTGCCGCGGAGCGAGCGCCGCGCCCAGTGCATCGGCACCGGCACGACCGCGTCGCTGTGCCACGCCGCGAGCGTGTCGCGGTGCCGGCGCACGATCAGCCGGCCGAGGGCCGCGGCCACCGCTTCGGCGCCCGGCCGCTTGGCCCGGAGCACGGCCGTCCGCAGATCGTCGCCATAGCCCCCCAGGACCACGAGCCCCTCCCAGCCGGGCCGGCTCCGCCGACACCGGTCGCAGTCGAGGCCTTCAGGGCAGGGCGTGGCGCAGCGGGGGCACCGCCCGTTGCGTTCGACCAGCGCCCGCTCGCAGGCCGGACAGACGAACACCCCCGCGGCCTGCCCGTCGGCCGCCCCGGTGCCCGAGTCCTCCGGGTCGGATCCACACATGGCGCAGCGTGGCGGACAGAGGAGGTCGAGCCCCCGTCCCGCCCAGGTGGCCGCCCGCCGCCGCAGTGTCTCGAACCAGGCCATCGGTGGCATCCCCGGGCAAAGCCCGGATTGACGTTTCGGCGGCGGATTCCTAGCCTCCGCAGCCCGTTCATGACCCCAATCGTCGGCCGCCGGCCGCCCGCGTCAAGCGCCCATGCTCATCGACCGCTACATCACGCGCGCCCAGCTGAACGCGTTCGTGATCGTGTTCGTGAGCCTCGCCGGCCTGTATTTCGTGTTCGACGCCTTCACCAACATGGACGAGTTCAGTGCCCACGCCCGGAATGCCGGCGGCCTGGCCAAGGTCTTGGCCGCCTACTACGGGTACCGGCTGATCTGGTTCTTCGACGCCACGAGCCCGGTGATCTCGCTGGCCAGCGCGATGTTCGCGCTCTCCTGGCTGGAGCGGCACAACGAGCTGACCGCGCTCCTGGCGGCGGGCGTGACGCGATGGCGGATCGCCCGGCCGACGATCGTCTTCGCCGCCGTCGTCGCCCTGACCGCCGCGGCCAGCCGCGAACTGGTGATCCCGTCGATCCGCCACACCTTCGCCCGCAACGCCCAGGATCTCGCGGGCGACCAGCCGACGCCGTTCGAGGCCCGCTACGACCACCGCACCGAAATACTCTTCCGCGGTCGCACGGCCCAGGCGGCGACCATGCGGATCGACGCCCCCAGCCTGCTGATGCCGCCCCAGCTCGGCGACTATGGCCCGCAGATCGACGCCGCCGAGGCGGTCTGGCGGCCGGCGGGCCCCGACCATCCCGCCGGCTATGTGCTGTCGGGCGTCGTCGAGCCGGCCGACATCGACGGCCTGGCGCCGCTCGAGTCGGGCGGGCGGCCGGTGGTGCTGACGCGGGCAGGCGCGGCCTGGCTCCAGCCGCGACAGTGCTTCGTGGCCAGCGACGTGACCTTCGAGCAACTGATCGGCTCCACGAATTGGAGCCAGTATTCGTCCACGCCCGAACTCGTGCGGGCGATCGCCAATCCCAGCCTGGGTGTGGCCGCCGACATCCCGCTCCGGGTGCACGCCCGCGTCACCACGCCGCTGCTCGACATGGCGCTGGTCCTGCTCGGGCTGCCGCTGGTGGTCGGGCCGTCCCGCCGTGGTGTGTTCGTCGCCGTCGGCCTGTGCGTGGCAATGACGGTCGTCTACTTCCTGGTCGTGCTCGGGGCGCACGCGCTGGCCGGCGCCGACATGTTCAGCCCGTCGCTGGGCGCCTGGCTCCCGCTGCTCATCCTGGCGCCGCTGGCCGCCTGGCGGGCCCAGCCGATGTGGCAGTGACCGCCGCGGTCACTCGGGGAGCCGCACGGTGCGGGCCGTGAGCTCGGCGATCGCGGGCAGTGGCAGGCTCTGCGCGACGTCGTCGGGCACCCGCCAGGCGAGGATCACACACGCCTTCTGCCCCGCATCGGCGGCCATCCAGACCGCGGTCGTGCCCGGCAGCCGCTTCTCGTCGGTGATGTCGGCCTTCGTCACCTGAAACGGCTGCGGTCCCTTGAGCTCGAGGACGTCCCACTTGCGGATCGCCGCCGACTCGTCGGCCAGTTCCCGCCCCTTGCTCCACGCCGCCTGCTTGAAATCCTCGTCCTGCCGCACCTGCCGCAGGATCGCCTCGGCGGCATCGCGCCGCTCCGCCGCCGGTACCACGCCCACGGTGAGCACGATCGGAAGCCGGCCGGCGGCCGACTCGACCTGGGCCTCGTAGGCGGCCGCGAACCCCGGAAACTCGCGGATCAACGGGGGCACGGCGCGGGCCGGTGTCTCACTGCCGTCGAGCTGGTTGACCAGCAGCGCCGGCAGCCGCAACTCGGCCCGCCCGTCGGCCACGGACGTGGCCGCGGACCGCAGGGCCACGAACTCGCCGGCCACCCGGTGCGCCGCGACCCGCTTCATATAGGCGGCGTCGTACGCCGCCGACGAGCAGCCGCAGATGCCCAAGCCCACCATCGCCACCATCCAGCGCATGCCGCAGCCTCCATGTCAGGCGGACGTCGGGCACCGCCCGCATCGCCCGGAATGACGATTGTGAGGAATTTGGCGGCGGGTCAACGCCCCGGAACAAACCCCGCCATTCCCCGGAAGTCCCCACGCGACAAGGCCTTCCGCACCCTCCTTTTTTTGCCAGTCCTTTTTTCTCCACCTCGCCCCCCCTGCCTGCCGATCAAAACTCCTGCGGACGGGAGTCCGCGGAGCCGGGCAAGCCGCCCGCCTCGCCGGGAAGGCAAAGGAGTGCCAGCGTCATGCGCATCAACACCACCAGGTTCGGACGGATCGACGTCGACATGGGCGACGTCATCCACTTCGCCAGCGGACTGCCCGGCCTCGAGGATTGCCGCGACTGGGCCCTGCTCGCCGACGCCACCAACGACGCGCTCGGCTGGCTGCAGAGCACGACCCGCGGCGACGTGGCCATCGCGGTGGTCAGCCCGCGCCGCTTCGTCCCCGACTACCAGGTGCGGATCCCGCGTAGCGAGCTCACCCCCCTCGCCGTCGCCGACATCCGCCAGGCCCAGGTCGTGCTGGTGGTCGGCACCAACGGCAAAACCCTCACGCTCAATTTGAAAGCGCCGATCGTCATCAACCTCGAAGCCCGCACCGGCCGTCAAGTCGTTGCGAGCGGCGAGCTGCCTCTGCAATACGAACTCAATCAAGACCGTCCGCCGCTCAGGAAGAGCGCATAATCACAAGTGACCGTCGGCGGAGGAAAGCCGACGCCACGCATGGATCAGGAAGGACCCCCGCGATGCTCGTGCTCTCCAGACAACGTGACGAAAGCATCATGATCGGCGACAACATCGTCGTCACGATCGTGGACATCCGGGGAGACAAAGTCCGGCTCGGAATCAACGCCCCGTCCGAGGTTCCTGTGCACCGCCAGGAGGTGTACGAGGCGATCCAGCGGGAGAACCTGCGGGCCTCGCGGCTCGAGCCGGGCGACACGCAGGACATCGGCAAGTTCGCCAACCGCGGCCCCGCCCGCCCCGGCGACGCCCCGCGTCCGCGGTGACGCCGCTTTCGGCGGTCACGGATTGAAGTAGGCCGGGTGATTGCCCGGCTTCCACTTGATGTTGCAGCCCAGGCTCGGGATCTGCGCGGCCACCGGCGACTGACCGGCGAGTAGCGCGTCGATCGCGGCCCGCAGGTCGCGGCCCGTCACCGGGAGGTCGCCGCCCGGACGGCTCGGGTCGAGCTGGCCGCGATACACGAGCCTGCGGTCGGCGTCGAAGAGGTAGAAGTCGGGCGTGCAGGCGGCGTGATAGGCCTTCGCCACCTCCTGCGTCTCGTCGTAGAGATACGGGAACGGATAGCCCCGCTCCTCGGCCTCGTGCACCATCTGCTCGGGCGAGTCGGCCGGGTGGCTGGCGACGTCGTTGGAGCTGATGGCGGCGAAGCCGATGCCGCGGGGCAGGTACTCGTGGCCGAGCCGGGCCAGTTCGTCGGCCACGTGCTTCACGAACGGGCAGTGGTTGCAGATGAACATCACGACCGTGCCCCGCGGGCCGGCGGCGGCGGCATAGTCGACGATTCGGCCGTCGACGTTGGGGAGTTCGAACTCGGGGGCGACGGTGCCCAGCGGCAGCATCGTGGAAGGGGTGCGGACCATGAGGGGTGCTCCAGGGAGAACGAAGCAGTCATCCTACCCGCGGCGGCAGGCGGTGAAAGGCTCCGTGGTGGTGCGGGTTCGGGGTCGCCCATGCCCCATCGCCGGACGTTCGCTGCGCCCATCCTGGGCTCCGCTCTCTCGGAGCTGCCTGCGCTCCGGCATCCTGCCTCCGCTGGTCAGCTACGCCGGCTCCCGGGGCATGGGCAACCCCTCACGGCCTTCCTCGTAAGGCGGCCTGTGACCGCCGACTTCGCCGCAGCATCCAGATGGCGTACCCCATCAGCCCCAGACAGACGAGATGGAAAAGGTTGAGCGGCCCAAGCAGCGATGCATAGGGCTTGAGAAACTCCCAGCCGAACCGCTGCGCCGCGTACCAGAACACCATCAGGTAGAAGCCGTTCCTCATGAAGAACGGCTCACGGCGGGCGAGCATCACGAGGGCAAAGATGAGGAACGCGGCCATCGCGGCCGACTCGTAGAGCTGCACCGCGTGGCGGGGAATCTGGTCGCCGAAGTCGTGGCCCCAGGAGAGCGTCGTGGGGCAGCCGTGGGTGTGGTCGGTGAGCCCCGAATAAAAACAGCCCCAGCGGCCGATGGCGACGCTCGTGGCGAAGGCCGGCACGAAGATCAGCCCGGTCGAGCCGGTGATCCCGCGGGCCCGCTTGAAGAGTTCGATCGCCGCGATCGCCCCGGCGAGCGCCCCCACGATGCTCCGGGCCACCCCCGGCTCCCCCGCAAGCCACAGGTTCGCGGTGCCCGCCGCGTAGCCGCCCAAGGCCGCACCGCCCACGAGGGCGAAGGCGTAGCCGAAGCCGGCGTGCTCGATCCGTGCCGCCGCGTCCTTGAGCCGCCAGAAGAAGCAGGCGACGGTCATCGCCGCCGCGGCGGTGGCCGCGGCGATGTCGAATTGCGTGTGGACGTTCACGGATCGCCCACGCGACTGGTGCCGGAAGCCCACCATCGGCCGACGACCGCGCCGATGAGAACACCCTTCACGCCGAGCGCCACGGCTCCCGCCTTGGCCAGCAAGGACCACTGCCAGTCAGCCCAGTGCCAGCCGTCGGCCCACACGATCCATGCCAGCGCCGCAGCGGCCGTGGCGACGTCCATGCAGGCCAGCACGTACGCGATCAGGCGGCGTCGGGGCGACGGCGGCCCGAAGGCCGCCAGCAAGACCCAGATGTTGGCGGCCAGCACCGCGGCGGCCGCGAGTCCCACGCCGGCGGAAATCCAGGCGATGGCCCGCTGCACGCCCGGAAGCTCGCCGCGCGGCCCGTGCCAAAGGTACTGGCCGACCGACAGCACGGCGCACCCTCCGGAAAACAGTGCCCCGAGGGCCACGATCATCGTCAGCACGACGAGGAGCCACCTCATGCAGCCTCCTCCGGGTTCTCACCCGGTGGCAGCTGGCGCGGCTGCGCGGGAAGCAGGAGCGTGAGCCCGCCCTTGACCGCCAGCATGACCGGCAGGAAAAGGGTTAAGGCATCGCCCGGGTTCACCGGCCCCTGCCCGGCGAATCCCGCCGCCGCAAGGACGCTCGCGATGGCGAGGTCCACGATCGCGAGGAGCAGGAACCAGACATTGCGGCGCGGCGCCCGGCCATTGGCGATCGCGGCGATCAGCGCGATGTTTGCCAGCGCTAGCGCGCCGGTAACGGCAAGTACCGGTAGGGCGATCATCAGGGCGCCCCCGGCGGCCTCGCCCCGGTTCTGGTCCGCCACCGCCATCGCGAAACTGAACAGCAAGCCGCAGCCGCCCGCCAGCGTTGCAGCGACCGTTCCCAACGTACAGAGCACGATCAGCAATCCCCTCATCGCCCCTCCAGCGACCGCCGCATCCGGGCCTGCGCGGCCGCGTCGCGGTAGAACAGGTTGTAGGTCTCGAACGGGATGATCTTCTCTTCCGGCGTGACGAAGTGGATGCACGACCGCTTCACGCGGCCGAGGCAGAAATTGTGGGCGTCCATGAACTCCACGATCACCACCCGGAAGGTGTCTTCATACCCCAGCCCCGCCGGCAGGGGCACCTCGGGCAGGCAGCAGAGCAGCTCGGCGAGCTTCTTCTCGTTGTTGCACTCGGCGGTCGCGAGCGAGAAGAACTCGAGCACCTGCTTGTGCAGATCGGGGTATTTCTCGAACGTGATCGCATTCGGCAGGGCCTCGACGAGCAGCTCCCGGGGAAAGAACGAGGTCACCGGGGCGATCTGCGTTCCCTTCCGCAGGGCGTAGCCGATGGCGATGCTCTCCGGATTGCAGGGGAGCGGGATGATGTCGCCTTCCCCGAACGAGCCGCCGGAATCGACGATCCGCCGCCGGATGGCGGAGAGGGGAAAACGATCCTTTGACGCATCAAAGCCCTCGTTGCGGCCGGCGTCCTGGATCGGCTGGAGGACGACGCCGCGGACGCACCGCCACTGGAGGGCGTGGTCGATGATCGCCGGGATCTCGGCGTCGTTGACCCCCTGTTTCACCACCACGACGAGCGTCGTGGAGATGCCGGCCCGCTCCAGGTTCTCCATGGCCTGGCGGCGGATCCGCGTCAGGTCCGCGCCGCGGAGATTGAGGTGAGCCTCCGGCCGCAGCGAGTCGAACTGCAAATAGACCTCGAACCCCGGCCGCAGATCGGCGAGCCGCTTCACGAACTCGGGATCCTCGGCGATGCGGATGCCGTTGGTGTTGAGCATCACGTGGCGGATCGGCCGCCGCTTGGCCGCCGCGAGGATTTCCAGGATCTCGGGGTGGATCGTCGGCTCGCCCCCGGAAAGCTGCAGCAGGTCGGGCTCCCCCTCGCTCCGCACCAGCGCGTCCATCATCCGCTCGATCTCGGCCAGCGGCCGGTGGAGCGACCGCTGCGGCGAGGAGTCGGAGAAGCAGACCGGGCAGGTGAGGTTGCAGGCCTCGTTGACGTCGATGAGTGCCAGGCACGAGTGCTGCTCGTGGTCAGGGCAGAGTCCGCAGTCGTAGGGGCAGCCCCGTTCGGTGTGCGTCTGCAAGGCCAGCGGCCGGTCGCCCGGCTTGAGGTAGTCGTGGCACAGCCGCCAGTAGGCGGCGTCGGTGGACACGAGCACCTTCTGCGGCCCGTGGGTGCGGCATCGCTTGTGGTAGTAGACCCGGCCCTCCTCGATCACGATCTTGGCCGGCACGAGCGCCAGGCACTCGCCGCACAGCGACGTCGTCTGGCCGAAGAAAACGTACGGCGCCTGCCTCCGTGCGGTCGCGGTCATGGTCACTCCGGTGATGGTGGGGCCGCGTCGATCCGCTGCGCGGCTCGGAACAGCGCGGCGGCGAGGATGATCGCCAGCGTCGCGATCACGGCGATCTGGAAGCGGCCGTCGCCGAGCAGCCACAGCGGATCGGCCGCGGGCTGTGGCGTCGCGACGACCGACTCCGCTCCGAGCGTCGCGGGCGTCGCGACCACCCGGGCGGCAACCGCCGTGCGGATGGCGGCCGTGTCGTACCGCGGCGGAGCGAGCTCACCGCCGTAGGCCAGCCGGTAGGCCGCGCCCGGTTCGGCCAGGAACACGACCTCGCGGGCCGGGCCGCGGGCCGTGACGCCGGTCACGGCGAGTGGCGGGCTGTCGCCGTCGTCGATCACGAGCTCGTACGTCTCCAGGCGGCTCTCGGGCAGCCCGATCGCCAGCTGCTCGCGGCGCAGGCCCGCGACGTCGATCCGTGTAATCGTGGCCGTGGCGATCGGCCTGCGCGGGCGGCGTGGCCCGTCGCCATCGGGCTCGGCCGGCCGCGTCACCGTCAGCGACCGGCTGAAGTTCCGGGAATCGGTGGCGATCGTGAACTCGGTGACGGGCTGCCGGCGGGCATCGACCGTGATCCGCGTCGCCCGCTCATCGGGCTCGCGAACGACGCGAAAGCCGCCGATCAAGAGGTCCGTCGTGATCACGTCCCGCACGATGTAGGGAACCTCGGCGGCCTGAGCATCCAGGATCCGCAGGTCGCCGTAGCCGTCGGCGGCGGCGGCATGGACGTCGGCATCGAGCCGCACCGCGACGAGGCCCGTCGCCTCGAGCGGCGGCAGCACGAGCGGCTTCCCACGCCGCCCGCCGGCGGCGGCCTCCGCGGCCGCGGCGACAAGAACCGCCGCGGTGATCAGGATCGCATGCGGGCGGCTCATGACCTCCCCTCCCCGGCCCTGACCATGAACTTCTCGCGATACTTCAGGTACGCGAACGAACCGGCGATCAGCAGCAGGCCGAGGATGATGAACGCCACGATCCGCCAGAACGTGTCGAGACTCGCCAGATCGTGGAGGAACACCTTGCCCGAGACGATCGCGAACAGCCCGAGCCCGACCAACCGGAGCGGCCCGACGTTGCGGGCGATGCCCGCCAGCACGAGCGCGAGCGCGAAGACCGCCCACACGATCGACACGCCGCCGGCGCGGAACCCCGGATAATACGCGGCCAGGAACGAGTTCGTCTCCAGGGTCAGGTAGGCGAACAGCGTGCCCAGGCAGGCGACGGCCAGCAGCGGCCGGGCATCCGTGCGGGCCCGGGCTCTGCCGGTGACGGCGTAGGCCGACACCATGAAGGCGATCACTGCCCCGAAGTCCAGGGCCCGCAGCCCGGCATCGAGCAGCGAGTACCCCGGGCCTGCCACGAACCGTTCGTCCACGCCCCAGGCCGGCAGGTCCCAGGCGACGAGTTTCAAGAGCACCGCCATCACCACGCAGCCGACGAGCCCCAACGCGAACGAGCTGCCGCCGACCGCGTATTCCCGGAGAAAGATCGCCCCGATGGCGACCCAGACGATCGACAGCAGCGGTAGCCGCGCCGCGGGGAAGAAGAACTCCGCCGTGCGATCGACTTCAAGGTGCACATAGAACAGCAGGGCCGCGATCCCGGCGAGCCAGAGGAATGAGGCGAGACCGACGTGCCCGCGGTCGGACTTGGCAGGGTCGGCGGGCCGCGGCGTGCGGCCGACGAGCCGAGCCGCCACGCCGAAGGCCGCGATGGGAATACCGAAGGCTATCGCCCGCTCGGCGAGGAGCCGCAGGTAGCCGCCCACGGGCAGTTCGGCCGCGGCCGCCGCGACGCTGCCGCCGGGCAGGAACGTACGGCCCAGATCAAGGCCGCAGAACCGCACGAACACGATGCCGAGGAGCGCGAGCCCCATGCGTCTCACGATGCCGCTCTCGAGCCGCTCGGCCATCCACAGGAGCACGACCGCCTGGATCGCCCAGCTGGCCGTGACCCACTGCCGCGAGAGCACCAGCGGCATCGTCACGGCCACGAACGTGGCGGCGAGGCCGAGAAAGGAGACGAGCAGGCCGCGGTCCACGCCCCCGCGCCGGAGGAAGAAGAGCACGTGGAGGGTGTAGAAGGCGGCCAGGCCGAGCGTCACGAGCGCCACCTGCCGCCGGCCGAAGGCGTCGTCCACCATCCAGAAGGAGATCCCGAAGAACACGGCCGCGTTGGCGAACAGGGCGAACAGGTCGAGGACCGTCGCGGGCGTGCCGCGGACCACCTTGTAAAGGAAGGTCATCGTCGAGAAGAGCACGAAGAAGCCGACGATGAATGGATAGACCTCGCGAAACTGGCTCGTCTCGTACTGCACCAGCGCCGGCGGCACCAGGCACCAGGTCGCCACGAACGCCAGCAGGTTGACCAGCGGCCAGTTCCGCCAGAAGCAGATCGCCAGCACGCCGCAGCCGAGCACGAGCAGGTAGCCGAACAGGACCGGCAGGTTGGGGTCCGCCGTCGTGAACATCAGCGGCGTGCCGTAGCCGCCGATGATCCCGAGCACGGCCACGAGCATCGAGTTGAAACGCACCGCGATCCCGCCCGCCAGCATGGTGACGGCGGCCATGAGCGCGAAGGCGGTGACGACGTCGACGAGGCCGAACAGCCGGTGGGCCGCGAAGACGCTGAAGTACAGAGTGGCCAGGCCGCCGCCGAGGAAGCCTTGGCCCAGCACTCCGTAGCGGCCGCCGAGCAGCCGCGCGCCGAGGATCAGCATTCCGAGCCCGGCCGCGGTGGAGAGGGCCACGCGGGCCTGGGGCCCGAGCAGGCCGCGGTCGATCGACCACTTGAGAAAGAAGCCGATGCCGGCGACGAGGACGATGATCCCGAGCCGCAGCAGCCACTGGCTCGCGACCGCGTACTCCGTGGAAACCCCCTCCGGGATGTGATCCTCACCGACGATGATCCAGTTCCAGATCCTGCCGAGCGTGTCGCGGGCGGCCGTCTCGAAGCGGCTCGGAACCGCGCGGGGCAAGGGCTGCCGTGGCGGCGAGACGACGCGGGCCGCGGCCGGCACCACCTCGCGTGCGGAAATGGCAACGTCGAGATCGGCGGACGTGAGGTCCGTGAACCCACCGGCGAACGGTTTGGCCTGCGGAGCGGCGGCCGTAACAGCCGGCAGCGGAGGCGGCTCTGCGGCCGGCACTGGCGACGGCATCGGCGCAGGGGTGGCGGACCCGGCGAACGGGGGCACGATCACGACCGCCGGCTCGGAAGACGTGGCCTGATCCCGACCCGTGAAACTCGCCGTCAGCAGGGCGTCCATCTGCCGCTGCCGCTCGAGCAGGGTGCGCTGCGCCTCCTGGATTTCGCGCAGCACGCCGGTCATGCGGACCACGAGCACACCGAGCACGACGATCGCAAACGCACAAAACTCGATCATGTCCGGCCACCACTTCTCGCCACGTTGAGACTTCCCCGACGCGGAGGATTCTACCCACCGGCCCGCAGCCCTGCGGGAACCACAAGCCGCTCCAGACCATCGCAGGCCGCCTGAATCAGCAGGGCGAGCACCGCCGCGGGCACCGCGCCTTGCATGAGCAGTCCCACGTCGGCCCGGCGGATTCCGGCCAGGATCGCCTCGCCGTAGCCGCCCGCGCCGATCAGCCCGCCGATCGTGGCCGTGCCCACGGCGATCACGGCCGCCGTCTTGATGCCCGCGAGAATCGATCGCGAGGCCAGCGGCAGCTCCACGAGCCGCAAGCGGGAACGCCCGTCGAGGCCGAGCACCTCGGCCGACTCGCGGAGCTGCTGCGGGATTCCGGCCAGCCCGTTGAACGTGCCGCGGACGATCGGCAGGAGGCCGTAGAGAAAGAGCGCCACCACGGCCGGCTTCCAGCCCAGGCCCACCAGCGGCACCATGAACACGAGCACGGCCATCGACGGAATCGTCTGCAGGATGCCGACCACGCCGAGGATGCCGGCGGCCAGCCGCGGCCGGCGATGGGCGTATATCCCCAGCGGCACGGCGACGGCCACCGCCGCAATCAATGCCGCGGCCACGAGCGCCAGGTGCTGGAGCGTGGCCCGCCCCACGTCGCGGGCCACGATCAGCCAGGCGGGCGTCGTGTCGTCGGCCACTTCCCAGCCGAACCGATCCCGGAGGAAGCGGGCCGCCACGGTCCGCTCCGGCTCGCCGTCGAGCAGCACCCGGGCGTTCATCTCGCGCATCGCCGCCGGATCGATCGTCCCCTCGAGCTGCCCGAGCGCCGCCAGGAATGCCGGCGCCCGCTCCGCGAGGTCGGCGCGATACAGCACGAACGCCTTGTATTCGCGAAACACGCCCCGGTCGTCCCGCAGGATCCGCAGCTCGTGGGCCCGCACCTCGGGATCGGTGGCGTAGAGGTCGGTGACCGCGACGTGGCCGCTTTCCAGGCCGCGATAAGCCAGCGCGTGATCGAGCACCCGCGGGGTCTGCCGCAGTTCGTAGGCATCGCGAACCGCCGGCCAGCCGTCGGCCCGCCGCACGAACTCGTCGCTGAGCGCGATGGCGAGGTCGCGGCCCGCGAGATCGGAGATCGTCTCGATGCCGGCCCGCGCCGCCACCGTCTCCTTCATGCCCAGGGCGTAGGTGTTGTCGAAGCCCAGCGGCCCGGTCCGGGCAAGACCCCGGCGGGCAAGCGCAGCCGCCACGTCCGCGGGGCTCCGGACGCTTTCGGCGCGGAGGATCTCCCGCTCCAAGGTGCCGCTGTACTCGACGTAGCAGTCGATCTCCCCGCGTTCGAGGGCCGCGAACACGATCTGCGTGCCACCGAGCGCCGCCCGGTGCTCGGCGGCGCCCCCCGCCTGCCGGGCGACGCCCGCGAGCAGCTCGCCGAGCACGATCCCTTCCGTGAACGGCTTGGAGCCGATCCGCACCACCGGGCCCGCCGCGGGGGCGGCGGCCGCGATCGGCGCCATCATCGTCGCGACCACCAGGACCGCGGCGAGGATTCGGCTCGGCAGACGACCGGACCGCTTTCGGCTTCTCGATGGAAATCTCGCACACGCCAGGGTGCGCTGTGACCTCGCCATCTCGCCTCTCCCTCTGGGAGAGGCCGGCCGCAGGCCGGGTGAGGGTGCTTCCGAGGCTGCGCCGATTCCCTGCACCCTCACCCCGACCCCTCTCCCAGAGGGAGAGGGAGTTTCTGGAACCGTCGTGCCGGAAAGGATCATGCACGAATCAACGACAGTCCTTCTCATGCGCCCGCTCACGATGCGTTCCTCCCTTCACTGCCAGACAGGCCCGGGAACCGCTGGGCCGACACGAACCGGCGCACGAAGTCGTCGGCCGGGGCGTGGATCAGGTCGTCGAGCGTGCCGCGCTGCACGATGCGGCCGTCGCCCAGCAGCAGCACCTCGTCGCCGAAGAAGCCGGCCTCGCCCATGTCGTGCGTGACCATGACGACCGTCTTGCCGGTCTCGCGAAAAATCCGCCGCAGGTCTTCCTGGAGGTCGTACCGCACGAGCGGGTCGAGCGCCCCCATCGGCTCGTCGAGGAGGATCGCGGCGGGGTCGAGCATCAGCGCCCGCATGATTCCCAGCCGCTGCCGCTGACCTCCCGAGAGCTGGGCCGGAAAGCGATCGAGCGCGGCCTCGGGCAGCCGCGTGAGGGCGACGAGCTCCGCGATCCGCGCGGCGATCCGCGCCGGCTCCCAGCCCAGGTGCCGCGCGAGCAGGCCGACGTTGTCGCGGCCGGTGAGATGCGGAAACAGCCCGCCATCCTGGATCACGTAGCCGATCCGCCGCCGCAGGTCGGCCATCGACGCGGCCTCGAGCCGCCGGCCGTCGATCGTCACCGTGCCCTGGTCGGGCGTGACGAGCCCCACGATCATCCGCAGCAGCGTGCTCTTGCCGCAGCCGCTGGGGCCGATGAGCACCGTGGTGCTGCCCCGGGCGACGGCCAGCGAGGTCGCCGGGAGCACCTGCCGGCCGCCGTAGGCCTTGGCCACGTTTTCCAGGGCGATCATCGGGCCGTCCGCGGGCGACGCGGCGGCGGCCCCGTGGGATCCGCGGCGGGTCGTTCGTGGCTGGGTTGTCATCGCGGTCACGGTGTATCCTGCCGGGGGCTCGACCCGCGTCGGGCGGGCCGCTCCCCTGATCAGGCGACGGCCCGAAGGGGATGTCACGCGGCTTTTTTCGGGTGGCCTGGCCGCGAAATGGTGCTCCTCTCATGCCGGATGCTCCCTTGCCCTCCTCCGCCGCCCCGCCATCCGCCGACGCGGGCGACGCCGCGCGGATCGCGGGCTGGCTGGCCGCCGCGCGGGCCGGTGACGCGGCGGCCCGCAATCGGCTGTTCGGAGCCTGTCGAAGTTTCGTCGCCACCGCCGCGCGGTTTCATCTCCAGCGCCGGCTGCGGGCGAAGGTCGATGCCTCCGACGTCGTGCAGCAGTCGCTCCTCGAGGCGCATCGCGGGTTCGACGGCTTCGCGGGGGAGACGCCGCAGGAGTGGCTCGGCTGGCTGAAACGGATCGTCGCCCACAACGCCTTCGATGCCGCCAAGCGCTACCGGGGCACGGCGAAGCGCGACGCGGGCCGCGAGGTGCCGCTGGCCGCGCACGACGACGCGTCGCACGGCTGGCACGAGCACCCGATCGACACCGCCTCGTCGCCGAGCGGGCGGGTGATCCGTTGGGAGCAGGAACTGCTGCTCGCCGCGGCGATGGAGGGGCTGGCCGACGACCACCGCGAGGTGCTCTTCCTGCGGAACATCGAACGGCTCCCCTTCGAGGAGGTGGCGCAGCGGATGGGCCGTTCGAGCGGCGCCTGTCGCATGCTGTGGATGCGGGCCATCGCCTCCCTCAAGGAGCGGCTGCCCGCGGAGTTTTCTGGCGTCGAGGCGACGCCATGACGCGGCCCGATGAGCCGGCTGCCGCCGCGGAGGTCGATCCCGATCTTCTCGATCGCTACCTGGCGGCGATCCAGGCGGCCGACGCGGCTGAAGAACGGCGCCTGCTCGCCGCCTGCCCCCCCCTCGCCGCGTGGACGGCCTGCCTCCGCGGCCTCGACGATCTCGCCTCGACCGTCGCGCCCGACGCGGCCCATGCGGCTGGCGCGGAATCGCTCACCGGCCGGCGCTTCGGGCCGTTCGCCGTCGGCGCCGAGCTCGGGCGGGGCGGCATGGGCGTGGTGTATCGGGCCCGCCACGAGCGGCTCGGCCGCGACGTGGCCCTGAAGCTGCTGTCGGCGGGCGCGTTCGCGACCGCGGAGCAGCGGCGGCGATTCCTCGCCGAGGCCCGGCTCGCGGCCCGCGTGCGACATCCGGGGATCGTCGCCATCCACGACGCCGGGGAACACGACGGCCAGCTCTACTTCGCCATGGATCTCGTCGCGGGGGACGACCTCGGCTCCCGCCTCCGGGCCGGGCCGCTGTCGCCCCGCGCGGCGGCGACCGTGATTGCGGCGGTGGCGCGGGCCGTGCACCACCTCCACGACTGCGGCATCCTGCACCGCGACCTCAAGCCCTCGAACGTGCTGCTCGACGCATCAGGCACACCACACCTGGCAGACTTCGGCCTGGCCCGCGACGCGGCCACGGAAGACGGCGTTACCGCCACCGGCACGGTGCTCGGCACGCCGGAGTACATGGCCCCGGAGCAGGCCGCAGGCCGAGTCCGCGGCCTCGACGCCCGCAGCGACGTCTACGGCCTGGGAGCGATCCTCTACACGGCCCTCACCGGCCGGCCGCCCTTCTCCGGCGACACACGGCTGCTCGTGGTCATGAACGTGCTGGAGCGCGAGCCCGTGCCTCCGCGGCGGCTCCATCCGGAGGTGCCGACGGCGCTCCAGCAGATCTGCCTCCGATGCCTGGAGAAGGATCCGGCCCGCCGGTATCCGACGGCCGCGGCCGTCGGCGACGATCTCGAGGCCTGGCTCCGCGGCGACCGCATCGCCCCGCCTGGTGGCGGCCCGTTGCACCGCCTGGGCCGCGTGCTGCGCCGCTACCCCGCGGCCGGATTCCGGGTGGCCGCCATCCTCGGCACGATCGCCATCGTCGCGGCCCGCTGCCTCGGCGATCCCACGACCGTGCCGTTCTACCGCCCGGTCGCCATCGGCCTCGGCCTGTGGGCGGCTTGTGCGGCGGCCTGCGAGTGGCTCGGGATCCGCCGGCTGTCGCTGCGGCAGGCCGGCATCGCGTTCGTGGTCACCGACGCGGCGTTCGTGACCGCGCTATTGGTGATGGTGGGCGGTGCGGACAGTCCGCTCGTCGCCGCCCACCCGGTCCTCGTGTCCGCGGCCGGGCTGTGGCTCGACCGCCGCCTGGTGAGGATCGCCGCGGCGGCTGCGCTCGCCGGCTACGCCATCCTGCTGGCCACGGACCCCGCCGCATTCCGCTGGAACGTGGCCGCGATCGTGGCCGTGCTCGTCGTCAGCGCGGCGGCAATCGCCGACTTCCAGGTCGGCCGCCTGCGCCGCGGCTGACTCCGCTCAGCAGTCGAACACCCGGCGGGCGTTGGCCGTGGTCGCCCCCGCCCCGGCCTTGCTCGTATAGCGTTATGCAATACACTCGAAGCCGGAGGGACGCCAATGCCACGTTCACAAAAAACAAAAGTCGCCCCAACGTCGAGCACGCTCATGGTTCGGCTGGACGCAGAAAGCAAGCAGGCGCTGGCGGCCGCAGCTGAATTGCGCCGGATCAGCGTCAGCGACTACGTCCGAACGGTCACGGTGCCGCAGGCACGGCGCGAGGCGGCGAGCGCCCGTGACAGCACCATCACCCTGACGCCTACCGAGCAGTTAGCCTTTTGGCAGGCGCTCCAGTCGCCTCGGGCATTGACGGCAGCACAGCGGCGGCTCGGCGCGATGATGCGAGGGGCGCGGTGAGCGGCGTCGTGTTTCCGCAAGGGTTATCCCTCGAGGGCCTCGGCCGATCTCGTGCTCGCGGATTGTTTGATTGCGGGCAGATCGAGGTCAATGACTGGCTGCATACCAAGGCGTTGCAACACCAGTCCAAGCGGCTGTCATCGACGAAGGTTCTGGTTGGCCCGGATGGTCACACTGCAGGGTATTACACCTTGGCGACAGGGCAGGTGGATTTCGGCGACCTGCCGGCTGAATTCGCCAGAAAACTCCCGCGTCGCGGACTCCCTGTGGCCGTCGTTGCCTGGCTGGGAGTCAGTCGTCGCCACCAGGGGAGCCGGCTCGGCGACCGGTTGCTCGCGCAGGCGCTCCGGGATTGCCACGACGCTGGCCGCACATTTGCGTTCGTAGCCGTGATCCTCGACTGCGTCGATGAACGAGCCAAGCGTTTTTACCGGCGGTGGGATTTCCTGGAATTGCCGGGCAATCCCTACCGGCTCTTCCTGCCGGCCCGGTCGCTCGCCGCGATGATGGGATCGTGATCGTTGGAAACTGCCGCTCGCCGCGACTGATACGGCACACACTTGATCCTCGCACGTTCCTCCCCAAAAGCCCCGGGCGGAAGCCCGGGGGTGACGCGGTCCACTCCGTGGACTTGTGGATCGCCTTCCCGCGTTCTCCCAAAACCCGCGGGGCGACCCGTCTTCACGGCGCAGCCCCTCATCCCGGCGCAGCCCGTCACCCCCCGGCTCCCGCCGGGGGCTTCCGAAGCGTGGTCACGCCCGATGTCTGTTCCACTATCGGGACAAAGCCGACCATGCGCGAGGATCAAGTGTGAGCCGTACGACTCCCTGCAGCAGTTCAGCAGCCGAACACGCGGCGGGCGTTGGCCGTGGTCGCGGCCGCGAAGTCGGCGAACGGCTCGCCCCGCACCAGGGCCAGGCAGCGGGCCGTGTGCACCACATTCGCCGGCTCGTTCCGCTTCCCGCGGAGCGGCTCCGGGGCGAGGAACGGGCTGTCTGTCTCCACGAGCAGCCGCTCGAGCGGCACCGTCTTCACCACCTCGCGGAGGTCCGCCGACGAGCGGAAGGTCACCATCCCCGCGAAGCCGAGGTGGCAGCCGAGATCGAGGGCCTCGGCCGCCTCGGCCGCCGTGCCGGTGAAGGCGTGGAGCACCGGCCGCAACGGCCCGCGAGCGGCCGCCTCGCGGAGCATGTCGAGCACGTCGCGGATGCTCTCCCGCGTGTGGATCACGACCGGCAACGAGAGCCGCTGGGCCAGCCGGAGGTGGCGATCGAACGAGTCACGCTGCATCTCCGGCGGGGCCGTGGTGCGATACCAGTCGAGCCCGGTCTCGCCGATCGCGGCCACGCGGCCCGCCTCGGCGAGCCGCACGATCCGGTCCCACTCGCCCGGCTCGGTCTCGGCCACGTCGTTGGGATGGATGCCCGCCGCCGCCACGACGCCCGACTCGCGGGCTGCCAGTTCCGCGGCCGCCTCGCTGTCGGCGGCCCGCGTGCCGATGACCGTCATCCGCGTGACGCCCGCGGCCCGGGCGCGGGCCAGCACGTCGGGAAGTTCGGCCCCGAACCGCATCGGGTCGAGGTGGCAGTGACTGTCAAAGAGGTGGTGCATGGGACCGAGGGTTATACCCGACGTCCGGGCACGGCACGACGGTCGGAGACCGCCGCTACAGGATGCACGACGGTCGGAGACCGCCGCTACAGGATGCACGACGGTGCAAGACCGCCGCTCCAGCCGGCACACCGGGCCGATTCGGCGTCCCTCCTCGATGGTACGCCCCGTTGTCCTTGAAGCCCGAGGCGCGAGCCGAGGGTATGCGGGTGGCGTCAGGTGAAGCGACGCGTATTCCCTCAGCTCGCGCTTCGGGCTTCCCAGCAACCGGCACGTCGGTCGGAGACCACCCCACCAGCCGGCACGACGGTCGGAGACCGCCGCTCCAGGATGCACGACAGTGCAAGACCACCGCTCAAGAATGCACTGAGTGCCGAGAAGTGAGAAGGTGGCTACGCACCCTTCGCATCCATGAGTCCGGCGCGGCTCTTGGCGAGGAGCTGGCGGAGCTGGTCGCCGTGGCGGCGGTTGGTCTGCACGACCTCGCGGGCCAGTTCGACGGCGGTCGTGTCGTCACCTGCGACGGCCGCGACCGACTCGCAGGCGGCGGCCTGGGCATCGAGCCCCTGGATCACCCGGGGCAGGAGGTTCTTCAGGTCGAGGTCGTGCAGGGCCGTGAACGAGAGCGGGTAGGCCGTCCGTGGGGCCGCCACCTCCCGCTCGGCGAGCACCGTGCCGGCTCGGTCGAGCAGGCTCCTGTGGTCGCCCACGAGATCGGCGAGCGCCAGTTTGATCTCCTCCGGTCCGGGGTAGGACCAGATGCCGGAATCGGCGATGTACATCGCCAGCGACGAATCGAGGGTGGCGACGAGGCGGCGGAGCGGAGCGGAGGCGGGCATGGTCGGGTTTCCCTAACTGGCAAACGTGCCGGCGAGTTGCGCCGCCGCGTACAGGCCGGACCAGAACAGCCCGAGGATCACGACCGGAACCGCGAGCGCCGTCACCACGCCGCCCGACAGCGACACGAGCGGCAACGCTTCGCCGACGCGATCGGACGGCGGCGGGTCGAACGTCATCACCTTGAGCACGCGGAGGTAGTAGAACAGGCTGATCACGGTGTTCACGCCGCCCACGACGAGGAGCACGAGCATC
>JBIJCJ010000048.1:0-20153 GCA_044344765.1 Pirellulales bacterium | reverse complement strand
GCCACGGGAGCGGCAGGCTCACGGCCGGGAGCGGGCGTCGGCCGGGCCGTCGGCAGCGCGGCGGGCGGGGGCGTGACGATCGGCGTGGCGGCAAGTGCGGCCGCCGGCGTGCGCGACCGCGAGGGAGGTTCGGTGGCCAGCGGCGCGGCGGCCTGCCCGCCCGGCAGCGGCATCCCGGCCGCCGGCTGCTGGGCCGGTGTGACCGCGGCCGCGGTCGCGGTCGGTGCAGCGCCGCCCAGGGGGGCCGATGCCTTGGCCAGCAGTTGTTCGAGCTCACCCCGCGTCGTCGCGCCGTTGATGCGGCCGACCTCCTGCCCCTTCACGAGCATGATGTAGCAGGGCACGCCGCTGACTCCGAAGCGGCGGACGACATCGAGCTCGCGATCGACGTCCACGTGCCGCACGACCCACCCGGCCGCGGCGATCTCACCGATCAGCGGCGCCATCTGCCGGCACGGCCCGCACCAGGCGGCGGAGAAATCGAGCAGCACAGCCTCGCCCGACTGCACGGCGGCGGCGGGATTGGCCCACGCGGGGCACGGCGCGGCTGCGATGGCAAGGACGGCGGCGCCGCAGGCGAACAGGCTTGACGATCGGATCATCCTCGAGGCTCCACGCGTCCAAACGATGCCCATGACCGGGCGCCGCCCGGAAGGGGCGGGATACTGCCGGGGGCCGGAGGCGGCGACAAGACCACTTTGCCCCGCCCCGCGCTTGCCCAGTCGCCCGTGGCGACCGCTGTTTCCCCGGTCGCAGGCCGCTTCTACAATCCGCGTTCCGTCCGCCCCGCCCGAGCCCGTCTCTGCATGACCGCTTCCGCTTCCCGCCGCATCCTGGTCACGTCGGCCCTGCCCTACGCCAACGGCCACATCCACCTCGGGCACCTCGTCGAGTACGTTCAGACCGACATCTTCGTCCGCTTCCAGAAGCTGCGCGGGCAGCGCTGCATCTATCTGTGTGCCGACGACACCCACGGCACGGCGATCATGATCCGGGCCCGGGCCGAGGGGCGAAGCGAGCAGGAGCTGATCACCGCCATGCGGTCGGCGCACCTCGCCGACTTCGCCGGCTTCCAGATCGCCTTCGACCACTACGGCTCCACCGACAGCACGGAGAACCGGCGGCTGTGCGGGATGATCTGGCAGCGGCTCCGCGACCGCGGGCTCGTCGTGTCGCGCGGCGTCGAGCAGCTCTACGACGCCACCGCCGGCGTGTTCCTCGCCGACCGGTTCGTGAAGGGCAGCTGCCCGAAGTGCGGCGCCGCCGACCAGTACGGCGACTCCTGCGAGAAGTGCGGCGCGGCCTACGCCCCGAGCGACCTCCGCGACCCGGTGAGCACGCTCTCCGGCACGCGGCCCGAAGTCCGCTCGGCCGAGCACCTGTTCGTGACGCTCGAGAAGATGCACGGCTTCCTCGCGACCTGGACCCGCGAGTCGGGTGCGCTCGATCCGCGGATCGCCAACTATCTGGCCGGGCATTTTCTCGGCGAGGAGCTCCGCGACTGGGACGTCTCCCGCCCCGCCCCGTACTTCGGCTTCGAGATCCCCGATGCCCCGGGGCACTACTGGTACGTCTGGTTCGACGCCCCGATCGGCTACCTCGCCGCCACGGGCGAGTGGTGCGCGGCCCACGGCGGCGGGCTCGACGACTGGTGGGGCCGCGGCGGCGCGAACGAGCCACCGGCCGAGATCCACCACTTCATCGGCAAGGACATCACCTACTTCCACACGCTCTTCTGGCCGGCGATGCTCGAGGCGGCCGGCCTCGCCCTGCCGACGAAGGTCCGCATCCACGGCTTCCTCACCGTCAACGGCGAGAAGATGTCGAAGAGCCGCGGCACGTTCCTGCTGGCGCGGACCTACCTCGACCATCTCGACCCGGGCATGCTGCGGTACTTCTACGCGGCGAAGCTCTCCGGCGGCATCGACGACATCGACCTCGACCTCGAGGAGTTCGCCACGAAGGTGAACGCGGATCTCGTCGGCAAGGTCGTGAACCTCGCCAGCCGCACGGCGCGGTGGCTGGAGTCGACCGGCCTGGCGGACACGTACCCGGACGACGGCGGCCTGTTCGCTCGCGCCGCGGCCGACGGTGCCGAGATCGCCGCCGCCTACGAAGACTGCGACACCGCCCGCGCGATGCGGGCGATCATGGCGGCGGCCGACCGGGCCAACGCCTACGTCGACGCCGAGCAGCCCTGGAAGCTCGCCAAGGCCGGCCCCGATGCGGCCGCGAAGCTGCGGGACGTGGCCAGCGTCGCCCTCAACCTCTTCCGACAGCTCGCCGTCTACCTGGCGCCAGTCCTGCCCGCGCTCGCCGCCCAGGCGGGCGGGCTCGTCGGCGGACCGATCCGCTCCTGGGACGAATCGCAGACACCGCTCGCCGGCCTGCCCGTGGCGGCCTTCCAGCCGCTCATGAAGCGGGTTGAAAAGACACAGCTCGAAGCCCTGCTCGCCGCGTCGCGGGCGGAGACCGCGAAAGACACCTCACCGAAGGGAGCCTCGACGATGGATGCCACACCACCGACCACGACCGCGCAGGATTCCGGCGAGCCCTTGGCCGCCGAGCCGCTCGCGGCCCAGTGCACGATCGACGACTTCGCGAAGGTCGATCTGCGGGTCGCTAGGATCCTCGCGGCCGAGGAGGTGCCGGAGGCGAAGAAGCTTCTCAAGCTCACAATCAGCCTGGGCGGCGACGCGACGCGGACGGTGTTCGCCGGCATCAAGGGGTTTCACGAGCCGGCGGCGCTCGTCGGCCGGCTGGTGGTGGTGGTGGCCAACCTCGCCCCGCGGCAGATGAAGTTCGGCCTGAGCGAGGGCATGGTGGTGGCGGCCAGCGGCGCCGGCGCCCCAGGTGTCTACCTGCTCGCCCCCGACTCCGGAGCCCTGCCCGGCATGCGCCTGCATTAGCTTCACGTGGACAAAGCCCTCCCTGGCGAGCCGGTTCGGCACGCATGGTGCCCGCGCGTGGTGCTTTCTTCGCCTTTCCCTCGGCGAGAGGCCGGCCGCAGGCCGGGTGAGGGTGCTTCGCGACTTGCCGCCGATTGTCCCTGCACCCTCACCCCAGCCCTCTCCCAGAGGGAGAGGGAGTGTCTGAAACCACCGTGCCGAACGGTCTGGCCATCCCTGGCCAGCCTGTGCGGCACGCGACGCCCCGAGCTGGCTGACTTGTCCGCCAGGGAAGTGCCGCGGGTAAAATCACCCAAACCCGGGAGCACGAATCACATGGCCCAGAAAACGATCCTCTTTCCGACCGACTTCTCGACCGCCAGCGACGCCGCGCTCGTCCACGCGGAGTCCCTCGCCCGGCAGATGAACGCCCGGCTGCTGATCGTCCACGTCGAGGAACCGCCGCTGGCCTACGGTGGCGGTGAGCTCTACTACGGCCTCCCCGAGCCGAGCTCCGAGCGGATCCTCAAGATGCTCGAGGACGTCAAACCCTCCGATCCGTCCGTGCCCTACACGCACCGGCTGACGATGGGCGATCCCGCGGGCGAGGTCGTGCGGATCGCGGAGGACGAGAACGCGGAGATGATCATCATCGGCACCCACGGCCGCACCGGCATGACGCGGCTGCTGATGGGGAGCGTCGCCGAGGCGATCGTGCGCCGGGCCCCCTGCCCCGTGCTCGTCTACCGCGAGGTGGCGGAGAAGCTCGCCAAGAAGAAGGCCGCTGTGACGGCATGACGGCCCGGCCGATCCTCGAACTGCGGGCGGCCGTGCGGAAGCGGATCCGCGACCTGTTCGACGCGCTCGGGTTCGTCGAGGTCGACACGCCCGTGCTCTCGCGCGAGGTGCTGCCGGAGGCCCACATCGACCCGATCGCGGTGCCGCTCGACGGCGGGCCCGCCCGCTTTCTCCAGGCCAGCCCCGAGGCCCTGATGAAGCGGCTCCTGGCGGCCGGCTCGGGGCCGATCTACCAGCTGGCGCGGTCGTTTCGCGCGGGTGAACGCGGCCACCAGCACGACGTCGAGTTCGTGCTCCTCGAGTGGTATGCCCCGGGCACGACGCTGGCCGACGCCGCCGACCTGCTCGCGCGGCTCTGCGACCGGGCGCTCGGCACGCCGGGCATCGAGCGGGTGTCGTGCAGCGCGGCCTTCCGTGAACACGCCGGCGTCGATCCACTGACGGCGCCGCTCGACGACATGCTGGCGGCCGTCGGCCGCGCCGGAATCGCGGTGCCGGCGGCCTGGGAAGCGGCCGCGCCGGCCGACCGCTGGGACCGGTCCTTCGAAATCCTGCTCACGGAACTCGTGCAGCCTCGCCTCGGCCACGGCCGGCCGACGATGCTCGAAGCCTGGCCGGCCTCGCAGTCGGCCTTCGCCCGCCTCGACCCGGAAGCGGGCGGCAGCGCCCGACGGTTCGAGCTGTTCGTGCGCGGCGTGGAGCTCGCCAACGGCTGGGAGGAGGAGACGCGGCGCGAGGTCGTGGCCGCGCGGATCGCCGCCGCCAACGCCGCCCGGGAGGCCGACGGCCGACCGACGCTGCCGGAACCCGCGCGGCTGCTGGCTGCCCACGGTGAAGCGATGCCTGACGGCGTCGGTGCGGCCCTGGGCTTCGACCGCCTCGTCATGCTTGCCGCCGGCGCCGAGTCGATCGACGCCGTGCGCTGTTTCTCCTCGACCGACGCCTGATGGTCAGCGCTCGAGCGTGAAGCCCGTCACGAGCCAGCGTTCCACCGGGCCGCCCTGCCGCTGGACGGCGAGCCGGCCCGCCCGCACCGCGTCGATCCAGTACCGGGCCACGGCGGCCGCCCGCCGCTCGGCGAGCCAGCGCGACACGACCGACGACGTGACCGCCAACGATTATGCCTGTCCTTTTTGCCTTGCTGTTTTTTGGACTGCGGTGGCGGCTCTCGATACGGAATAAACTGCCGCAAGAAACCACCACACAAAGACAAACAGGGCCCAAAAGGTCACGTCAATGGTTCGAGTGAGCGCCTTGTTGTAAGTCTGCAAATAACGCAGCACACGCTCCGGAGAGTCAAGGTCGCTGGGAGTCTTTGGCAAGCCAAAAGTGCTCAGGCTCGGGGTCGTAGGCAAAAGTAAAACCAGCAACATGAGCATCGCCCCCGTCGCGAAGGTGATTTGCTGCAGGTGTTTGACTTCTTTGGTCATCGCAGTGGCCTGCGGATCAATTCTGGTGCGCGCTATCGCAACCGCCAGCCCTACTGCCACAAAAGCCGGGCCGAGAACAAACGGTAACTTGACGTCTTCAAACAACATGGGAGTTCTGCACCTGCGTCCCTGGCTTCCGCGCTTTGTATGGACGTAGCCCGGCACGGGCCGCTCGGCGGCTGCCCGCCACTCTACCCCGCTCCGCGGTCGAGCACGAGATCGAATGCCTTGCGAGTGCCGCTGCGATAGGTGCGAAAACCACGCCGATCCAGCGAGCACACGGCTGAGATCCGCAACCGCGCCGCCAGCAGCACGAGCGTAGCATCCGCGAAGTCCATCGGCTCGTCGGCGTATTTCGTGATGAGTCCGCCTGCCTGCAGGAGGTTATCGGCCGACATCGACGAATGAATCGCCGCCTGCGAGGAGAAGAGGAAGTCGATCAAGAGCCCCGGCCCTGCCGGGCTCCGTGACACCAGATGCATCGCCTCGACGATCACGGCATCGGTCGTGACGAACCGGCCATCAAACCGCTCGAAGGCACGCACGACCACGCGATGGGCAGCGTCCGCAGCGTCGAGAAAGGCGACGATCGGGCCCATGTCGAGCAGCCACGCCTCCATACGCGTCGGTCTCAGTTCCGCCAGTTCCGCTCGCGGAGCGACTTCGACCAGGCATCATCACCACCAGCCACAGCCTTGCGGCCGCTTGCTGCCGCGCCCAGTGCTCCGGCGAGGTGCCTGAGTCGCTCTCCGGCCGACTCCGCAGCGATGCCGCGCTCGATGAGGCCGCGGACGAACTCCGAATCCGACAGCCCGAGCGCGGAGGCGATCCGGTGCAGGTCGCGGCGCTGCTTGTCGTCGAGTCGAATGGTCAATGAACCAGTCATGAAGGGAATTGAAAGACACGTGTCGTGCAGACGCAAGCCAAGGCTGGCGGCGGATCGGGAGACACCGTCAGGTTCGCTGCCCGAGCCCGCGCGGCTCCTGGCCGCCCACGGTGAAGCGATGCCCGCCGGCGTCGGTGCTGCCCTGGGCTTCGACCGCCTCGTGATGCTCGCCGCCGGCGCCACATCGATCGACGCCGTGCGCTGCTTCTCCTCGACCGACGCCTGATCGTCACCGCTCGAGCGTGAAGCCCGTCACGAGCCAGCGCTCCACCGGGCCGCCCTGCCGCTGGACGCGATCCGGGGCGACGACGAGCCGCAGCGACTCCTCCGGCCGGCCGCAGGCCGCGAGCGAGGCGACGACGAACCATGCCTCCTCCGTCTCGTCGGCCTGTTCAATCGAAGTCACCCGCGGCGGCTGGGCTGCGCAGGCTTTCAATCCGCGCACGGCACCCAGGGCGGCGAACGCGGCCTCCCGGTCGGTCGCGGCGGCCGGACTCACCGGCGGGCCGGAATGTGCGTGGGGTTCACCGCCCCCGGGCAGCGCCCGCGGCGCACAGACGCTCATCGCGTCGGCGAGCCGGCCCGCACGCACCGCGTCGATCCAGTGCCGGGCCACGGCGGCCGCCCGCCGCTCGACGAGCCAGCGCGACACGACCGACGACGTCACCGCCTGAGCCCCGAAGCCGATCGCCAACGCCAGGCCGGCGACCGCGGCGCTGCCGCCGGCCTTCACCGCCCCCGGCCGATTGACGTCAGCCAGCGCCGCGACCGCCAGCCCGACCGCCACCAGCGGGATCACCCAGCAGATCGGGCTCACCAGCGCCAGCGCCGACAGCCCGCCCGCCGCGAGTGCCGCCACGGCCAGCTTGCTCACCGGTCGGTAGTCGCCTCCGGTTTCGTCCATTGCCACTTCGCTACCGGTCCACCCGCAGGCCAGGTTCGTTTTCGAGCCGCTTGCGGCGGTCGGCGTAGCGGATGATGAAGTCGGCGTCCTTGTCGAAGGGGGAGTCCGGCACCGCGAACGGCCCGGCGATCGTCGAGCCATGCACCCACGAGAGCCACTTCCGGTCGGGGGCGAGCCCGAAGAACATCCGCGCCTCCGGCGTGGGCTGCACCGAGTCCCGCGGCACGGGTGCCGTGTGGAGCGACGCCGCCGTGAAGCAGGTCATCACCCAGCCCACGACCGCCGCCACGAGCGGGCCGCCGAAGAGCTCGACGGGGCGGCGGAGCTTGACCTTCGTCCGCGAGATCCGATCGGTCGCCTCGCGCAGGCCGAGGAGCAGAAGGCAGAACAGGGCCCACAGGGACACGAAGTCGAGCAGGTAGGTGTAGCTCGGCAGCCGCGGCTCGAGCACCGCGACCAGCTTCTCGTACCAGGCCGTGGCCACGGTCGCCGCCAGGACGACGTTGAGCAGCATCACGAGGCTCGACCAGAGGCCCTCCTTCCACAGCGCGGCCGTGACCGTCACGAACACCGCCAGCAGGATCAGAGTGAGGATCATTTTGCCCGTGCCTCCGCCGCCTCGGGCCGGGCCGCAGCCGCCGTGGAAAACACCCGCTGCATCTCCTCCAGCGACGTCACGCCCTCGACCACCAGGGCCATGCCCGCGTCCCGCATCGACTGCATCCCGTCCTTCACGGCGGCCTGGCGAAGGATCTTCTGGTCGGCCCTGGCCGCGATCGCCTGCCGGAAATTTCCCCCCGTGGCGAGCTCGAACACGGCCGTGCGGCCGAGGTAGCCGGTGCCGCGGCACAGCCGGCAGCCCTGTGCCGACGCCTTGCGGAGATGGGGCAGCTTCTCGGCGGTCGTTTTCAGCCGCGCCAGCAGCTCGCCCGGCGTGGGATACTCCTCGCGGCACTTCGGGCACAGCTTGCGGACGAGCCGCAGCGCGAGCGAGCCGACGAGCGTGCGGGCCAGCTGGTCAGGGGCCACGCCGTAGGCCTCGAGCCGGGCCACCGCATCGAGGGCGTCGGCGGCCTTCATGCTCACGATCACGAGCTGCTCCTCCCCGGCGAGCCGCACCAGTTCGACGGCCAGCGGCCGATCCCGCAGGTCGCGGGTCACGATCACGCGCGGATACTCGCGGAGCGCCGCCGCCAGAGCGTCGACCGCCGTCACGCCGGTGCGGGCGTCGAACCGCACGGGCCTGACGTTCTGGATCTCCCGCGGCGGCACCGCCGCGTCCTCGAGGGAGATGAAGTCCCGCAGCAGTCGGTCGGCCGTCTGGACCACGACGTCGAACGTCGTGGTCAGACCGGAGGCCGGCGGCGACGAGATCACGATCAGGCCCTTCTCCAGGGCCAGCAGTTCGCCGAGCCGGTCGGCGATTCCCGCCGGCATCCCCACGTCGGCAGGCTTCTTGAAGACCGCGGCCGGCGGTTCGATCTGCACCACCACCTGCTCGCCCCCCGCCGCGGCGCGGAACGCCAGCCGGCAGTTGCGCGGCTTGCCGTCGACCTGCAGCGCGAACGTGCCCGAGCGGCCGCCGCGGGCCTGGGGCAGGCTGCAGAGCGTGGCCAACGTGTCGATGACGGCCAGGGCCGCCTCGCGGGTGGGCCGTGGCGCCTCGGGGAAGGTCTCCTTCTCCTTGCGGCTGCGCGGGGGCTTCCGCACCCGCGGCTTCTCCCACACACCGTCCACCTCGTGCCGAACCATGATGCCCTGCGGATCGGGTTCGAGGAGCACCGTCGCCGCACGGGCCATCACGGCCTCCTGCAGGAGCTTGATGGCCTCGTCGCATCCCGGCGTGGCGCCGGCCCGCTGCAGCCGTGCGGCATTCTCGGCATCGTCGCGGCCCCCGGCCGCGGCGAGCTTCACGTCGGGCAGCACATCCGCCTCATCGACCGGCACACCCAGGTCGATGCCCAGCGGGGCCAGCAGGCCGGCGAGGACCCGCCGGGCGTGGCCCCGCGTCAGGATCCGCTCGTCCTCGGCCGCCTGCCGATTCCGCAGCACCGCGTAGGCCACCAGCGGCCCGAGCCACGCCAGGAGCATGAGCACGAGCCCGGCGAGCGCCGACGGAATCCACCAGGCCAGGAGCGCCGCGGCGACGAACGGCAGGGCGACGATGGTGCTCCACAGCGCCGGCTGAAACTTCTGCTTGCGGGCATCGCGATTCACCCGATCGACCGTCGCTGCCCAGCCCAGCACGGCCAGCCACCACAGAACCAGCGGCACGACGGCCAGCCCGCCGCCGGGACCGCGCTGGCCCCACTCCGCCGGCAGTGCCTCCGGCCACTGCCCGACGTCGGCGCGGGCCACGGCCGCCACCAGGGCCGGCCCGATCGCGGCCGCCACGACTCGCCAGGGCCGCCGCCTCATCCCATCACCCCGATGCCCTTGAGGGCCATCATCAGCGCCTCGCGGTTGGGCGCGATCTCGAGGGCATCCTGGCGGTCGATCAGCCCCTGGTCGATGAGGCTCTTGAGGCTCTGCGTGAAGTCCTGCATGCCGTCGCGGTGCGACTTGCGGATGTGGTCGGGCAACTCCTCGTCGCGGCCCTCGAGCACGTACTTCTTCACCAACACGTCGAAAAACATCATCTCCACGACCGGCACCCGGCTGACACCCGGCTTGATCGACTTGAGCAGCTTCTGGGCCACGATGCCCTTCATGTTGAAGGCCATGGCGCTGCGCAGGGCCTGGTGCATCTCCTCGGGAAAGAGGTCGAGGATCCGGGTGATCGTCGTGGCCGCACTCGAGGCGTGGATCGTGCCGAACACGAGGTGCCCGGTCTCGGCCGCGTGGATCGCGGTCATGAAGGTCTCCTCGTCCCGCATCTCGCCGACGAGGATGATGTCGGGATCCTCGCGGACGGCGTGCTTCATGCCGATGGCGAAGTCCTTGACGTCCTGGCCCACCTCCCGCTGGTTGATCAGGCACTTGTCCTCGGTGAACACGAACTCGATCGGATCCTCGAGGGTGAGGATGTGCTTGCGGTAGTTCTGGTTGATGAAGTTGAGCATCGACGCGATCGTCGTGCTCTTGCCCGACCCGGTGACGCCGGCGAGGAGGATCAGCCCCTGGTCGTACTGGCAGAGCCGCTCGATCGCCGGCGGCAGGAAGAGGCCCTTGAAGTCGGGGATCTTGTTGTTGACGCGGCGGGCCACCAGCCCGAGCGAGCCCTGCTGCTGGAGGACATTGAGGCGGAACCGCCACTTCACGCCATCGACGACCGCGACGTAGGCGAAGTCGCATCCCCCGTCCGTCTCGAGGATCCGCCGCCGGCGGTCGTCGAGCATCGGCATGATCAGCCGCCGCATCTGCTCGTCGTCGATCCGGGGAGCCTTGAGCGGCTGCAGCGAACCCTTGACGCGGATGATGGCCGGCTGCCCGACCTTCATGTGCAGGTCGCTGCCCTCGAGCCTGACGAGGGCCTCGAAGTAGCGGTCGATCTCCAGCCGCGGGCTGGCGTCGGCGGGCGCGGCATCGGGGTCGGGCATGGTGCGGGCGAAGGGCGAAGGGCTGCAAGAACCGATCAACGGGGGGCGGGGCGGACGGGGATTCCCCGGCGGGCGAACTCCTCCTTGACCGACCGGATCGTACACTCCCCGAAGTGGAAGATGCCAGCGGCCAGGGCCGCATCGGCACCGCCGATGGTCACGGCGTCGGCGAGGTGCGCCGGCTTTCCCGCCCCGCCGCTGGCCACGACCGGAATGCCCACGGCGCGGCTCACCGCCGCGGTGATCTCCAGGTCGTAGCCGTCCCGGGTGCCGTCGCGATCCATGCAGGTGAGTACGATCTCGCCGGCGCCGAGCTGCTCGACCCGCCGTGCCCAGGCCACGGCCTCGAGGCCCGTCGCCACGCGGCCGCCGTTGATGAACACCTCCCACACCTCGCGGCCATCGCGCAGCACCCGCTTGGGATCGATGTTCACCACCGTGGCGCAGCTGCCGAGCCGGTCGGCCACGGCCGTGACGAGCTCCGGCGTGCGGACGGCCGCCGAGTTGATGCTCACCTTCTCGGCGCCGGCCTGCACGAGCCGGGCCGCGTCGTCGAGCGTGCCGATCCCGCCGCCCACCGTGAAGGGCATGAAGATCGTCTCCGCGACGCGGCGCACCACGTCGAGCATGATCGCCCGCCCCTCGTGGCTGGCCGTGATGTCGAGAAACACCAGTTCGTCGGCCCCCTCCGCCTCGTAGCGGGCGGCCACGGCCACCGGATCGCCGGCATCGACGAGGTCGAGAAACTTCGTCCCTTTCACGACCCGGCCCCGCTCGACGTCGAGGCAGGGGATGACCCGTTTGGCAAGCGTCATCCCGGCCGCCTCGCGCCGCCGATCGTGCCCTCGTCGGGGCTCGAGGCCGTGGCGTACAGCCGCCGGGGAATCCGGCCCGCCAGGAACGCCTGCCGCCCGGCCTGGCAGGCGGCCCGCATCGCGACGGCCATCCGCGCCGGGTCGGCGGCGTGGGCGATGGCCGTGTTGAGCAGCACGCCGTCGACGCCGAGCTCCATGGCGGCGGCCACGTCGCTGGCGGTGCCCACGCCGGCGTCCACGATCACGGGATACTCCGGGTCGTCGCCCTTCAGATACTCCATGCAGATCCGCAGGTTGTTGGCGTTGAGGATCCCCTGTCCGGAGCCGATCGGGCTGCCGGCCGGCATCACGCTGGCGGCGCCCAGCGCCTTGAGCCGCCGGGCGACGACGGGATCGTCGCTGGTATAGACGAGCACCGTGAAGCCGTCGTTCACGAGCCGCTCCGTCGCCGCCAGGGTGCCGACGGGATCGGGGAGGAGCGTCTTCTGGTCGCCGAGCACCTCGAGTTTCACCCACTCGGCGCCCGGGTTGCCGAGGTCGCGGAGCAGTTCGCGGCCGAGGCGAGCCACGCGGACGGCGTCGTCGGCCGTGTAGCAGCCGGCGGTGTTGGGGAGCAGCGTGTAGCGGGCGGCGTCGAGGTGATCGAGGATGTTCTCGCCGGCGGCGTTCACGAGCCGCTCGCGGCGCACGGCCACGGTCACGCAGTCGGCGCCGGAGAGATCCAGGCAGCGGGCCATCTCCGCGTAGGTGGCGTACTTGCCGGTGCCGACCACGAGCCGGCTGGCGAGCGTGACGCCGCCGACCACGAGCGGCCCGTCGCCGCACGCCTCGGCCTCGTCGCCCATCCTCGTCGCCTGCGGCTCTGTCATCGCTGCCTCGCTCCCGCCGTCGTCAGCCGCCGCCCACGAGGGTGACGATCTCCAGGCGATCTCCGGCAGCCAGCATACAGCCTGCCAGGGCAGCCCGCGGCACGACCTCCTCGTTCACCTCGACCGCCAGTGGCCGCCCCTCGAAACCGAGCGCCGCGACCACGTCGCGGGCCGTCGCGCCGGCCGCGACCCGATGCGGCTCACCGTTGACGGCGATCACGATCGTCTCCGCCGCATCCGGCGGGGCGAGGGTCTTCATGCCGTCCTCCCGTCGCGGCCCGGGCTGGTCACGGCGCCTTGTCGCCGCCACCACGTGGCCGAACGACGTCGAGGAGGAGCAGCGGATTCACGCCGGCGCCCATGCCCGTCGCGGCCGCGGTCGTCCACGGCACGCCATAGGCCGCGGTCACACCCGTGCTCACGTCGGTCACATACAGCACCGACTGGGCCAGTTTGTTGGCCGTGGGGCCCTCGAAGTTCACCTGACCCGGCACGAGGAGGAACTTCGGGTGCTTCACCTTCCCGGGTTTGAAACCGAGGTCCTTGAGCACGTTGTAGCGGTAGCCGACGGAGAACTTCGCCGTGTTCTGGTTGAGCACGCCGCCGGAGATGTCGCCGGTTTCGAAGTCGAGCATGAACAGCCCCTCCATGCCGTCGCCCACGGGCGTGGTGCAGATCGCGAACGAGTCCTCGACGGCCGCGGCGGATGCCAACGCCGTGCGCGGTGCGCCGCGCAGCCATCCGCCGATGGCCACGCCGAGAACGACCGCCGCCAGCGCGAGCGTCCACGGAAGGCCGCACGAAAATCGCCCCTGCCTGCAACCACCCTGCTGCCCGTCGGTCATCTGGTCACTCCTGAAAAGACAAACAAGAAGGATACGGTATCCGATGCGCGAATCCGGCGCTCACGACTTCGCGGGAGCCGCGGCGGCCGGCGGTGCCGGCTTCTCGGGCTCTGCCGCGGGCGGAGGAGGTGGTGGTGGTGGTGGTGGTGGTGGCGGTGGTGGTGGTGGTGGCAGCAGCTTGGCCGCCGGCACGGGCATGAGCCGACCGCCGGCGTGCGTGCCGACGAACAGCGTTTTCCCATCCGGCTTGAAGGCCACGCTCCACACGCTCGACTTCTCCGCCGCAGGGCCTTCCTGCTCTCCCTTCGCGCCGACGTCCCACAGCTTCACGGCGCCGTCGAGGCTTCCGCTGGCCAGCCGCGTGCCGTCGGGCGAGAAGGCCACGCTCGTCACCCAATCCTTGTGGCCCGCGAGCGTGGCGAACTCCTTGGAGTCGGAGGTGGTCCACAGCCGGATCGTGCGATCCGCACCGGCCGTCGCCAGCCGCGACCCGTCGGGAGAGTAGGCCAACGCCCAGAGGCTGTCACCGTGCCCCTCGAGCTTGCCCTTCTCGGCACCGCTGGCCGGATCCCAGAGCTTGACCAGCTTGTCGCTGCCGCCGCTGGCGAGCGCGGAACCGTCGGCCGAGAACGCCACCGCCGTCGCCGCCCCGGCATGGGCCGCGATCGCCTTTTGCTCCGTGCCCGCGGCCGTGTCCCAGATCACGACCGACCCATCCTCGCCGGCCGTGGCCAGCCGCGCGCCGTCGGGGGAGAAGTCGAGCGAACGCACCCAGCCCTTGTGCTTCTTGAGGTCGTGCTGCAGCGTGCGGGCGGAAAGATCCCAGAGCTTCACGACGCCGTCGTAGCCCGCGGTCGCGGCGCGCTTGCCGTCGCGCGTCACCCGCACCGCCCACACGGCCGTGCCGTGCCCCGCGAGATCACCCGCCCGCGTACCGTCGGCGGCCCGCCAGACGACCACGTCTCCCGGCCGGTAGAGCAGACTTTCGCCGCCGGCGGTCACGAGCTGCGCACCGTCGCGGGTGAAGTCGGCCGCGATCACCCACCGCTTGAAGTCGGCGAGACTCCCGGCCGGCGCTGCGGCCGCCGGAGCCGGCGGATCGGCCGCCAGACAGGCACCGACCGTCAGCATTACCCCGACCGCAGCGCAAGCCGCAACGCACTGCCGCCACGTTCGTCGCATCGTCCGCCTCCGTGAGTCGCGCCGGCGGCTCGGAACGTCCCGTCCAGAGACCCGGCCCCAACGCCGAGTCAGTATAGTTGTCGGACTTCCATCCGTTTCAATCGGAGGCCCACCCATGGCCGCCCCGCACCGTGCCCCGCCCCGCCGCCATGCCGTCCTCGTCGCCAGCGGCGACCTCCGCGAGGAGGCGAACCGCACCTGCTGGCCGGCCCAGCGGCGGATGGAAGCCGACCTCGTCGCCGCCTTCGCCCGGGCAGGCTGGAGCCTCGAGCGCGGCCATCCCGTGTCGCGGTCCCGCGGCCACGGCTTTCTCGCCAGCGCCCGCGAGGGGCTCGAAGCGTTCGCCGGCATCGACCCCGCCGCGCCGCTCGTGGTGGCGGAAGCCGTCTGGCAGTACTCGAACCACGTCCTGCCCGGCCTGACCACGCACACCGGCCCGATCCTCACGGTCGCCAACTGGTCGGGCCAGTGGCCGGGGCTCGTCGGCATGCTGAACCTCAACGGCTCGCTGACCAAGGCGGGCGTTCCCTATGCCACGCTCTGGGCCGACGACTTCGCCAGCCCGACCTTCGACCGCCACCTGCGGTCCTGGCTCGACCGGCGCGTCGTGCACCACGACACGAGCCACGTCGTGCCCCTGGACCGCGTCCGCATCCCGGCCGCCCTCGTGAAGCAGGCGGAGGCGATCGCCGCCGACCTCCGCCGCCGCAAGGCGCTGATGGGCGTCTTCGACGAGGGCTGCATGGGGATGTTCAACGCCATCATCCCCGACCGGCTGCTGCACGCGACGGGCGTGTTCAAGGAGCGGCTCAGCCAAAGCGGGCTGTATCACGAGACCATGCAGGTGACCGACGCGGAGGCGAAGGGCGTGCTGGCCTGGCTGGAGAAAGCCGGCATGACCTTCCACTTCGGGAAGGACGAGGCGACGGAACTGACCCGCCGGCAGGTGCTGCTGCAGTGCAAGATGTACGTGGCGGCCCTGCGGCTCGCCGACCGTTTCGGCTGCGACCTGATCGGCATCCAATACCAGCAGGGGCTCAAGGACCTCCTGCCGGCGAGCGATCTCGTCGAGGGAATGCTCAACGACTCGCGGCGGCCGCCGGTCACGGCCGCGGGGGCGTCGCGGGTCCTCTTCAAGGGTGCGCCGCTCGTGCACTTCAACGAGGTGGACGAGTGTGCCGGCCTCGACGGCCTGCTCACGCAGCGGATCCACGCCGCCCTCGGCGAGCCGGTCGAGACCACGCTGCACGACGTCCGCTGGGGCGACTGGGACCGCTCCGGGACGACCGACCAGTGGGTGTGGGTGTTCGAGATCTCGGGCGCGGCTCCGCCGGCCCACTTCATCGGCGGCTGGAAGGGGGCGGAGGGCTTCCGTCAGCCACCGATGTACTTCCGCCTCGGCGGCAGCACGCTGGCCGGCGTGAGCAAGCCCGGGGCCATCGTCTGGAGCCGGATCTGGGTCGACGGCACGGGGGGCACGGAGAAGCTCTGCATGGACATCGGCCGGGCGGACGTCGTGCGGCTGCCCGAGGCGGAGACCCGCCGCCGTCTCGACGCCACGACGCCGCAGTGGCCGATCATGCACGCCGTCACGCACGGCGTCTCCCGCGACCAGATGATGGCCCGCCACAAGGCCAACCACGTGCAGGTCGCCTACGCCCGCGACGCCGCAGCCGCCGACCGGGCGGCCCTCGCGAAGGCGGCCTGCGCCCGCGCCCTGGGCATCGAGGTCGCGCTGTGCGGCGCCCGCGGCCCCGGCGGCGCCGCATCGGCCCGCTGGGACGCGTGAGGCTCTACGGTTCCGGGCGGTATATTCACGCCGTACGAGCCAGCTTGGCTGGCGTATGGACATGACCGGGAGCACTGTGCAGTCAACTTCTGACGTTGCTCAATCCGCGAGGGGTTGCCCGTGCCCTCGAGCGGGCTGGGGAAGCAAGCGGAGCCATGGATGGCGGAGCGCAGCGGACACGCAGCGAACGGAGGCCCGGAAGGCCGAAGTGAGCGTCCGACGAGAGGGCACGGGTAACCCTGAGCCGTTGGGCTTCGTGTCAACTCTTGGATACTCTCGGTAGGAACCCGCGGCGATCGCACCACTCACGGAACCACCACGCATGACCAAGACACGGGGCTATCTCGGCATCGACGCCGGCACGCAAGGGCTGTCGGTGATCTTCACCGACGAGGAGATGCGGATTCGCGCCGCGGGCGCGGGGGGCTACGACATGGTTCCCGGCCTCGCCGCGGGATGCTACGAGCAGCAGCCGGCCGACTGGGAGGCCGCCCTCGCCGCCGCCATGGCAGACCTCCGCGGCAAGCTCGCCGCGAAGGGCGTGGAGATGGAGGCGCTCGCCATCGGCATTTCGGGGCAGATGCATGGCGAGGTGCTCGCCGACGCGGCCGGCAAGCCGCTCGGGCCGGCGCGGCTGTGGTGCGACGGCCGCAACGAGGCGGAGGGGCACGAGCTCACCGCACGGCTGGGCGTGAAGTGCCCCAAGCGGCTCACGGCCGCCCGCTGGCTGTGGACGATCCGCAACCGGCCGGAGTTGGCGGCCCGCGTCGCCCACATCACCACGCCCGCCGGCTGGATCGCGCACCTGCTCACCGGCGGCTGGCGGCTGGGGATCGGCGACGCCGCCGGAATGTTTCCCATCGACCAACGGTCGCTCGACTACGACGCCCGGCTGCGCGCCGACTTCGACGCCTTCGTCGCCGCCCAGCCCGGCGGTCCGCGGGTGCGGCCGCTCGGCGAGCTGTTGCCACAGGTACGGTGCGCGGGCGTGGACGGCGGCACGCTCGACGCCCGCGGGGCGGCGCTGCTCGGGCTGCCCCAGGGCATTCCGGTGGCGGCCGCGGAGGGCGACCAGCCGGCGGCGCTCGCCGGCTCGTTGATCGGCGACGCCGGCCAGGTGTCGATGAGTTTCGGCACGAGCGTGGTCGCCAACGCGGTCGGCGACCGGCCGTTCCAGGGGATCGCCGGGGCGATCGACCATTTCTGCGCGCCCGACGGGAAGCCGATCAACATGGTCTTCCTGCGCAACGGCACGACGGCCATGAACGCCATCGTGGAGATGTTCGGCAGGGCCTTGCCGGCCAGCGGCGACCCGGCTGCCGCCTTCGCGGCCGTGATGCCGCAGGTGCTCGCAGCCCCCGACGACTGCGGCGGCATCGCGGCGCTCCCCTTCCTCGACGACGAGCCGGGGATCGGCGTGTCGCGGGGCGGCACCGCGGCCCTGATCGGCCTCGACGGCACGAACGCCACCCCGGGTAACGCCGCCAAGGCGATGCTCCTGGCCACGATCTTCAACCTGCGGATGGGCAGCGATCTGCTCGACGCCCAGGGCTTTCCCCGCACGGAGATCATCCTCTCCGGCGGCCTCACGAAGACGCCCGGCCTCGGCCAGATCCTCGCCGACGCGTTCCACACGCCGGTCGTGCTGCTGGATGGCGCCGCCGAGGGCACCGCCTGGGGCGCGGCCTTGATGGCGAAGTTCCGCGCCGAGGCGCTGGCCGGCAAGGCGACGCCGTGGCCGGCCTTCCTGCAACGCCACGCCACGGGCGTGCCGACCCGGTTCACGCCCCGGCCGCAGACCGCCGCCACGCTCGACCGGGCTTTCGCCAGGCACCAGCGGCTCGTGGCGTTCCACGGCCAGCTCGACTCGGCCATCCACGGCTGACGCGCCATGCCGACACCCGCGGCCCGCCTGCTCGCCGTGCTCGTGGCCGGAGCCGCCCTGGCAGCGGGCTGCGGTCGCCCGTCGCGTTCGCTGCGTCAGCCGCTCGCGGGCTCGGTGGTCATCGACGGGCTGCCGGCATTCGCCGGCGTGATCAGCTTCTCTCCTCGGGCAGGCCATGCCGGACCGGTGGCCAGCGGACCGATCCAGGATGGCCGCTACGCGTTCACGGCCGCCAACGGCCCAACGGCCGGGCCGTACCGGGCCGTCATCTTCTTCGTGCGCGACGCCGCCGAGGCGCGGTCGTTTCAGCCCGTGCACGACAAGGCCCGGCCGCCCCGGCCGCTGGAAACGCCGGTGCCTCCGGACAAGCAGCCGACCGCGGATGTGGACGCTGAACAGGGGCCTCAAGAGGCCCTGGAAGGCACTGCCCCCGAACCACTCGGAGCGGAACGCAAGGGAGTCAAAAGCGACGCTCCCACGACTCCCGCAGAGCGACCGCAGGAACCCGTACCCGAGCCCCGGCCACCGGCGAACATGCGCGAGTTCGACGTCACCGTGCCCGCCACCGTCCCGCCCCGCCTCGACTTCTCGATCAGCGGCGGAGATTTCCCATGACCACGCATCACCCGCGGGCCGTCGCGGCGCGGCGTCACCCCGGCCTGACTCTCGTGGAGCTGCTCGTCGTGATGGCGATCATCGGCCTGATGGCCGTGATGCTGCTTCCGGCGATCCAGGGTGCCCGCGAGGCGAGCCGGCGGATGGCCTGCCTCAACAACGTCCGCCAGCTCGGCCTCGCCGCCTCCATGCACCATGACAGCCGCGGCCGGCTGCCCGCCGGCAGCCTCCTGACGGACGACGGCACCGCGTGGGGGCTGACCGTGCCGCTCCTGCCCTATCTCGAGCAGCGGGTGCTGTTCGAGTCGGTGGTGCTCCGCGACGGCGGCGCGTGCACGCAGATCCGCGGCCTGCAGGCCGCCGGCAGGCCCAATCCATCGGCCCACCGGCTGTCGGTCCTCAGCTGCCCTTCCGACCCGCGGGCCGGCAAGCCGCTCGTGAGCGGTCCTGCGGGGCCCCTGCCCACCTCGGGTGACTGCGGCGTTCTCTATCCGGGCAACTACCTCGGTGTCGCCGGCGACCGCGAGTCCGTCGATCCGACGCTGCCGATCAACAAATGTCGCTCCAGCACCGGCATCGCCGCCGGCACCGGGATCTTCTACGACGACAGCCGCACGCGGCTCAAGGACGTGACCGACGGCGTCTCGAAGACGATCGCGCTGGGGGAGCGTGGCATCCCGGAAGATCTCGGCTGGGGTTGGGTGATCGCCGGGGGGGCGGAATGCGAGCAGTACGTCAGCGCCGCCCGCGGCATCTTCCGGCCCGTGCTGCCGGGCACGCCCTTCACCTCCGACGAGACGCTGCTCCGCTGGTGGAGCTGGCACGCCGCCGGCCCGCACTTCGTCATGCTCGACGGCAGCGCCCGGTCGATCAGCCCCGACGTCGATCAGGCCGTGTTTCTCGCCCTCTCGACCCGCGCGGGGGGCGAGGTCGTGACGGTCCCTTAGGGCTCCGTCACGACTCTTGGCGAATGAAAAATCCGGTCATGCGCAGAATCCCAACGCCCCGCCCGGCTCACGACACCGCGAGCATCCGCTCGAGCGCCGTCACGGCCCATTTCGCCGTCTCGTCATCCACGCGGATCACGTTCACGGCCTTGCCGGCCTCGAGGTGCTCCAGGCTCCAGCAGAGGTGGGCGAGGTCGATGCGGTACATCGTCGCGCACATGCAGATCGTGGGGGAGAGGAAGCGGATCGTCTGCTCGGGGTGGTTCTTCTCCAGCCGCTTGACGAGGTGCAGCTCCGTACCGATCGCCCACTTCGTGCCCGGCGGCGCCTGCTCGACCTGCTTGAGGATGAAGCTCGTCGAGCCGACGAGGTCGGCCTTGTCCACCACCTCCATCGCGCACTCGGGATGGACGAGAATCTTCACGCCGGGCAGGTTCGCCCGGAAGGCGTCGACGTGCTCGGGGCGAAACATCGCGTGCACGCTGCAGTGCCCCTGCCAGAGCATGACGCGGCTCTTCTCCAGCTGGGCCCGCGAGTTGCCGCCGAGCGTGGGGTCGTGCGGGTTCCAGACGCACATCTCGTCGAGCGGGATGCCCATCTTCCGCGCGGTGTTGCGGCCGAGGTGCTGGTCGGGAAAGAACAGCACCCGCTTCGTGCGGGCGAAGGCCCAGTCGAGCACCGCCCGGGCGTTGCTCGACGTGCAGACGATGCCGCCGTGGCGGCCGCAGAAGGCCTTGAGGCTCGCGGCCGAGTTGATGTAG
>JBIJCJ010000047.1:0-20178 GCA_044344765.1 Pirellulales bacterium | reverse complement strand
GCTCTCGTCTCCCTGCACGACCTCCGCGGCGAGTCGCTGCGCGACTGTCCGCCGCTGTGTACCGCCGTCGAGGCGGCCCGGCTGCCCGTGATCGCGCCGCAGGCCGGCCGCTGCTGGTGGCTCGATCGGCCGATCGCCGGCTTCGACGCCGCCCTCACGCCCGAGCGGTTCGTCATCGACCGGCTGCGGCCCGAGATCGAGGCACGGTTCGGCGTGCGGCCGCCGGGGATCGCCGTCATCGGCATCGGCATGGGGGGCCAGGGGGCGCTGCGGCTCGCCTACCGGCATCCCGCCGTGTTTCCGGTATCGGCAGCCATCGCGCCCGCGATCGACTTCCACCGCGGGATGCGCGAGGCGGCCGACCGCGACGACGGCGAGCTCTTCGACACGCTCTGGGAGAGCTTCGGCGACGTCGAGCGGGCCCGCCAGGACACGGCGATCCTGCACGTGCATCCGCTCAACTGGCCGCGGCATCAGTTCTTCGCCAGCGATCCGGCCGATCCGCATTGGCACGACGGCGCCGACCGGCTGCACTCCAAGCTCGTGGCGCTCGGCATCCCGCACACCGCCCTGCTCGAGCCCCGCGCCGACTTCACCGCGACGGCCGCGGCGGAGGCGGTGCGGTTCGTGCTCGCCGCGCTCGACCAGGAGTCGCGCCGCCTGCCCGGCGGCTAGCTGCCCGCGGAAAAAGCCCTCCATGGCCTTTTTCCACTTGGCCGACCGGTGGATGCGACTACGCCACCCAGAGCGACGCCTGCCGCGATCGTCGGATGCGAGCGTCGTGCGTGGCCAACGGCAGCCTGCCAGCGCGGGCCGTTGCCACGATGAGTCGATCGGCCGGATCCTGGTGAAAGGTCGCCGGCAGGCGATTCATCTCCGCCACGACGCCGGGCGTAATGGGGATCACCTCGACCGTGGCCGGCGAAGCGGCGATGCGCAACCAATCATCGAGGGCATCGTCGAGCCGAAGCCGCCCAAGCTGCACGAGCATCGCAACCTCCCAGAGGCTGATGTCGCAAAGGCGAGGCCGCTGACCGCTCGGCAGGTCGTCCAACACTGTGCGCTCGCGGGCAGAGAGCCTGGTATCGCCCAGCATCCACCAGATCCAGATGTGCGTGTCGAGGAGCGGCGACTTCGTCATCGCAGGACTTCGATTTCGGATTCCTCGACGACGCTTGCAAACGGGTCTCCCGCGAACGCTCCCCGCCCACGAAGGGCGAGCCACGGCTTATCGTCGCGAGCCGGCACCAGACGGGCCACCGGTCGACCGCGTTTGAGGATGACGAGTTCTTCGCCTGTTCGGCTGACCTCGTCGAGGAGCCGAAGGCAGCGGGCCTTGAATAAAGAAGCGTTGATTTTCATCATGACTACTGTACATGACTACTGTTCTACGTGTCAAGGAACCGCCCTCGCCGCCGGCGTGACGCCGAAACGGATCCGATTCATACGGGCGTAACTCGCAAATCTTGCGAAACGCCGTCAGCAAGGCTGTCGCGATGCCCCGCTTTTCCAGCGTCACCGGCCCATGCCAGCATGCTGTGAAGTCGTGTCCGATCCGCACGGCGTTGGAGAAACGTCGCGGCGATCGATACCGCCACGCCAGCTCCGCTGCCAGGAAGTCCGAAGCGCAAGCTGAGGGAACACGCGTCGCTTCACCGGAAACCGCACCGCATTCCGCTCGGCTCACGCCTCGGGCTTCCAGGAACGGGACCGCCAAACCAGACAAAACGGCGACCAATTGCCGGGCACATACTACCGGGAGCATCCAATAGTTGACATTGTCTGCGCCCCGAAGGGACTTGTCGCCTCTCCCTCTGGGAGCCCAAAGGGAGAGGGAACTTGCTTCGACCGCCGAGCGCCTTCATTCTCCCTCTCCCTCTGGGAGAGGGCCGGGGTGAGGGTGCAGGGAATCGGCGCACCACACCAAGCACCCTCACCCGGCCTCCGGCCACCCTCTCCCAGAGGGAGAGGGTGAAAATCGATACACATCCGGGCAGCGAGTACGGTCTTGTGTCGCAAAAAAAGTAAACGCTAGGAACGAATCAACGTCAACAACATCATGCTCCCAGTAGTAACGCAGTCTGGCGAGACTGGGGTGCGAGATTTGCGAATTGCGCCCGTTTGAGGTGATGCGATTCCGCGCCTCGGAGTGCGCGGTGGGCCGGGATGATCTGGAGCTTTCCGGGCTGCGATCACGTGCCGGGCAACGGCCGGGGCGCGAGCTGCGCCGGCCCGCCGCCCCCCGGCAGGCCGCGGCCCTGAGCGGCGCCCGGCAGGCGGTCGAGATCGAGGTAGCGGACGCCTTCGACGTCCACGCGATTCTGCCGGATCCAATACAGGATCTTCTCCGATGCCATCGAGTCGGGCTGAGCGCCGGCCTTGAGCTGGCGGAAGAGCTGCGCGTCGGCACGCCCGTCCCCTTCGAAGACGAGGAGTTCCTTCGCCTCGCTCCAGGTGAGCCGCGCGCTGCGGGCCGTGAACGCCTCCCCCTCGACCAGCACGTTGCCGCCGGCGGCCAGTTCGATCGACGCCCGGGGCTGACCCGGCAGGGGCGGCGTCTGGCCCACCGAGAGCACGTCGCTGGCGATCCGCACGACGCCCGCGGGCAGCCCGCCGGGGGCGTGCGGATCGAGCGTGGCGGCCCAGTCGGCGACGGGCCCGTGGATCGCCTCCACCCGCTGGTGGAACTCCATCACGCGGCGGTTGAGGTTGCCGCGCATGCCACGCTGAAAATCGACGCCGAGGTAGTTCAGCTGGTCGGCGCGGCGCGGGGCCGCCGCCACCGGCTGCGCGGCCGGGCCGCGGGCTCCCGGCGGCCCGGCGGGCAGGCTCATCGCGGCCGGCTGCCCGAGGCGGGTGCTGGTGAGGCGACCGGGGCCGGTTCCGGTCACGTCTCCCGTGACGCGATCGACGACGAGGTCGCGGACGAACAGCTGCTCGACCGACTTGCCGCCGTCCTCCTGCGTCGCGCGGCTCTCGATCCGCACCTTGCTCCCACATGCCACGCGGACCACGTCGGGCTGCGGCCCGCCGCGCGGGGCGGCACCGAACTGGAACGGCTTGTCGAACACGACGTCGAGCGAGCCCGACTGCACGGTCGTGGCGTCGGTCTTGGCGACGACCTGATCGACGAACCGCGCCGTGAGGCCGTCGAAGTCGAGCCGCCCCTGCCAGGTGACGTCGAGCCGACCCGGCGGTCCGGCCGCCGGCCGGGCCGGGCCGGCGATGCCGAACGCCTCCAGCCCGCTGCCACCGTTGGCCAGAGGCAGACCGAGCCTGCCGGCCCCATCGACGGTGAGCCGGTTGCGGCCGCGGTCGAACTCGACGATCGGCCCCTCCAGGTCGAGCCCCCTGCCACGCACCTTCGCCGGGCGGCCCGACACCACGGCCCGCGCGTCGAACCGCTCCGCGCGGGAGAGCTGCAGCTGGTCCCCGAGAATCTCGACACCCGGCTCCGCGGCGTTGCCGTCCGGCGGCTGCTCCACCAGATGCACCTGTCCCTCCATCGACATGTCTTCGAGGCGGCTGCCTGCGTCGGAGATCACGACGAGACCGCGGACCAGGCCTGCCTGCACGGCGAGCTTGCGTTCCGGTGCCGCGGGCCGCGCTGCCGGTGCGACCGGCGGCGGAGGGACGGGCACGGCGGTGCCGGCAGCGGGCGTTACCGGCGCCGCTCCACCGGCGGTACCGGCCTGCGGCGCGGCGGCCGCGGCCTCGGTGCGGAACCACAGCTCCAGCCGATCGGTACGAGCCGCGACCTGCGGCGCGTCGGCCTCCACCAGGCCGCGGGCCAGCATGCGGGACGGCCGCACGCGGGAGAGATCCGGCCCCGCCGATCCCGTCGGCTGCGGCCGCGATCCGGGATCCTTCACCACGTCGAGCCAGAGGTGCATCTCCGCACTGCTCAGCCGCCCGCGGGTCTCGACCGCCACGGTGGCATTCCCGGCGATCGAGACGACGTGCCCCTCGCCGTCCGGCCGCATCCGCAGCCACTGCTGCCACGTGGCCTGAGCCGGCGGCGACTTCTCCGCATGCGTCTTGATCCAGCCCGGACCGACGGCCATCAGGGCCCCCGGATCACCCGGAGGCCCGGGGCAGTAGTCGATCTTGCGAGCCTCCATTTCGGTGCCCTTCGCGACGAGCGACACGGGCTGCTCGCCGTCGAGGAGGATGCGGCGGGTGGCGATCTCATAGCCCAGCCGCTCGGCGCGGGCTTCGAGGTCCGCACCGCTGCTCTTGGCCACGACGGGGCTGCCCTTCGCCTGAATCTCGACCGGCTCGAGCGGGCCCTTGCCGGCCCGGCCGGCCGGCGCCGCGGCGCCGGCATCGCGTCGCGCCAGCAGAATGGCCAACAGGTCGCAGCCCAGCTGGTCGGTCGCCCCGTCGGCTGCGGCGCGGACCACTTCGACACGATCCTCGAGCGTGATCACGTTGGCGGCCACGTTGAGGCACAGGCTGCCGCGGCAGCTGACGAGCACGGGCGCCGGCGGCGCCGCGTCACCGCCCGCAGGCGGCTGCGGTTCCTCACGGCGGCCCGGCAGCAGGCCGCCGGCCAGGCCCTCGAGCCGCATCCGCACGTCGCGGTCGATGCGGATCGAGTCCACGCCGCCGATGTTCGGGCCGCGATCGCCCGATTTGCCGTCCGGGTTCGCCTGCCGGGGCCGGAGCCGGGCGACGAGCGCTCGGCCGCTGCCGCTCGACCGCCCGTAGCGAAACTGCACCATCTCGGTCGTCCGCACCTCCAGCTCTTCGAGCTCGATGTCGCGGGTCACGATCTCGATGTCGTCCTCGGCGCCCGGCGCCGTGGGCGTGCCCCGGATCGTCACCTGGCCGCGCAGGCTGCCACCGATCAGCTTGGCGAGCCGGCCCTGCTTCAGGTCGAGCGGCTCGTCGAACTCCAGCGCCGCCCCCTGCGGAGCCCGCAGGACGAGCGTCCGTCCCGCGGCTCCATCACCGGCGAGGCGATTGCGGTCGGGGAGCACGACGAGCGTGCAGGGCACGAGGTGCACGCGACCGTCGGGCAGCGAGTGGTAGTCCTTGAAGAGCAGCCGCATCTGCCGGCTCTCCAGCATGATCGGATCCTCGCGTTCCCAGGCACCGGGCGGAAACACGTCACCGAGCGCCGCGAGCCGCCGATCGGCGCGGGCCCGGATGGCCGCCGCCTCCTCGGGCGTCATCTCCAGGGCGGCGGCCGCGTCGCGCACCCGGGGCTCGACCCAGGGCACGACGGCCAGCCGATAGAAGCCGGCCGCCGCGAGCACGACGAGGAATACCCGCAGCGTGCGTCCCAGGCGATGTTCCATCGGTCACCCCGTGATCCCGGTGCCGGCGGTCAGGAGCGGGCCGCGGCGTAGCGGTCCACGATCCCCGCCCAGCCACCCCGCGCGGCGAGCAGCCGCTCGATCAGTTCCCGGACCGCGCCCCGGCCACCGGGCCTGCGGGTCACGACGTCCGCCGCGGCGACGAGTTCGGGACAGGCATCGGCGACCGCGGCCCCGATCCCGCACCGCATGACGACCGGCAGGTCGGGAAGGTCGTCGCCGATGAACGCGGTCTGCTCCCACGACAGGCCGCACTCCGCCACGATCGCCCCGGCGACGGCGAGCTTGTCTTCGACACCCTGCCGCACGATGCCGATGCCGAGCTCCTCGGCCCGCAGCTGCACGATCCGGCTCGACCGGCCGGTCACGATCCCGGCCCGGCATCCGGCCCGCTGCCAGAGCCGCAGCCCCAGCCCGTCGCGGATGTTGAACGTCTTCTGCTCGACGCCTTCGTTGTTCCAGGTCACACCGCCGTCGGTGAGCACGCCGTCCACGTCGAGCAGCAGCAGCTGCACGCGGGCGAGGCGATGGTCGATGTCGGCTGGTGCGGGCATGGCGGCGAGGGGGTCAGGCGGCGACGGTGCCGACGCGGGGCAGGGACACGGATTCCGGGGGCACGAGGCCGACGAGATCGACGATGTCGAGCAGCCCGCGGGGCCGGCCGTCGCCGCCGAGCACCGGCAGCTCGCTCAGCCGCCGCGACTCGAGCACGGCGACCGCGTCCCGCAGCCGCGTGCCGACGGGCACGGTCGTGGGCCGCGCGGTCATGACGCGGCCGATCGGCTCGTCGAGCGCGGCGTCGGCCCGCCGCTCGAAGAGCCGGGCCAGGTCGCTGTCGGTGAAGATGCCGGCCAGCACGCCGGCGTCGTCGATGATCATCACGGCGCCGGTGCGGCGGGCCGGCAAGGGCCGGGCGAAGACGGCGCGGACGGTGTCCGTGGGCGCGGCCACGCGGCACTCGGCCAGCGGCCGCATCGCCTCCTCGACGAGCATCAGCTGCCGGCCCAGGCTGCCGCCGGGATGCCGGGCGGCGAAGTCCTCGTGCGTGAAGCGGCGGAGGCTGCTGGTCACCAGCGCCAGCGCGTCGCCGAGGGCGAGCATCAGCGACGTGCTCGTGCTCGGGGCGAGGCCCAGCGTGCAGGCCTCGCGGACCGGGCCCGTGGCCACCGCCACGTCGGCCGCACGGCCGAGCGTGCTCTCGGGCCGGCCGGTGATCGCCACGATGCGGATGCCGCGGGCGGCGACGTGCGGCAGGAGCCGCGTGATCTCCTCCGTCTCGCCCGACTGCGAGAGGGCGAGCACGACGTCGTCCCGACGTAGCGTGCCGAGGTCGCCGTGCATGGCCTCCGCCGGATGAAGAAAGTGGCTCGGCGTGCCGGTGGAGGCGAGGGTGGCGGAGATCTTGCGGGCCACGAGACCGGCCTTGCCGATCCCGGTCACGACCACGCTTCCGGTGCACTCCTCGACCAGCCGCACCGCGCGGGAAAAACTCGCATCGAGCGCCTCGGCCGCCCGCATCACGGCCTCGGCCTCGGCGCGGAGAATGTCCCTGCCGTGGGCGAGGATGTCGCCGTCGCTCATCGCATCCATGGGTCTGATCCGCCGAGGGACCGGCCGCGCAGCCGCGGCACCGGGGGCGGGACTATAGGCCGACTGGGCAAACGCCACAACGCGGCTTTTCCGCCGTCTGATGGCGGTGCCTGACCGTTGTGCTCAGTTGCCGGGAATACGCTCCGCTCCACCGGAAACCGACCCGCATTCCCTCGGCTCGCGCCTCGGGCTTCCCGGCAGCGGGCATCCGCCACCATCGGCGCCGACGCCGTACCCCCGGAGCGAACGGTGGGATAGACGCCACGATGCAAGACCGGCTGGGGGATCAGGCGTTGGCGCCGGCGATCCGCTCGAACTCATGCACGAACAGGCCGCTCCGCAGCTTGGGCTCGAACCAGGTGCTCTTCGGGGGCATGATCGCGCCCGCGTCGGCCACGGCGAGCAGCTCGTCCGGGCTGGTGGGGTGCATCGAGAAGGCCACGCCCCTGCTGCCGGCCCGCTTTTCGAGCTCGGCGGTGCCGCGAACGCCCCCCACGAACTCGATCCGGGTGTCGGTCCGCGGGTCGCCGATCCCGAGGATCGGGGCCAGCACTCGGTCCTGGAGCAGGGAGACGTCGAGGCTCGCAATCGGGTCAGTGCGGTCGATCGAGGCGGGCGGAAACGTCAGCGACCACCAGCCGCCGTTCACGAACACGAGCACCTCTCCGCGGATCGCCGGCGTGCCGGCCGCGGCGGGCCGCACCGCGCCGACGCCCCGCAGCTGCTCGAGGAACCGCTCGGCCGACAGCCCGTTCAAATCCTTGACGACGCGGTTGTAGGGCAGGATTCGCAGCTGGTCGTGCGGGAAGACCACGGCCAGGAAGCGGCCATACTCCGCGGCGGCCGCGGGCCGCGGGTCGCGGGCCGCCGAGGCGGCCGCGGCCCGGGAGCCGCCGGCCGAGCGGTGGTGCCCGTCGGCGATGTAGAGCAGGTCGAGCCCGCGGAAGGCGGCGACGTAGGCGGCGGCATCGGCCACCTTCCAGCCCGTGTGCTGCACGCCGTCGGGAGCAACGAAATCGAACAGCGGCGTGCCCGTGGCGTCGGCCGCGATCCGGGCGGCGAGCGTGTCGGCGCCGGCGACGATCCCGGCGCGGTCGCGAAAGCAGAGGAACACGGGCTCCGCATGGCAGGCCGTGGCCAGCAGGTGCCGGGTGCGGTCGTCCTCCTTGTCGGGCCGGGTCTTCTCGTGCTTGCGGATCTCGCCCGAGTCGTATTGCGCCGCCTCGACGCAGCACACGATGCCCGTCTGGGCCCGCCCCTCGCGGACCTGGCGATAGAGATAGAGCCCGGGGGCCGAGTCGCGGACGAGCGTGCCCGCGGCAATCATCGCCTGCAGGTTGCGGTCGGCCTGGGCGTAGACCTCCGGGGCGTGGTCGTCGGTCTCCGGGGGCAGGTCGATCTCGGAACGCACCACGTGGAGGAACGACCGCGGCCTGCCGGCGGCCCGCTCCCGGGCCTCGGCGGTGGAGATCACGTCGTAGGGATCGCTGGCGACCTCGGTGGCGTGGACGGAGGGCGGGCGCAGCGCGGCGAAGGGATGAATCCTGATCATCGGAAAGGCGAACCTCCGGAAGCGAGGGGGACGGGTCAGGCCGTCGCGTACCGCTTCGCCATCTCGGCGAGCGTGATGCACTTCACCTTGCCGGCGTTGCCGGCCTGGCCGAACTGCACCATCCGCTCGGCGCACACCTTCTTCATCGCCTCGCGCGACGGCTTGAGGAAGTCGCGCGGATCGAACTTTTCCGGGCTCTCGAAGAGCACCTTGCGGACCGCGCCGGTGATCGCCATCCGGCAGTCGGTATCGACGTTGATCTTGCGGACGCCGTGCTTGATCCCCTTCTGGATCTCCTCCACGGGCACACCCCAGGTCTGGGGCATCTTGCCGCCGTACTTGTTGATGATGTCCTGCAGGTCCTGCGGCACGCTCGACGAGCCGTGCATCACGAGGTGGCAGTTGGGGAGCTGGGCGTGGATCTCCTCGATCCGCTTCATGGCGAGCACGTCGCCGTCGGGCTTGCGGGTGAACTTGTAGGCCCCGTGGCTCGTGCCGATCGCCACGGCCAGCGCGTCCACGCCGGTGGCCGCCACGAACCGGGCCGCCTCGCCCGGGTCGGTGAGCAGCTGGTCGTGCGACAGCTTGCCGGTGGCGCCGTGCCCGTCCTCGGCCTCACCCTCGCCGCTCTCCAGCGACCCCAGGCAGCCGAGCTCGCCCTCGACCGACACGCCCTGCCGGTGGGCCGACTGCACGACCTCCCGCGTCACCTTGACGTTGTAGTCGAAGTCGGCGGGCGTCTTGCCGTCTTCCTTGAGCGAGCCGTCCATCATCACGCTCGTGAAGCCGTGGTCGATCGCGCTCTGGCAGGTGGCCGGCGAGTTGCCGTGGTCCTGGTGCATGGCGATCGGGATCGATGGATAGAGCTCCGCGGCGGCGAGCATCAGGTGGCGGAGGTAGTTGTCCTGGCTGTAGCTGCGGGCGCCCCGCGAGGCCTGGATGATCACCGGGCTGTCGGTCTCCTTCGCCGCCTCCATGATCGACTGGATCTGCTCCATGTTGTTGACGTTGAAGGCGGCCAGGCCGTAGCCGTGTTCGGCGGCGTGGTCGAGGAGGATGCGCATCGGGACGAGCGGCATGGGAGGGTGCTCCGAAAGAATCGTGATCAGGCGGGGGCTGCGGACCGCAGCGGGCGTCAGCATACGGCAAACGGTGGCGTGATAGAATCCCTGTGGAGTCTCCCGGGCCGCTCCCGGCCCGGACGCCGGAACGTTGGACCTGCGCCGGCTCTCGCCAGCCGTCGTGCCATGGAACCGAACCCCTACCGCGCTCCCGAATCGTCTGCGGCCGCGTATCTGCGCCCGGTCACCGATCCGCTCAGGAGCTTCCTTTACGTGGCCGGAGGCTGGGCCTGTCTCGGCCTGGCGGTGATCGGCGCCGTGCTGCCGTTCCTGCCCACCGCGCCGTTCTTGCTCCTGGCGAGCTGGTGCTTCTATCGCGGATCGCCGCGGATCCACGCCTGGCTGCACCGCTCCAAGACCTTCGGCCCCACCCTCGACGACTGGCAGCACTACCACGGCATTCGCCGCAGTCTGAAGTATCGGGCGCTGGCGATGGTCCTGGCGGTGGTGACCGTGAGCCTGCTCCTCAACAGCCTGCACTGGGCGCTGCGCTACGCGTTCCTCGCCGCGGTGGCCGTCGGGATGTACGTGATCTGGACCGTGCCCACCCTGCCCGACGACGCCCCGAAAGCCCCACGCACGCTGGCGGAGTGACGGGCCGAACGGCGGGACGGATCAGTGCTCGACCGACGCGTCGGGCTCGGGCAGCCAATGGGTGAGGATCGCGCCGACGAGCGCGTAGCCGCCCGCGACCGCCGCGCCGACCAGGGCGATCCGCACCGGATCGGGGGGCGTGGCGGCGGCGAACGTGAGCGTCAGCCAGGCCGCCGCGGTGCCCAGCACCCGGCCGCCGATGTTGGCCGCGAAGCTCTCGCCCGTGCCCCGCAGGTGCGTGGGAAAGACGAGCGGGATGTAGTTGCCCCAGAACGAGAACTGGGCGACGGTGAGGAGCCCGGCCACGAACACGCCGGCCTTGATCCACGGCAGCGACGCCGCGTCGCCGAGCTGCGTCGAGATCCACCAGAAGACCGCGGGCACCACGAGCAGCGCCGGCCACTGAAAGAGCCGCAAGAGCGTCCGCCGGCTGGCGATCCGCACGGCCGCGAACGCCAGCAGCACCCGACCCACGAGGCCGCCGACCTCCTGGAAGATCGTGACCCGCGCCACGGCCTCGTCGGAGGCGTTGCCGGCGATCGCCTTGAGTCGGGCCGGCGGCAGGTCCCGGCCCGCCTCCTTGGCGGCGGCCACGGCCTCGGCCTGCGCCTCCTTCGCGGCCGCGATCACGGCGGCGTGCCCCTTGGGGCCCCCCTTGTCGGCCGGCAGGAGCTGGGCCCCGAGGATCTGCGGCAGCTGCTGGATCGCACCGAACGCGATCCCGTAGCTGGCGGCGAACACGAGCGTGGTCGCGACGGTCGTCCGCACCAGGGCCGGGCTGAAGAGGCCGCGGATGCTCGGTCGCCGCAGCGTGCCGGCGGCCTTCTTCTCGGCCCACACCGGGCTCTCGGGCAGGAACGGCCGGATGAGGATCAGCGGCAGGGCGGGGATCACGCCGGAGATCAGCGTGTAGCGCCACGCCTCGTGGTCGCCGTGGATCGCCGGCAGCAGGTCGGCGCATCGGGCCGCGAGCACGTTGGCCGCACCGACGAGCAGGCCGCCGAGCGACGAGAAGGCCTGCGTCCAGCCGAGCACCCGCTCCCGCTGGTGCGGGTCCGGGAAAAGCTCCGCCAGCCAGGCGACCGCGGCGACGAACTCGACGCACACGCCGATGAACACGAGGCAGCGGAAGAAGAGCAGCTGCGGCAGCGACGTGGCGAAGCCGGCGGCCAGCGCCGCGAACGCGTAGAGCAGGATGCTGAAGGTCAGCACCCGGCGGCGGCCGAGCAGGTCGGTGAGATACCCGCCGAGCAGGCCGAACACCCCGCCCGCGATCGCGGGCACGAAGAACAGCGCCCGCGCCCACTTGGCGTACTCCGGCGAACCGGGCACGAGCAGCGGCAATCCCTCGGGCGTCGTGCCGCCGAGCGCGGCCAGCGCCGGCTTGATCACCAGCGGCAGCATGAGCAGCTCGTAGATGTCGAACGCGAAGCCGATGGCGGCGATCGCACAGACGAGCCAGCCCGTGACGGACAACCTACCGGCGGCGTTCACGCCCATCATCGACCTCCCGTGCGGACCACGTTGCTATTTGTACGCTGTACGTGGACAAAGCCATCCCTGGCCTTTGTCCACTTGTTCGACCGCAGGCAACGTTTTTTCGTACGACTCAAGACCGTACTCGCTGCCGGAGTCTGCATACACCTTCTCCCTCTCCCTCTGGGAGAGGGCTGGGGTGAGGGTGCTGGCTGGAGCGAGGGTGGTTTCCGTTGCGTCATCCGAAGCACCCTCACCCGGCCTGCGGCCGGCCTCTCCCAGAGGGCGAGGCGACAGGTCTCTTGTGAGCTCAGGCGAAGCCAGCTATCGGATGCTCCCGGTAGGAGCACGCCGCCCGGGCGACGGGAACGTGCCAGCGACCGGCTCTACTGCGGCCCGATCGACGGCGGCCGCTTGGCGAGGAAGTCGCGCGGGCCGCGGGTCGTGTAGTAGGGATAGGCGACCGCGCCCGTCGGCGGCCCGGCGGGACCGATGGCGCCGTAGTTGGAGCCGCCCAGGGCCGCCTTTTCCGCGGGGGAAAGATGATGCTTGGCGAGACCGCCGTAGCGGCCCGCCTGGGGCGGGTGGCACGCGCCCCCCTCGCACTCCTGGCACGCTCCGGGTGGGCAGGAGCCGTCCTCGCACTCGCCCGGCTGGCAGGCACCGGCCTGGCTCCGACCGCCGACGTGCTGGGCCTGGTGGGCGTAGGGGCCGTCGGCATTGAGCAGGAACAGGCGGTCGATGATCGAGCAGCCGCTCGACGTGCCGATCGCGGCGCCCACGAGGGCCAAGGCGAAGCTGCGCTGAAGCGTGGTCATGGGCGAGGTTCCCGATGGGCGGGCCGCCGCTCGCCGACACATGTCGGCGGGCAGTCGTCCGCTGTCTCCGCTTGTATCGGTCGTGCCGGGGGCACCGATTGAGAGAACTTTGCGGCCGGCAAACTGGGCAACCCGGCGGGGTGGTGTGGTGACCGGTGCCGTGAAGCCCGAGGCGCGAGCCGAGGGAATGCGGGATGGCCTACGCCGAAGCGACGCGTTTTCCCTCAGCTTGCGCTTCGGGCTTCCCAGCAGTTTTGATGCGGAGATGAATGGAGCACCCCGCGTGAGCCAACGGTCATTTCCGACGGCTGCGCAGTCGGCGGTCAGAGACCGCCGCTCCAGGCGTGAGGCCGCGCCAAACGCGGGCCATGGATGGCCGTGCGGACCTACGGATGGTAGCGGCTGACGATCAGCGAAATGTTCTGGCCGCCGAACCCGAAGCTGTTGGAGAGGGCGCGGTCGCACCTGCCCTCGCGGGCCTTGTTGGGCACGTAGTCGAGGTCGCAGTTCGGGTCGGGAGTCTCGTAGTTGATCGTCGGCGGCAGGATTCCGTCGCGGATCGCGAGCAGGCAGACGATCAGTTCCGTGGCGCCGGCCGCGGCGATCAGGTGCCCCATCATGCTCTTCGTGCTCGAGACCGGGATCTTGTAGGCCCGCTCGCCGAACACCTTCTTGATCGCCAGCGTCTCGACCTTGTCGTTGACGTCGGTGCTTGTGCCGTGGGCGTTCACGTAGTCGATGCCGTCGATGCCGAGGCCGGCATCCTTGAGGGCCATGGTGATGCAGGCGGCGGCGCCGCGGCCCTCGGGATGGGTGTCGGTGATCCGATAGGCGTCGGCCGTCGAGCCGTAGCCGATGACCTCGCCGTGGATCTTCGCGCCCCGCCGCTGCGCGTGCTCGAGCTCCTCGAGCACCACCATCGCCGCGCCCTCGCCGAGCACGAAGCCGTCACGGTCGTTGTCGAACGGCCGACTGGCCCGCGCGGGCTCGTCGTTCCGCGTCGAGAGCGCCGTCAGCAGGTTGAAGCCCGTGACCCCGAAGGGATGGATCATGCTGTGGGTGCCGCCGGACAGCATCACGTCGGCCTCGCCGCGGCGCACGATCTCCACCGCTTCGCCGATCGCCTGGCTGGAGGCGGCGCAGGCGGTCAGGCAGTTGAGGTTCGGCCCCTGGGCGTCGAACATGCCGGCCAGGTGCCCGGCGGGCATGTTGGGCTCCTGCTCCACCTCGGAGAGCGGATGGAGCGTCTCCAGGCCGAGCTTCGTGAACTTGGCGACGTCGAGCGTTTCACCCTCGATCGCCGCCATCATCATGCTCGTGAAGGAGTCGAAATCCTGCTGCCCCTCGCCACTGCCCAGATAGACGCCGAGCCGCGTCGGGTCGGCGGGCAGGCCCTGCGGCAGCCCGGCGTCGCGCATCGCCTGGAGCGCCGCCCCGGCCGCGAACCGGGTATGCCGGCCGCAGAAATGCCAGAGCTTCGCATCCTGCCCCTCGTCGGCGATGTCCCAGCCGCGGACCTCGGCGGCGATCTTGGTGGGGAACTTGGAGGCGTCGAAGACGGTCGTCAGCCCCACGCCGGAGGCGCCGGCGACGAGGTTCTTCCACAGCTGCTCCACGCGCACGCCCAGCGGCGTGATGCAGCCCATGCCCGTCACCACCACCCTGCGTCTGCCCCCCGCCATCAGCGCTCCTCCCCTCTCACCAGTCGGGCCGGGCCAGCGGCTGGCCGGCCTCGTCGCGACCGACTTCGTAGATGTGCATCTGGTCGAGCCAGCGGAGCAGCTCGTGGGGCTCGAAAAGCTGGGGCACGCCCTCGCCGGGCTCGAGGTGGGCGAAGAACAGCTCGGCCGCCCCCTGCTCCTTGTCGCCCACGGTGCTCCGCACCTTCGTGAGCGAGCCCGTCGGCTTGAGATCGAGCACCTCGGCGTGGAAGCGGATCGTGTCGCCGGGCACCGCGTCGAAGTGAAACTCCGCGGCCGCCACCTTCGCCAGCACGACCCGCCGGTTGAAGTCGATCGCGTCGGCCACGAGCAGCCCCGCCGTCTGCGCCATGCCCTCCACGACCAGCGAGTTCGGCATCAGCGCCGCGCCCGGAAAGTGGTCGTGCAGGTGCTCCTCGGCGAGCGACACGTTCTTCACGGCCGTGGCGTGCCTGCCACGGACGAACTCGTCAAAGCGGTCGATCCAGAACCAGCGCATGGATGCAATGCGGCGCGGGGCCGTCCTCGGAAAGGGGTCGCAGCGACGTCGGCCGGCCGTCAGGCCGAGAGCTTGCTCGCGACGTACCGGACCATGTCCTCGACCGTGAGCGTGTTGGCGAAGTTCTGCACGCTCGGATTGGCCTCGAACTTCGCCAGGTCTGCGAAGGGCATGCGGGCCTTGAGGGCCGCGATGCCGGCGGCGTTGACCTTGCCGTTGGTCACGAACTCGGTGCTGGAGAGTACGTCCTCGGGAAACAGTTCGCCGCGGGAGATCTTGATGCCGAAGGCCTTCTCCAGCCGGAACACGATGTCGAGGAAGTCGATCGACTCCGCACCGAGGTCGCCCACCATGGTGGCGCCCGGGGCGACATCCTCTTCGTCCACCCCCAGGGCATCGACCAGCGCTGTCTTCACCTTCTCAAAAATTTCGTCGCGGGACGGCATCGACTGTTCACCTTCAAACGAGGGATGGAAACCGGGTCAACTAGGGAAGGTTGTAATGCCGGCCCGGCCCCATGGGAACCCGAATCGGCGATTTTTCCGCCGGTCGCGCGGGAAATGCCCCGCCCCAGAGGCGTTGGCGGCCGCCGGAGGCCGATCAGACCGCCCCGACCGGCTGGCCGGCGGAGCCGACCGGGGCGGGCGCCCCACCGTAGACCGCGGTTCGCGATCCCGAGGAGCGGGCGGTCGGATGAAGGATCGACCAGAGCCGCCGCATCTCGGCACGCACGCGGGCGTCGAGGGCCGCGCCGTGCGGCCGGACGTCCGCCAGGTTGTACCGCTCCAGCACCAGCCGGGCGGTGAGGCTCGTCCGGTCGCCGACGGAGCCGCTGGCCTTGATCTTGGTCGTCCGCTCGTCTTGGGAGAGCACCTCGGCCGTGACCGTGAGCGTCCGGCCGGGCTCGACGAAGTCGCCGTACTTCACGTTGCGGGCGGCCCGCAAGACCACGATCGAGTGGGCGAAATCCTCGCCAAGACGGATGGTCCAGGCGGCCGCCTGCGTCATCGCCTCCAGCATGAACACGCCCGGCAGCACGGGAAACCGCGGGAAGTGGTCGGCGAGATACTCCTCCGCCAGCGACACGTTCTTGATCGCCGTGATGCTCTTGCCCGGTTCGATGGCGACGACACGGTCGAGGAGAGTGAATCTCATGCGAGTCCTTTCGGCGGTGGGCGGCAGTATAGGGAATGGCCCGCCGCCCACAACCGCCGGCAGTCGCGCGGCAGCACGAAAACGCCCGCCTGCCAGGCTGACAGCCGTCACGATCGGAGCGACCGCGAGAGTCTCGGGCACACGGCGGGCGAAACCCACGAAATTCGGCCCGCGCAGGGCATCACGAAAACGTGTTCGGACGTCCACGCACCTTCGGCACGCTGTTTGCAATTCTTCATCGGCCGTCGGTTCGATTTGTTTTTCGGCGCCGTGCCCGCGAATGATTCGTCCGCGCCACGAGTCATTCGCTCCAGGGACGGTGCCGAACCACACCACCTCCCGCAGGAGCCTTCGCCATGCCTTCGTTTCGCGCCGGCTTTCCGTTGAACATTGCCAGCCAGTTCCTCCCGCCCCAGTTCGAGGAACTGCGCGATGAACTCGACCGCGTCTGGAACACGATCACCGCCGGGCCGCCGCGGCAGACCTGGGCCCCCCGGCAGACGGCCGCGTTTCCGGCGGTGAACGTCCTCGAGACCGACGACGCCATCACCGTCGAGGCCGAACTGCCCGGGCTCGACGCCGGCGACGTCGACATCTCCGTCGCCGACGATGAACTCATTCTCAAGGGTTCACGAGAGCGCTCGGGGCCCGAGTGCCCGGCACCGGAGGCCGAAACCGGCGACGGGGAGCGCAAGCCGACGGTCACCTGGCACCGCCGCGAACGCGGCACCGGCGGCTTCGAGCGGCGGATCACGCTGCCGATGGCCGTCGATGCCGGCCGCGTCGAGGCCCGGCTGATCGACGGCGTGCTCACCGTGACCTGCCCCAAGGCGCCGCAGTGCCAGCCCCGCAGAATCGAAGTGCGGACGTCGTGACGCCCGCCGCTTCACGTCGGCCCAAACCCATTCGCACGACCCCAAAACACACTCCCAGGAGATGATCCCATGGTCACCACCAACACCCCCACGACGACCGCGCCCCGCACCGAGGCGGAGACGGAACTCACGTTCCAGCCCAATGTCGACATCTGCGACCGCGGCACGGAGGTGCTGCTCGTCTGCGACGTGCCCGGCGCCCGTGCGGACGGCATCGACGTGACGTTCGAAGACGGCGTGCTCGCCGTCCAGGCGGCGGTGCCGCCGCGGGAACTCCCCGGCATGGTGCTCCGGCGCGAGTACGGCGTCGGCAGCTTCCGCCGGTCGTTCCGGCTCGGCGAGGGGTTCGACGCCTCGCTGATCACGGCCGACTACCGCCGCGGCGTGCTCACGATCCGCGTGCCCCGATTGGCCGCGGTGCGGCCGCGGAAGGTCGCGGTCCGCACGGCATGAGCGGCGCGGGCGTTTCGAAGCAGTGTCGAGTGTCCGATCCCCGTTTTGAGAAAAGGAGCGACGCGATGAGCCTGATTCCTTTTCGCACGAAGCGCACGAGTGGCATGGAGCCCGGCAGCCTTTCCACCCTGGCCGACTTTCGCAACGAGATGAACCGTCTGTTCGAAGGCTTCTTCTCGCGACCGTTGGCGGCGCCCGGGTGGTTCCAGACGATCGAGCCCGGCCAGTGGCTGCCGGCGATCGACATGACGGAGAACGACAAGCAGATCCACGTGCGGGCCGAGCTGCCGGGGATCGATCCCAAGGACGTCGACGTGAGCGTCTCGGAGGACCGGCTCGTGATCTCGGGCGAGAAGAAGTCGCAGACCGAGGAGAGCGGCGAGGGCTGGACCCACCGGGAGAGCCACGTCGGGGCCTTCAGCCGGGCGATCCCGCTGCCCGAGGCCGTCGATCCGGCGAAGGTGACTGCCCGCTACGACAAGGGCGTGCTCACCGTCGAGCTTGCGAAGTCGCCGACGAGCACCTCCCGCAAGGTACCGGTGCTGGCGAAGTGACGCCGGCCGGCGGCCGGCCTGCGGTATGATAATCGCGGCCGCGGGGCGGGAACGCTCCCGCGGCCGCGCTCATTCGCCTTCGGTCGCCGCCATGCCGCTCGTTCTCGTGCCCCACGCCGGTCCGCGCGGTCCGCTCGCGATCGATCTCGACGGCATCCTGCCCGCTCGGCTCCAGGGCCTCGACGCGGCGACGATCGCCCGCCTGCCGATCGCGGCCGACGGTCGTCGGTGCAGCCTGGGCGAATGCTTCGCGGTGAGCGGCACCGCGGACGACGGCCGGATCGAGTGCCACGGCGACTTCTCGCGGGTCCATCGCGTCGGGGCGGGCCTTGACGCGGGCCGCATCGACGTCCGCGGCGACGTCGGTCGGCACGCCGGCAGCGGGATGTCCGGCGGCACGTTGGCGGTGACCGGGTCGGCAGGCGACTGGCTGGCCTGCGAGATGAGCGGCGGCGAAGTGCACGTCGGCGGCCACTGCGGCGACAACGCGGCGGGCGCCCTGCCCGGCAGCCCCTGCGGCATGCGGGGTGGGATCGTGGTCGTGGCGGGCGACGCCGGCTGCCTCGCGGGAGCCCGGATGCGGCGGGGCGTGCTCGCGATCGGCGGCGACTGCGACGCCGCGGCGGCCTTCGAAATGCGGGCCGGCACCGTCGTCGTCGGCGGGGCGTTGGGCTCCCATCCGGCCGCCGGCATGCGTCGTGGATCACTGGTGGCCCTCCGATCCGCACCCCGACTGCCCGCGACATTTACCCCCGGGGCGGCCTGGAATCCTTCCTTTCTCCCGCTCCTGCTGCGGCGGCTGGCGGCCGCCGGGCTCGCCACAGCCGCCCCGCGCGGCCCCTGGCGGCAATGGCACGGAGACCTTCTGGCGGGGGGGCGCGGCGAGGTCTGGTGCCCCGCAGTGGCCTGAAATCAGGATTTTCGCAAGGCGCCTTCCGGCGACCGTAGGTGTCGGCTATCTTTTAGGGCTCGCGTTTTTGCCGCCCAGAACCCGGACACCCCATGCCCACGATCAGTCAGCTCGTCCGCAGCCGCCGCCGCCCGAAGCGGAAGTTCTCCAAGTCGCCCGTGCTCGACCGCTGCCCGCAGAAGCGCGGCGTGTGCCTGCAGGTCCGGACGATGACGCCCAAGAAGCCGAACTCCGCCCTGCGGAAGATCGCCCGCGTGCGGCTGTCCAACCAGAAGGAAGTCACCGTCTACATTCCCGGCGAGGGTCACAATCTCCAGGAGCACTCGATCGTGCTCATCCGTGGCGGTCGTGTCCGCGACCTGCCGGGCGTGCGGTATCACATCATCCGCGGTGCGCTCGACACGCTCGGCGTGCAGGGCCGCAAGCAGTCTCGCAGCCTCTACGGCGCCAAGAAGGGTTAACCTCGAAAGACCACGACCATGGGAAACATCACAGCCAGCCGCGAACAACTCCGCCCCGATCCCCGCTACGGATCGCTTCTCGCCAGCAAGTTCATCAACTGTCTGATGGAAGACGGCAAGAAGAGCGTGGCCCAAAACGTCTTCTACAAGGCGATGGACATCGTCGCCAAGAAGATCACCGATGCCGAGCCGATCGAGATCTTCAATCGCGCCATCGAGAACGTGAAGCCGGCCGTCGAGGTGCGTTCAAAGCGGGTGGGCGGTGCCGCCTACCAGGTGCCGATGCAGGTCAACCGCAACCGCCAGCAGTCGCTGGCCATCCGCTGGCTGCTCCAGGCCGTCCGCGAGAAGAAGGGGCGGGCGACGTTCGAGAAGCTCGCCGAAGAGATCATCGCCGCCTACAAGCGTGAAGGCGCCGCGGTCACGAAGCGTGACAACGTGCATCGCATGGCGGACGCGAACAAGGCCTTCGCGCACTTCGCCTGGTAAGACCAGGCGAAGTGTCCTGCTTCACGCCGGCACTGCCTTCCATGGCCAGTGCCGGCTGAACGCCCGCCTCTGGCGGGCAGGTCGCCTCCTGCGACCGTCTCGCCTGGTAAGACCAGGCCGGTCGCGCGGTCATCCGGTTCTTTGGAAGCCCCCGGCGGAAGCCGGGGGGTGACGCGTCCGATCGCCATGGGCGCGGTTGATGCGCTGCCCGGATGGTGATGGCCACGCGTCACCCCCTCGCTTCCGCGAGGGGCTTTTGGATTGCAGTCATCCCGTCATCCCGTCATCCGGTTCTCTGGAAGCCCCCGGCGGAAGCCGGGGGGTGACGGGTTGCCCCCGGAGCGAAAGCCAGCGATTCAGCGCACCGTGACGCGGGCTGGGAGCATGAACAGCGGGCGGCCGCCGGCCAGGAGTTCGAGCGCCTCGACCTCACCGGCGAGTGTCGCGAGCGCGGGCAACTCCGCAATCCGGCCGAGCAGGAAGGCCCGGGCGCCCGTCGTCGCCACGGCACCGGCCACGGGATCACCGGCGCCGCCGGCCGCGCCCAAAAGATCCTCGAACAGGCCGCCCGGCTCCGGCAGGAGCAGCCGCTCGAGCTTTTCGTCGGCCG
>JBIJCJ010000206.1:0-5914 GCA_044344765.1 Pirellulales bacterium | reverse complement strand
AGCCCGAGGCGCGAGCCGAGGGAATGCGGGTGGTTTTTCGAGAGGCGGAGCGTATTCCCTCAGCTTGCGCTTCGGGCTTCCCAGCAACGGAAGGATGCCGGGGGCCATGGATGGCCCCGCAGGCGTGAAGTCAATATCGCCCCTCGAACCCGGCGAAGCCGCCGTGGATGATCGTGCTCGACGCGGCGCCCAGGCCGGGCAGCGTGCCCGGGGCGGCGAGCAGCGCCGGCCACTGGGAGTCGGCCTGGGCGACGTTGCCCACGCCCACGACGCGGTAGCCGATCGAGAGCGTCCAGCGGTCGGTCACGTCCCAGGCCAGGCCCGTGTCCACCGAGCCGAGCCAGGAGAAGACGCCGAGCGTCTGATGCACGCTCACCGGTGCGCCCGAGGCGAAGAGGGCGGGGTTGCCGGCCGCGGTGTCGAGGGCCGTGGTGTTGGTCACCGCGTTGCCGCCGATCATGAACTTGGGCACGACGTTGAACCGCAGCCCCGGAACGAACAGCCAGTCGAACTTCGCCCCGACCTGCGCGCCGTAGATGTTGTTGGCCGTCGCCACCGACAGGGCCGGCGGCCCGAGGGCGGGGATGCCGGGCGTCGTCGTGAGCGTGAGCGTGTCGCCGAGGCCGAAGTAGCGGAAGCCGGCGAGCCACATGAGGTTCACACGCCGGTCGCGGGGCAGGAACTCCGGCCGCTCCCAGAGCGAGTAGACCCAGTTGATCTCGACGTCGTTGACCACGTCGGCACGGCCGATCGTCTGGACGGCGGCGTTCTCCAGGTATGCAGCCGCCGGCGTGCCGGCGATGGTCACGCCGGGCGTCTGCGGGATCGTGTCGAGGACCGGCGGACTCGCGGCCACGCCGGCCGAGGTGCCCAGGCCGTACACGCCCCAATAGATGAGTTCGACCGCGTGCTGCTGACGCGGACCGAACCAGCGGCCGAGGTGGAGATCGACGCCGCCGGGCCAGGAGGCCGCCGCGTCGGCGGTGGTGAGCTGCGTGCCGCCCGCCGGCTGCATCACGGCCGTCCCGCCGGGCAGCGTGCGGGTCATGATCAGGCCGTTCGCGCCGGCGAACCAGCGCGGCCAGTCCGGCAGGACGTCGGCCGCGACCGAAGGGGGCATGCCGGCCAGGCCGCCGGGGGCGGCCGGATCCGGGATGTACATCGGCGGCATCGCCAGCGGCTGCGGGATCGGCTCCTGGGCCGGGGCATGGCCCGTGAGCGCAAGCATCGCCGCCGCGAGAGCGGTGCAGGCCAGGCTCGGTCTGGGGCGGCGGGTGGGCATGGGCCACGGAGATTCCGGGAACCGTCGCGAAGGGTCAAGACCGCTTTGTCATGCCACCCTGCCGGGAATGGGCAGCGGGCAGGGCGAGGCTGCATGGGCAATCCGCGGCAATTCGCAAAGCACCCTCGCCCGGCCTGCGGCCGGCCTCTCCCAAAGGGAGAGGCAAGATAAACAAACCACGGCGCAACCCTTGCAGGAGGCGTGCCGGCACCCTCACGCGGCCTCTCCCAGAGGGACAGGCAAGGCGGGCAGCGTGCAAAGCTCGTAACGGCCCACGTCCCGTACAGGATTGCCGTGCGGGGCTTTGTCCACGCCCCGATAGAATCTTTTCGAAGTCCGCGACTCCATGTGGCGCGGAGTCTGCGATCGAAGGCCCGGGAGCCTGCACAAGATGGGACGGCGGCGAAGCGGCGACGAACGCGAGGCTGCGCGACGGCCGGAAGACGACCGCGCAGCCGCCATCGCCTGGCTCGACCGGCGGCTCAACTTCGAGCGCACGCCCCCCGCGGCCGCCGCGCCGTTCGGGCTGGCCCGCATGCGTCGGCTGTTGGCGGCGGTCGGCAAGCCGCACGAGCGGCTGCCGATCGTGCATGTCGCCGGCACCAAGGGAAAGGGATCGACCGTGGCGATGCTGGCCTCGATTCTCGAGGATGCCGGCCATCGCGTCGGCCGCTACATGTCGCCGCACGTACACGCGCTCGAGGAGCGGATCTGCGTCGCCGGCCGGCCGATCGCGGCGGCCGACCTGGTCGCCGCCTTCGCCGAGGTGATCCCGGCCGTGGAGCGGCTCGACGCGACGGCGGCCCGGAGCGGCGGCCGCGGGCCGACATGGTTCGAGGTTGTGACCGCGGTGGCCCTGGTCCACTTCGTGCGGGCGGGCGTCGAGATCGCCGTCCTGGAGACGGGCCTGGGCGGCCGGCTCGATGCCACGAACGTGTCGCGGCCGCTGGTCTCCGTGATCACGAGCATCAGCCTCGACCACATGGCCGTGCTCGGCCCGACGATCAGCCGCATCGCCGGCGAGAAGGCGGGGATCATCAAGCGGAGCGTGCCGGTCGTCTCGGGGGCCACGCATCCCGCCGCCCGGCGGGTGATCGCGGCGACCGCGACGCGGCGCCGGGCGCGGCTGCTGCAGCTCGGCCGCGACTTCTCCTTCGTCCACGTGGCCGACGCGGCGCACGGCGACGACGCGGTGGAGATCTCCATCCCGAACTCCGCGCCGCAACGGTATCGACTGGGCATGACAGGCCGCCACCAGGCCGAGAACGCGGCGCTTGCGGTCGTCGCCGCGCGGCAGCTCGCCGCCCGTGGCTGGCGGGTGACCGAGCGGGCGATCGCCAGCGGCCTGGCCCGCACGACCCTGCCCGCACGCATCGAGCGGGTGGCGACACATCCGCTGACGGTGGTCGATGCCGCGCACAACGTGGCCTCGATGCGGGCGCTCCTCGCCACGCTCGCCCCGGCGCTCGACCGCCACCGGCCGCGGGTGCTCGTGTTCGCCGCCAGCGCCGACAAGCAGCTCGAGAAGATGCTGGCCGCGGCCGTCGGCCTGTTCGATCACGTGATCGTCACGCGGTATGCCACGAATCCGCGGGCCGCACCGGTGGAACGCCTGGTGGCCGCCTGCCGCCGTGCCGGACTGCCGCCCGCGCGGGTCGCGGCCTCGCCGCGGGAGGCCCTGACGACGGCCCGGTCACTCGCCACCAGCCGCGGCCTTGTCTGCGTGGCTGGCAGCTTCTTCCTGGCCGCCGAGCTCGGCGGCTGGTCGTGAGAACAGCCGCAGGGCGGTCGCCAGGACCGGGTCTACCGAGCGGGGCGCCGCGGACGCCACGGCCCCTTGGTCGCCCACGTCCCGGGCCCGCCGCCAGATTCGCGTCCGCTCGAGGCTCGCCGCCGGCGGGGTGATCTCGAAGCCGGCGTCGGGGCTCACGCCCCAGACGGCATCGTCGCCGTCGTCCGGGCGGCGGTGGATGTTGGCCCGCGAGGGACGCAGGTATTCCGACGTGGTGAGCTTGAGCAGGCTGCGGCCGTCGGAAAGCGGCAGGATCGATTGCACGGTGCCCTTGCCGTATGTGCGACTGCCCACCACCGTGGCCCGACGGTTGTCCTGCAGGCACGCCGCCACGATCTCCGCGGCACTGGCCGTCAGGCCGTCCACGAGCACGGCCAGCGGTACGCCCGCCAGCGCCGCCCCCGGCTCGGCGCGGTGGGTGATGCCCGCCTCGGTCCCGCCGGCCCGCCGGCCCGCCGTCGATACGATCACGCCCTCGTCGAGCAACCGGTCGCAGGTGGCGACAGCCGAGTCGAGCAGGCCGCCCGGATTGCCCCGCAGATCGAGCACCAGGCCGCGGAGCCCGCCCGCGGCCTCGCGGTCGATCGCCGCGAAGGCGGCGTCGAGGTCGGCGGCGGTGTGTTCGCCGAACGACACGATCCGCACCAGCGCGACCCCGGGCTCGTCCTGCAGCATCCACTGCCACGTGCCGTCAGCACGGCGGCGATCGCCGAGAATGCTCTCGACCTTCACCGTCTCGCGCACGAGGGTCACTTCGCGGGTCGGGCCCGCGGCCGCCGTGTCTGGATCGAGCGTTCCCGTCGCCGGCCGCGAGGTCACCAGCAGTCGCACCGGCTCGCCGGGCCGGCCCCGCAGGCGGCCGATCGCCTCGCGGAGCGGGAGCCCCGCGGTCGCGGTGCCGTCGATCGCGTCGATCACGTCTCCGGCCACGATGCCGGCCCGCCAGGCTGGCGAGCCCGGCAGCGGCGCCAGCACGGTCACAGCCCGGGTGCGGTCATCGAGGCCGAGTTCCACGCCCACGCCGCCGAACTGCTGGTCGAGCAATGACTCGAGGTCGTCGCGGGCGGCGCCGCGGAGAAAGGCGGAGTGCTCGTCAAGTTTGGCGACCGCGGCCTCGACGGCGGTGGCGAACAGGGCCTCGCCGTCCACCGGCTCGAGGTACGCCCGGTCGATATGGCCCAGCACCTCGCCGAAGCGGCGGCCGCGGGCGTCGCGCTCCCGGGCCGCCCAGGATGCGAGGCAGACGATCGCGGCGACGGCGAGGAAGACGAGGTTGCGGATCGGCATGGCGTGACGGAAGGCAGGCGGGTCAGCCGACAGGGGCGGGGACCAGATTCGACTCGAAGCAGAAGCCCTTGGGAACGACCGTCACTCCCTCGGCCGAAACCGCGAGCCCGCGGGCGGCGTCTTCCTCGTGATCGACGCCCACGGTGGCCCCGGGGGGCACGTGGACTCCTTTGTCGATGATCGCGCGGCGGACGATCGCGTGCCGGCCGACGTCCACGCCCTCGAAGAGAATGCTCTCCTCCACCCTGGCGAAACTGTTGACCCGCACGCCGGGACCGAGGATCGACCGGGTCACGCGGCCGCCGGAGACGATCGCGCCCGGGCAGACGAGGCTGTCGGTCGCCTCGCCGCGGCGGGCGTCGGGCCCCTCGCCGGCGAACACGAACTTCGGCGGCGGGTAGGCGGGGTGGTGGGTGCGGATCGGCCATTGATCGTCGTAGAGGTTGAGCTGCGGGTCGACGTCGACGAGGTCCATGTTGGCCTCGTAGTAGGCGTCGATCGTGCCTACGTCGCGCCAGTAGGCGTCGCGCTTGCGGTTCTCGTCGCGAAACGGGAAGGCGTGCACGGCGTGCGTGCGGATCACGGCCGGGAGGATGTCGTGGCCGAAGTCGTGGCGGCTGAGCGGATCGGCCGCATCGCGGCGGAGCTCCGCGAGGAGGAAGTCGGCGGAGAAGCAGTAGATGCCCATCGACGCCAAGGCCAGGTGCGGCGCGCCGGGCATCGGCGGCGGGTCGGCCACCTTTTCGCGAAATGCGCGGACCCGGCCGGCGGCGTCGACCTCCATCGTGCCGAACTCGATCGCCGCCGCCCGCGGCACCGGCAACGCGCCGATCGTGACGGCGGCGCCGCTCGACTCGTGGGCGTCGATCAGCGACTGGTAGTTCATCTTGTAGATGTGGTCGCCGGCGAGGACCACGACCAGCCGCGGCGCCGCCATCTCGAGCGAATAGATATTTTGGTAGACCGCGTCGGCGGTGCCCAGGTACCAGTGCTCGTCCACCCGCTGCTGCGGCGGGAGCACATCGAGGAACTCGCCCAGCTCCCGGCAGAAGAACCGATGCCAGCCGAGGTTCAGATGGCGGTCGAGGCTGCTGGCCTTGTATTGCGTGAGCAGGAGGATGCGCCGCAGGCCGCTGTTGAGACAGTTGGAAAGTGCGAAGTCGACGATCCGGTAGATGCCGCCGAAGGGCACGGCCGGCTTGGCCCGGTCGCGGGTCAGCGGATCGAGCCGCGACCCCTTGCCCCCCGCCAGCACGACGGCGACCACGTCACGCACCCGGCCTGAATCGACGTCTCGCGAACGCATGGACCGAATCTCCTCGCGGTGGCTCCCGAATCTACGGCCTGGCGGGACGACTTCGCTTCCGGCGACGACGCCATGAATATACGCGGTGCGGGGGGAACGCGGCGCGGCGGCCCGTGCTGGCGCTGCCTGCGCCGGCGGGGCGCGGTCGCCCCAGGCGGCCATCCCAGTTTGGCAGGACGGCCGTTTTTCCAGGGCGGAAGCGATCTGGCCCCGCCCACGGGAGGCCGGTAGGATCCCCGCCCCCCTC
>JBIJCJ010000205.1:0-5943 GCA_044344765.1 Pirellulales bacterium | reverse complement strand
GCTCTTCGAGACCGGCATCAAGGTGATCGACCTGCTGACGCCGTTCGTCCGCGGCGGCAAGGCCGGCCTGTTCGGCGGTGCCGGCCTGGGCAAGACGGTGATCCTCACGGAGCTCATCGCCCGCATCGCCTCGGCCCACGGCGGCTACTCGGTATTCGCCGGCGTCGGCGAGCGGACCCGCGAGGGCACCGACCTGTGGCTCGAGATGCAGGAGGCGAAGATCGGCGACACCGGCCGGAGCGTCATCGAGCAGACGTGCATGGTGTTCGGCCAGATGAACGAGCCGCCGGGAGCCCGGCTCCGCGTCGCGCTCTCCGCACTCACCATGGCCGAGTATTTCCGCGACACGACCGGTGCCGACACGCTGCTCTTCGTCGACAACATCTTCCGCTTCTCGCAGGCGGGCAGCGAGGTGAGCGCCCTCCTGGGCCGCATGCCGAGCGCCGTGGGCTACCAGCCGACGCTGGCCACGGAGATGGGCGCGCTCCAGGAGCGGATCACTTCGACGTCGAAGGGGGCCATCACCTCGGTGCAGGCCGTGTACGTGCCGGCCGACGACCCGACCGACCCGGCCCCGGCCACGGCCTTCGGCAACCTCGACGCCTTCCTCTACCTGGAGCGTTCGATCTCGGAGAAGGGCATCTACCCCGCCGTCGATCCGCTCGCCTCGTCGAGCCGCATCCTCGACCCGCAGTACGTGGGTGAGCGGCACTACAAGATCGCCCGTCGCGTGCAGCGGACGCTGCAGCGGTACCGCGAGCTCCAGGACATCATCGCCATCCTCGGCGTCGACGAGCTCTCCGAGGAGGACAAGCTGGTCGTCCACCGGGCCCGCCGCATGGAGCGGTTCCTCTCGCAGCCGTTCCTCGTGGCCGAGGTGTTCACGGGCAAGCCCGGCGAGATCACGAGCCTCGACGACACGATCCGCTCGTTCGAGGAGATCGCCGACGGCAAGTGGGATCACCTGCCCGAGCAGGCCTTCATGTACGTCGGCCCGATCGAGCAGGCCGAGGAACAGGCCAAGAAGATGGCCGCCAAGGCCTGACGCCCGGCGTTCAACAACGGAGCAAGCCACCGATGGCCAACACGAAGCAGTCCGGAGCGGTGCGGTGCGTGATCGTCACGCCCGAGGCCACGGTCCTCGACACGCAGGCCCGGTTCGTGGCCCTGCCGCTGTTCGACGGCCAACGCGGCATCGGGCACGGCCACGCCCCGTTCATCGGCCGGCTCGGGGCCGGCGAGGTGCGGATCACGGGCGAGCAGGGGGCCGGCGACGGCCAGCGACGCACGTTCGTGGAGGGGGGCTTCGTGGAGGTCGGCCACGACACCGTGACCGTGATCACCCAGCGGGCGATTCCCGCGGAGAAGCTCGACGCGGCCGCCGCCCGGGCCGATCTGGAGAAGATCGCCGCCACCAAGGCCACGGGCGACGAGGCGATCGCCGCCCGACTGCGGTCCCAGGATGCGGCCCGCGCCGTCGTCCGCACCGCGGGCCGGCGGTAGTTGCGGGTCTCCCGTCATGAGACGGGCCGCCGTGATCGCGACGCGGGTGCTCGTGGCGGCCTATGCCGGCCTGTGCGGGGTGCTGTTCTTCGCCCAACGGTCGCTGCTCTTCCATCCCGTGCCGGCGCTCGGCCGGGTGCCGACGGCGACCCTCGAAGTGCCGGGCGCGACGCTGCGGATCGCCACCCGACTGCATGACGGACCTCAGGCGATTCTCTACTTCGGGGGCAACGCCGAGGACGTGTCGCGGACGGTGCCGGAACTGGCGGATGCGTTCCCGAGGCACGCCATCTACGCCCCGCACTACCGGGGCTACGGCGGCAGTGGCGGCCGGCCTTCCGAGGCGGCGCTCCACGCCGACGCGGCGGCCGTGTTCGAAGACGTGCGGTCGCGGCATGCGAACGTGGACGTCATCGGTCGCAGCCTCGGCTCGGCGGTCGCCACCCGCCTCGCGGCCACGCAGCCCGTGCGCCGTCTGGTGCTGGTGACGCCGTTCGACAGCATCCTGGCGCTCGGCGGCCGCCTGTTTCCCTTCCTGCCGGTGCGGCTTCTGCTCGCCGACCGCTTCGAGAGCGTCAAAGACGCTCCCCGGGTGACGATGCCCACGCTCGTGATCTCCGCGGGGGCCGACGAGGTCGTGCCCGGCGACCACACGCGACGTCTGATCGAGTCGTTCCCGGCGGGCATCGTCGCGGAGCGTGCCTTCCCTGCCGCGGGGCACAACGACGTCTCCTTCGATCCGGCCTACCTCGCAGCGATCGGCTCGTTTCTCGAATGACGGGCCGCCCGTGCCGGATCGCAGAACGCCGTTGGCTGACCTCGCTTGACCGCCGTCGCCGCCCCCGTTGGAGCGGCGGTCTCTGACCGTCGGTGCACACGGCCCGAGGTTCACGGATCCGAACGCATCCCCGTGCCCTTGAAGTCCGAGGCGTGAGCCGAGGGAATGCGGATCCGTTTCCGGTGGAGCGACGCGGATTCCCTCAGCTCACGCTTCGGGCTTCCCGGCAACCGGGCACGACGGTCAGAGACCGCCGCTCCAGAAAAAGCACCCGCACACAGGCCCCGCAGGCGCGAGGTCATATCTGCCAATCGATGCCCTGCTCGGGCATCTCGCCGCGCATGCGGAGCTTCGGCTTCTCGAGCACGACGGTGGTGTGCGGATCGACCGACCGCGTCAGCCACACGTTGCTGCCGATCACGGAGTCGTGGCCGATCCGCGTGGCACCGCCGAGCACCGTGGCGTTGGCGTAGATCACCACCCGATCCTCGATCGTCGGGTGCCGCTTCGTCCCGCGGACGAGATTGCCGTCGCCGTCGGTCTGAAACGAGAGGGCCCCCAGCGTGACGCCCTGGTAAAGCTTCACGTGGCTGCCGATCTCGCAGGTCTCCCCGATGACCACGCCCGTGCCGTGGTCGATGAAAAAGTGATCGCCGATCGTGGCCCCGGGATGGATGTCGATGCCGGTCCGGGAGTGGGCCCACTCCGCCATCATCCGGGGGATGAGCGGCACCTCCAGGCGGTGGAGGAGGTGGGCCAGACGGTGAATCGTGACGGCCTCGAGGCCCGGATAGCAGAAGATGATCTCGTCGAGCGTGCGCACGGCCGGGTCGCCGTCGTAGGCGGCCTGCACGTCCGTGGCCAGCACCTTCCGCAGGTCGGGAATCTGCTCGAGAAACTGCACGGCCTTGGCCTGGCCGAGGGCCTCGAAGTCGCCCTCCTCGGTGCAGTGCTGCACGGCCTCGGACACGCCCGGCAGTTCGACGCCCTGCTCGGCCGCCGTCCGCTGGGCGGACAGGCTGTGCCGCAGGGCCCGGCCGATCTGCGTGGTGAGCTTGTCGTGCAGGCCGTCGATCAGGTCGCCCACGTGGTAGGTGACGTTGCCGAGGTGCAGGTTCTCGCGGCGGCGGTAGCCCGGATAGAGGATCTCCTTGAGATCCTCGCAGGCCGAGACGATCGACTCGTAGTTCGGGAGCGGGCAGTGGCCGAGATAGTGGATCGTCGGCACGTCCCGGTACGTCTCGATGATCCGCCGCGTGAGCTCGGGCAACTGCTCCTTGATCCGGACGTCGGTGGCCATGAAAGTCGATCGTAAGGCTGGCCCGCGGGACCGGCAAACGGCCGGCGGACGGGTTTCTCGTACGGTCGGCGGTCGCCGGTGGCGAAATTGAGGGTTCTTCGCACCGCCGGGGCTGTTTTGCCGGGTCTGCGGCACCCTCGGAAAACCGGGCAGACTCTGCCGGAACGCCCGTGCCGGCTCATGCCGCGGACTGCCGCGGACTGCCGCGTCAGCCGCCGTCGCCGGCCGCGGCCAAGGCCTCGGGGAGGGTGACCGCGCCCGCATAGAGCGCCTTGCCGACGATGCATCCGGCCGCCCCCGCGGCCGCCACCCGGCGAATGTCCGCCGCATTCGCGATCCCGCCCGACGCCACGACCGGCAGCGGCACGGCGGCGATCATTTCGGACAGCGACGGCAGATTCGGCCCGGCGAGCATGCCGTCTTTGGCGATGTCGGTGTAGACGATGCCGGCCAGCGGCAGTCCGGCGTGCCGCCTGGCGATGTCGACGGCCGTGAGGTCGCTGGTCTCCAGCCAGCCCCGCACGGCGACGCGACCATCGCGGGCGTCGAGGCCGAGCACGATCCGCCCGGGGAACTCGCGGGCCAGCGACTCGAGCAGCTCCGGCCGCTCGACCGCCGCGCTGCCGAGCACCACCCGATCGACGCCCGCCGCCAGGTAGGCCGCCGCCGTGTCTCGCGTGCGCACGCCGCCGCCCAGCTGGCAGGGCACGCCCGCCGCCTCGACCATCCGCCGCACGAGATCCGCCTGCACGGGCATCCCGGCCTTGGCTCCGTCGAGATCGACGACATGCAGCCGCCGGGCGCCGGCGGCCACGAAGCTGCGGGCCATGGCGACCGGATCCTCGCCGAACACTGTCTCGCGTTCGTAGTCACCCTGCAAGAGCCGGACGCACTTCCCGCCCCGCAGATCGATCGCCGGCCAGAGTTCCATGATCGCTCGTTTCCGAAAGGAGCCCGTCAGGATGCGAGAAACGCCTGCAGCAGCCGCAGTCCGGCCGCCTGGCTCTTCTCGGGATGAAATTGCGTGGCGAACAGCCGGCCGCGGGCGACGGCCGCGCAGAACGGGCCGCCGTAATCGGTCACGGCCGCGACGACCGACTCGTCGGCGGGGCGGGCGTGGTAGGAGTGGACAAAGTAGAAGTGCTCCCCGGCGGGCCGGTCGCCGGACCGCCAGGCGACGGTGTTCCAGCCCATGTGGGGCACCTTGAAGCCGGTCGGCAGCTCGAACCGCGCCACGTCTCCGGCGAGCAGCCCCAGGCCCTCGTGCCGGCCCCCCTCCCAGCCGGTCTCGAAGAGCAGCTGCAGCCCCATGCAGATGCCGAAGAACGGGCGGTCGGCGTGGACGTGGGCGATGATCGGGGCCACGAGATCGCGGCGGCGGAGCTCCCGCATCGCATCGCCAAACGCGCCCACGCCGGGCAGCACGAGCCGCTGGGCGTCGGCCACGGCCGCGGGGTCGGCGGTGATCGTGGCCGCGGCCCCGAGGTGTTCGAAGGCCTTCTGCACGCTGCGCAGATTGCCGCTGCCGTAGTCGACGATCGTGACCATGGCGGCAGTGTACGACCGGATGACGGCCGCCGAAAGCCGGCGTGCCTACTTTGCGGCCGCGCGCTCGGGATACACGACCAGTTCCACGCGGCGGTTGCGGGACCTGCCCGCGGCGGTCGCGTTCGACACCAGAGGATGATTCGCGCCATGGGCCACGAGGAACAGCTGGCCCGCGTGGACCTTGGTGCGGGTCGTCAGGAAATCGAACACCGCCGCCGACCGGGCGGCGGTCAACTGGTGGGGCGACGTCCACGACGCGTTCTGCAGCGGCTCGGTGTCGAGATGCCCCTCGATGCCGATGAAGTGCCCCGGAAGGACCCGCTCCAGTTCACCGGCCACCTGGGTGAGCGTGGCCGCACCACCAGGCAGCAGATTGGCCGTGCCGTCCTCGAAGAGCCGGTCGGCTGGGATATCGATCCGCACGACCGCGCCGTCGAACCGGGCATCGACCCCGGGCAAGGCGAGCTGCGCCATCGCCGTCTGCATCGTGGCGGCGGTCGCCGGCGCACCCGGGACGGGCGGTGCGAGTGCGGCGTCAGACACGGGCCGGCCGGTCGTCGTGCCGCCCGCAGCGGCCAGGCCCGCGGCCCTGGTCTGTGCGAGCTGGGTCGAGGTGCTCGCCAGTTGCTCCCGCAGGGCCGTGATCTCGTCCTGCATGAGCTGCGTCTCTTGGTTGCTCCGCGACAGAGCGGCCGCGAGCTGCCGGCCATCGACATCGGCATAGGACGGCGGCACGGTCGTCGCGGCCGTCGAGGGCAGGGTGTGGGCGGGCGCGGCGACGCCGGGCGGCGGCTCGAGGCTCGCCGGCGTGACG
>JBIJCJ010000203.1:0-6022 GCA_044344765.1 Pirellulales bacterium | reverse complement strand
GTAACTCGCCGGATCATTATGCAAAAGGCACGCCGTCACGCATTGCGGTTACCCGCCATAGCGCTCCGACCGCTTGTAGGCACATGGTTTCAGGTTCACATTCCTCCCCTAGCAGGGGTTCTTCTCAACTTTCGCTCGCGCTACTAGTTCACTATCGGTCATCAGGGAGTATTTAGCCTTACGGGATGGTCCCCGTAGATTCAGTCGAGGTTCCACGTGACTCGACCTACTCAGGGTACCCTCCAGAGACAATCACTTTTCGCGTACGGGCCTGTCACCCTCTGTGGACGAACTTTCCAGAACGTTCCGCTAAATGATTGTTTGGTAACTCCGGTGGAGGGCCCTACAACCCCGAGGTGGAAACCACCTCGGTTTGGGCTATTTCCCTTTCGCTCGCCGCTACTGAGGAAATCGATTTTTCTTTCTTTTCCTGCGGGTACTGAGATGTTTCAGTTCGCCGCGTTGGCTACTGCATCCTATGAATTCAGATGCAGTCTGTTCGGGAATCCCGGGATCATCACCTGTTTGACGGTTACCCCGGGCTTATCGCAGTCTTCCGCGCCCTTCAAAGCCTCCTGATGCCTAGTCATCCCCCATGCGCCCTTTGGAGCTTGACCACCCGAATCGAGTGCTCGCGAACGAGCCTGATTCGAATGTTCTCCTGCCGGGCCATCGTATTGTCTTTCGCAAACGCGAAAAACTCGACCCGACATAACGATTCTCGCTCTTTTCAGGAGCCCTGCCCTGCGGCCTGGCCGCACGACAGAACTCTTGAGCCTTGGGAGAACGCTTCCAGAGAGCCGCTTGAGACGGCTCTCCTTCGGCATTCTTTCAAGATGCCAATTACCACGACCAAATTGTCAAAGAACAAAACGAGCCGACGACGTGCCGCACACATTCGTGCCCGGCACACCGGCGGCTCGTGACTGTCATGGACAGAGGTTCGCCCCGGCGGCCAAACGTTCGGCCATCCGGACCGGGCCTCGACCCACGACTGCCACCTCACCAGCCGACACCGCCACATTTTGTGGTCGACACCAGCCAGCCCGATGGAATCACGAGCGATGATGCGGGAATCGATCTCCGAGTCACTGGGATCGGCCGCATCTGGGTAGAAAATTAACGGAAGGGTTCGGCACCGTCAAGCGGCTGAAAAAAATGGCGAAAAAACCGCCCTTTCCGGCGAATACCGCTGGTATAAAGGATTTCGTTCCGGCCCCTCCATGCCCACCAGCCCTCCACCATGCCGGCTCATAAAACTTTTTTGCGGCCCCGGCGTCCTGTTTTTTCGGCCAGGTTGCTGACATGCGGCATGGCCGGGGCTGTTTTCGTTGCTTCGGGGCTGAGGGCCGAGCAGGCGGCCGTTCCGGTAGTGGTGGCCCGAGTCTCGATGGCCGAACAGGCCATGGGCCAGTCGTTCGTCGGGACCGTGATGCCCGCCCGTACCAGCGATGCGGGCAGCGCCGTCGATGGGCGGATCGTCGATCTTCCGATCTTCGATGGGCAGCGCGTGAAGGAAGGCCAGCCGCTCGCCGAGCTTCTCCGCGGCCTGCTGGAAATCGAACGGGAAGGCGCCGTCGCCGAATTGCAGCGGCGGCGACAGGTGCTGGCGGAACTGCGGGCCGGTTCGCGGCCCGAGGAGATCGAGCAGTCGCGGGCGCTGGTGGCCGGATTCGAGGCCCGGCTCGCCTACGCTCGCAGCCGGCTCGCCAGGCTGAACCGGCTCGCCGAGCGTGGCACGAGCACCGTGGACGAGGTCCAAGACTCACAGACCGAACTGCAGCAGATCGAGGCGCAACTGCGCGGGAGTCGCGCCGCCTTGGCCCTCGTCGAGGCCGGTCCGCGGGCCGAGCAGGTCGCCCAGGCGGCAGCGAACGTGGCCGTGCAGGAGGCGGCCGTCGAGCGGATCGACGACCAACTGGCCAAGCACACGATCCGTGCTCCGTTCGACGGGTGGGTGATCGAGCGGTTCACCGAGAAGGGGCAGTGGATCGCCCGCGGCGGCCTGGTGGCGCGGATCGCCGAACTCGATGACGTGGAGGTCGAGGTGCGCGTGCCGGAGATCTCCGTCGTGGGTCTCGAGGCCGGTGTCGACGTCCGCCTCGATTTCGACGCCGCTCCCCATCAGACGTGGATCGGCCGCGTCGCCCGGATCGTCCCGCAGGCCGACGTGCTGAGCCGCAGCTTTCCCGTGCAGATAGCGGTCAAAAACACGATCGCCGCCGGCGCGCCGGTGCTCCGCGGCGGCATGCTCGCCCGGGCGTGGCTGCCCGTGGGGCGGGCGGCGAGCGTGAAGGTGGTGCCGAAAGACGCACTGGTGCTCGGTGGCACCACCCCGATGATTTTCGTGGTCGACGGCCCGAGTGCGGCCGCCACGCAGATGGAGGGCACGGTCCGGGCGGTGCCGGTCGAACTCGGCGCCGCCGTCGGCGGCAACGTCGAGGTTCGCAGCGACATCGAGCCGGGCCGTCTCGTGGTGGTCCGCGGCAACGAACGTCTGCGGCCCGGCATGGCGGTGGCCTTCGAGCAGCCGCGCAACTGACGCCCCGGCACGCACAGGCACTGCCATGAACCTGATCGCGGCCTGCGTAGCCAATCCGGTGAAGGTCGCCGTGGGCGTGATCCTGACCACGCTGTTCGGCATCCTCGCGATCTTCTCGATGCCGGTCCAGCTCACGCCGGAGGTGCAGATCCCGACCGTGACGGTCGATGTCAGCTGGCGGGGCGCCAGCCCCCAGGAGATCGAACGGGAGCTGGTGCAGGCGGTCGAAGAGCAGCTGCGAACGGTGGAAGGGCTCGTCAAGCTCTCCAGTTCTTCCAGCTACGGCGAGGGGTCTATCGAGCTCGAGTTTCCCGTCGGCACCGACATGGCCGAGGCGCTCGTCAAGGTCAACACCCGCCTGCAGCAAATCCGCAAATGGCCCATCGATGCCGACCGCCCCGCGCCGCGCACCACCGGCAGCAACGACCGCCCCGTGGCGTGGCTGATTCTCAGCCAGGCGGCTCCCGACCCTGAGCGAATGAAGCGGGCAGAGGCGGAGCATCCCGAGTTTGCGGCCGAGCTGGCTCGCGTGCGTTCCGCCCGCACGCCCGACCTGGCCCTCTACCGGCTGCGAACGCTGGCCGCCGCCCACCCCGAACTCACCGCCATCGCCCCCCCGGAACTTGACGTGGAAGCGATGCGGCGGATGGCGGAGGACGAGATCGAGAGCCAGCTGGAGCGGGTCAAGGGCGTGGCCAACGCCGACCTGATCGGCGGACGGGCCGACGAATTGCAGGTGATCGTCGACCCGCAGCTGCTGGCCGCCCGCGGTTTGACGATCGACGACCTCCGGGCAGCGCTCGCCAACCAGAACCAGGACACCTCCGGGGGCGACTTGTGGGAGGGAAAACGCCGCTATCTGATCCGCACGCTGGGGCAGTTTCGCACGCCGGAGCAGGTGGCGGGCGCGATCATCGCCCGGCGTGACGGCAAGCCCGTCTATGTCCGCGACGTGGCCCACGTCGAACTCGGCAAGAAAAAGCCGGACGGCCTCGTCCGCCGGTTCGGTGCCCGCAACATCGCGATCCGTGTCACGCGTCAGAAGGACGAGAACGTGCTGGAGACGATGCGGCGGCTGCGGACGGTGGTGGCGGACATCGACGCCCGGCTCGCGGCCAGGGGCCTGAGCCTGACGCTGATCTATGACGAGACCGCCTACATCGACTCCGCGATCGGTCTGGTCAACGACAACATCTTCGTCGGCGGCCTCCTGACCCTCGGCACGCTGCTGATCTTTCTGCGGAACCTGCGTTCCACGCTGATCGTGGCCCTCTCCATCCCGGTGAGCGTGATGGGCACCTTCCTCGCCCTGGCGGCGTTCGGCCGCACGCTGAACGTGATCAGCCTGGCGGGCATCGCCTTCGCGGTTGGCATGCTCATCGACAACTCGGTGGTCGTGCTCGAGAACATCTTCGTCCGCTGGCAGTCGGGCGAGGATCCGCGGACCGCCGCCGTTCGCGGCACGACGGAGGTCTGGGGGGCGATCCTGGCCAGCACGCTGACCAACGTGGCGGTCTTTCTGCCCGTGCTCTTCGTCCGCGGCGAAGCGGGGCAGCTCTTCGGCGACATCGCGCTGGCGATCAGCGCCGCCGTCGGGCTGTCGCTGGCCGTCGCCGGCCTGATGGTGCCGACGGCCGCGGCCCTCCTCCTGCGCGGCAAGGGAGCCCGTGAGGCGGCGGATGCCGCCACGGGGGGCCAGGGCAGGGCCGGTGACCTGCTCCGGCGGATCGGCGGTGGGTTCGTGGCCGGCGTCATCGGCATCAACCGGCGTCTCATGGCCGGCACCGTGCGGCCCGTGCTCGCATCGCTCGCCATCTTCGGCCTGGCGGTGGCGGCCACCTGGGCGCTGCTGCCAAAGGTGGAGTACCTGCCGGACGGGAACCGCAACCTGGTGTTCGGCATCATGCTCCCGCCTCCCGGCTACAACATCGACGAGATGCTCGCCCTCGGCTCGATCGCCGGGGATCGACTGCTGCCCTACTGGGACGTCGATCCGGGAACTCCGGAGGCGAAAGCCCTCGACGGCCCGATTCTGGCCGACGCCTTTTTCGTGCTCTCCCGTGGCCGCAGCATCTTCGTCGGCGCCCGGGCGCTCGACCCGCTCGCGGCCGGCGCCGTCGTGCCGCTGATCCGCGCGGCGACGACGGGTCTCCCCGGCACGCTCACGGTGGTGAAGCAGTCGAGCCTCTTCGAGCAGGGGCTCGGGTCCGGCCGCACCATCGACGTCGAGATCACCGGACCGGATCTCGTGAAGCTCGTGCAGCTCGGACAAAAGGTCATGGCCAGCATGCCCGAGGCCGTGCCTGGGGGCCAGGCCCTGCCGAAGCCCTCGCTCGACCTCTCGAGCCCCGAGGTGCAGCTCGTGCCCAGGCTCGAGCAGGCCGCCGACATGCAGCTCGACGCCCGCCAGCTCGGGTACATGGTCGACTGCTTCGTCGATGGCGGCTATGCGACCGATTACTTTCTCGACAACGACCGGATCGACCTCGTCATCAAGGGCGACGACCGCTTCGTCACGCGGACGCAGGACCTGCGCAACCTCCCGGTCGTCACGCCCGGCGGCCAGCTCGTGCCACTGGAGAGCGTGGCGGAGGTGCGCGAGTTCTCCAGCGGCCCCGAGCAGATCCTGCACCGGGAACGGGAGCGGGCCATCACGGTGCAGGTCAGCCCGCCAACCAGGATGCCGCTCGAGGAGGCGCAGGATCGAATCCAGCGGCTGGTGATCGATCCGCTGGACAGGGCCGGCGAACTGGCCGGGGGCTATAGGATCACGCTCGGCGGCACAACCGACAAGCTGCGGAGCACGTGGCAGTCGCTGTGGTTCAACCTCCTCATCGCCGGCGTGATCACCTACCTGCTGATGGCCGCCCTCTTCGAATCCTGGGTCCACCCGGCCGTCATCATCGCCTCGCTGCCGCTGGGCAGCGTGGGCGGGCTGCTCGGGGTGGGAGTCCTGAACCGCATCGGCGCCGCCTACGGCATCTACCAGCCGCTCGACGTGCTCACGATGCTCGGATTCGTGATCCTCGTGGGCACCGTGGTGAACAACCCGATCCTGATCGTCGAACGGGCGTTGCAGTTGACACGGGAAGGCGAAGATCCGGTGGAGGCCACGCTCGAGGCCGTCCGCAGCCGCATCCGCCCGATCTTCATGACGACCTTCACGACCGTGCTCGGCCTGCTGCCCCTCGTGATCTTTCCGGGCGCGGGCAGCGAACTGTACCGCGGCCTCGGCGCCGTGATCCTCGGCGGCATCCTCTTCTCAACCGTGATCACGCTGGTGCAGGTGCCGCTGCTGCTCGTCCTGTCGTTCCGCCTCTTCGAGCCCCGGCGTCAGGCGACTCAGAATTGATCCTCGCGCACCGTCGGCTTAGACCCGATGGTGGAACGGAAATCGGGAGTGACGAGGATCCAGGAAGCCCCCGGCGGGAGCCGGGGGGTGACGCGCCCAATCAAGATGGATGCGGTTGATTCAAGGCC
>JBIJCJ010000045.1:0-20555 GCA_044344765.1 Pirellulales bacterium | reverse complement strand
TCAGCACGCCCGACCACATGCACGGGCCGATCACGCTCGACGCCATGCGGCTGGGGATCAGTTGCTACACGCAGAAGCCGCTCACCCGCACGATCTACGAGGCCCGCCTGCTGGCGCAGGTCGCCGCCGAGACGGCCGGCAAGGGCGTCTGCACCCAGATGGGCAACCAGGGCACGGCCCTTGCCTCGTCGCGCGAGGCGATCGCCCAGATCCGTTCGGGCGTGCTCGGCCCGATCCGGGAGGTCCACGCCTGGTCGAATCGCCCCGTCTGGGCCCAGGGCCCCGGGCGGCGGATGAACCTCCGCAAGTACCAGGCGCAGGCGATGGCCGAGATCGACGAGACGGAGGAGCCGGACGCCTCGGCCGAGGACGTGGCGGCGGTCGTCGCCAACTTCATGAAGAAGAAGCGGCAGCAGATCGACAAGGCGCTCGAAGAGCTCGACTGGAAGGCCTGGCTGGGCGTGGCGCCGTTTCGCGAGTACTGGCCCGGCCTGTACCACGCCTTCCAGCACCGCGGCTGGTGGGACTTCGGCACCGGCGCCCTGGGCGACATGGCCTGCCACATCCTCACCGTGCCCTTCGCGGCCTGCGGCCTCCGCGATCCGATTTCCGTCGTCGCCCGCACGACAGGCCACGACTTCGACAGCTTTCCCGCGAGCTCGATCATCCGGTTCGAGTTCCCGGCGACGGCCGCGCGGCCCGCGATCCCGTTCTGGTGGTACGACCGCAAGGGCAACAAGCCGCCGGCCGAAGCGTTCGCCAAGTGGGGCATCGACAAGGTCGCCGACAGCGGCGTGCTCGTGGTCGGCGAGAAGGGGGCCTGCTATCTGCCGGGCGACTACGGCGGCAGGTACGAGCTCAAGGGCGTCGAGAAGGTGAAGGTCGACTTCGAGCCCGCCGCGAGCACCGGCAAGGGCAACGACACCGACAACATGTTCGAACTGTTCCGCGCCAAGCAGGCGGGCGACCCGAAGATCGCCAAGTCGAACTTCGTCGACCGCGCCGGGCCGCTGACCGAGACGATCCTTCTCGGCAACCTCGCCGTCTGGGCGGCCGCCAAGGGCGGGGCCGCCGGCGCGATGGGCGAGTGGGGCGAGAAGGTGGAGTGGGACGCGAAGAACCTGCAGGTCACGAACCTCGCCACGCTCCAGACGCCGCGGGTCTCCGATCTGATCAAGCCGAAGTATCCGGCCGGCTACACGCTCGACGGCTGACGACCTCACCCAGGAGGACTTTATGCAATACACAGGCGGGGCGACGTCGTCGCCATGGCGGCTGTTGGTGGCGGCGTGGCTGGTGTGTGTCGTCACCTGCCCGCCGGCCATGGGCGACGATGCCGCGGTCGTGCAGCGGATCGAGTCTCTCGGCGGGCAGATCGAGTTCGACGCCGCCGCTGCCCACAGCGTGGTCGGCGTCACGATCGCCGACGGCTCCAAGGTGACGGCCGACGACCTGGCCGCCTGCGGCCGCCTGTCCGGCCTGCGGAAACTGCAGATCCACAACTGCCGCGGCCTCGACGACGCGGCTGTGCAGGGGCTCGTCGGCCTGCAGAAGCTCCACACCCTGGCCCTCACGAACACGTCGATCACCGACGCCGCCGTGGAGACGATCGCCGCCGCCTTCCCCGGCCTCGTCGACCTCGACCTGTCGAGCAACACCAACTTGACGGGCGCGGCGCTGAAGTGGATCGCCGGCCTCGGGAAGCTCGAGCGGCTCGGCCTGTTGCAAAACCGGTTCAACGACCTCAACACCCGCCGGCTCCGGAACCTGAAGGAGCTGCAGGTTCTCGACCTCCGCGGCAACATGGAGGCCGGCGACATGACGCTCGACGTCCTCGGCAAGATGCCGAAGCTCCGAGCGGTCAAGCACCGCAGCACGGTGGTGACCGACGACGGCATCGAGCGGCTGGCGGCGAGCCGATCACTCGCCGCGCTGCTCGCCCAGGACTTCGACATCACCAGCGCCGCCGGCCCGGCGCTGGCGCGGATCCGCACGCTCGAGTCACTGGAGATCTTCCGCTGCCAGGGCTTCGGCGATGAGGGCGTGCTCGCCCTCGCCCCGCTGCCGCTGGAACGGCTCACGCTCCGCGACCTTCCCGAGGTGGGCGATGCGGGCCTCGCGGTGCTCGACGACCTGCCCACGCTGCAGCGGCTCTACCTCCACGAGCTCGCGTCGGTCGGCGACGCCGGGCTGGCCCACCTTGGTGCCGCGAAGCGGCTCGTGGTGCTCGACCTCTGGAGCCTGCCCCGGGTGACCGACGCCACGATCGCCGTCATCGCCGGCCTGCCGGCGCTCGAGGAGCTGTCGATCCGGGAGACGGGCGTGACCGACGCCGGCCTGGCGAAGCTCGCCGCCCTGCCCGGCCTGCGGTCGCTGACCTTCAAGGACAACGGGCCGATCTCGGAGGCCACCCGCGCCGCCGTCACGGCCCGAAAGTGGAAGAAGCTCGACCTCGGGGCCGGGAAGTGAGATGCCCGCCCCGCTGGTGCGCTGCCACGGCCGAAGAACGGCCGCCGGACCAGAACCGGACCCGCGGGGCTGACGCCGGAGCGGGCGCGCCAGGCGCCGGCGGGTTCAGTTCCGGACTTGGCAATCCGGGTCGCGCGGCGTGGCCGTGCCGACCCGATCGACCGGATGCGTCAGCATGTAGCGCCAGACTGGCTCATGGATGTATCGTCCAGCCTCGTCCTTGAACGCGGCATCGTTCGGGGCGACGGCGTTGTGGACACGCTTGTCGCCCGTTTTCGCGATCGAAGTGAACAGCCGGCGCGTGTTCTCGTACGGCGGGTGCGTCTGTTCGACGTCGACGATCGGCCCCAGTTCGTGCAGGCCGAGCAATTCCCACGATCGACAATAATGCTTCGCGTCCCAGCCGCCATCGGCGCCGGTGAACATGAAGTAGCGATTGGCCGGCGTCGCCGATGGGCCCGACTGCCATGACTGATCCTGATCGCGCGGGCCGCTGAAGCAGAGGACGCGGTCGAGTTTCCTGTGCTGGGCGAACCGGGCGGCGGTCGTGGAGCCGTGCGACAGGCCGACGAGAATCACGTCCTCCCAACGCAGGTCGTCGCCGTCCCGGGCGAGGAAGGAGTCCCACCTGCCCTGCGGATGCCGCCGGGCCAGCCATTTCACGAACTGACGGGACCGTTCCGCCAGACCGTCGGGCTTGGGAATGTCGACCAGGGGGCTGAAGTCCTCGCCGGTCGCGGCCTCGAGCCGGACGTCGCCGCGCCAGGTCTGCGCCGGCGTGCCGGAACGGATGAGGCTGAACCAGCCATCCGCATACGGGACATGGATCGCATGCATGCCGAGCTCCTTGGTCAACTTGAAGAGCTGCCCGCCGCCGGTGAGCGCGAGCACGAGCTTGCCGCGCGGCTTGACCCGCGTGTCGACATGGGCCGATTCCACGTCCCGGGGCCGGCCGTCTTTTTCCAGCGGGAAGTTGATCTCCGGGTGCGACCCGACCCGGGGATCGATGATGCTGGCGCGTTCGGACAGCACGTACGCCTGCGGCTTCGGGTCGTCGTACGCGAACGGGCTGTCATAGCCCTCCTGCGGCCAGGCCGCGCCGCCGGCGGCGGCGAGCACGGAAGCCACGAGCAACACGCAGCGGTTCATCGATTGCCTCCTTTGACCTTCAGCCACAAGGCCGTCGCCCCGAACGAGAGTCACTATCCGTCCGCGCATGCGTTCCTGCAAGGACTGCCAGGCTGGCCGCCGGGTGCGGATGGTCGTGCGGTGGAGACCGCGCGGCTCACGACGCGACGCCCTCCGCCGGGGCTGACTCTGCGGCGGCGTGCAGGTCGCGGAGAGTCTCCGAGAACACGATCGGGGGAACGGCGGCGGGCGTGAACGGCACTCCGCCGCGATCCGTGAACACCAGCGACCTGATCCGCGTCGCGCCGTCGCGGTCGGCCGCGAGCCGGACGGTCGCCCTGATGCCGGCCGGATGAAACACGCGCTCCTCGAACTCCCCGAGATGGTATTGCCCGCGCCAGCCGGCGGCCCGGAGGGCCACGCCGAACCGGCCCCTCTCGAAGCCCAGCCCCCGCAGCGGGTCCGCCTCCCGGAGCTCGTCGAGTTCCGGATGGTCCGCGGCCAGATGCACGCGGCGTTCCACCTGCTCGAACGGCTGCGCGATTCCCGCCGCGCGGAGCCTGGCGGTCCAGGCGGCCAGTTCGCCGGATGCCACGAGCTCCACCGGATGCACGATCCGCAGCCCCGCGTCAGGCGCGAGAGGCACGACCGTACCGTCGCAGCACGTCAGTCCGCGGCCATCCTCGGTCGGCAGCCCGACATGCCCGCCGTCGGTGAGCAGAAGGGTGGCGAACATGCCCCGCACCACCGGATGCCGCCCGAGCCAGTCCCGCTCGTCGGCCGTATGCCACCGTTGCTGAATCATCGCCTCCGTGGCCATCCGGCACGACAGGGCGAAAAAAGCCTGCAGCTCCTTGAGCGTCTGCAGCTGCGGCTTGAGCGCCCGCTGCCGCTTGAGCGCCGCCGGGGCCGCCTTCAAGGCTTTCGCATGCCTACTGAACAGGCCGGCCGGCCGGCCCGCGGCGGCGATCACAACCCGCGACTCGCACCCCTCCGCCTCGACGGCCGGCGGCAGCTCGCAGCCGGCCGCGGCCTTGATCATCCAGTCGAGTCGCTCCGCCGTTCCCACGTTCGCGCGGCGGGCGAGCACCTCCACCGCCCGGTCCACCAGTTCGATCGCGTCGCGCTTCCGGCGGGCCTTGCCGGCGACCTGCCGCAGGTGCTGCAGCGCCCTCCACCGCTCCAGCAGATCCGGCAGCCTCCCGCTGCCGGGATCCAGGGGGACGAGCGCCAGCGGCAGCGGGTCGATCGGCTTCTCCGCGGCCAGGGCCTGTGCGATCAGGTGCCCGCGATCGAGGCGACTGCGGAGGATGTCGATGAACGTCCGCATCTGCTCGATCACTTTGGGGGGCTCGATCACCCGGGCGGCGACCAGCAGCAAGGCGATCCGCTTGTCGTCGAGGCCCGCCGGCACCCGCTCCTGCGGGCGGCTGCCGGCGGCCGGAGTGGCGTCGGGATCGGGAGGTGCCTCCGCGTCCGAATCTCCATCGTCGTCGTCGTAGAACCCGACCGACCGCAGGCTGCGGATCCAGGCGACGTCGTCCGGCAGGTTCGGCCAGTCGATCGCCCGGCCGACCACGTCGAGCCACTGCGGTGCGAGGAAGGCCGCCTGGAGCATGTGTGCCTGCGTCACCCGCTTCCGGGCCACGAGGTCGGCGATCCGTGCGGCCGCCGCCGCGCGATCGAGCGTCGGCTCGGGGTGGATCGCCGCCGTCAGGCGGGAGAGCGTCTGCCGGCGGCTCGTGATGTCGCCAGCGAGCCGGGCAAGCCCCACGGCGGCGCCGGCCTCCACCACCTGGAGCCAGCGGTCGAATCCCTCCAGGTAGCCGATGGTGACGGCGAGCGTCGTCCACTCCGTCGGTTCTTCGTCCGGGCGGGCCGTCTCCGCCGTGACCAGGACGGTCGCCAGCCGGTCGCGAAAGGCGACGAACTCCCGCGCCCGGTCCGGCGCCGATGCCCGCATCGAGTCCACGATCGCCGCCGGAAGCCGGTCCTTTTCCCACCGGGACGCAGGTTTTGCCAGGAGCGCCCGCAGCAGGTCGCCCAGCGTCGCGCCGCCTGCGGCATGGCTGCACACGTGGAACGTGTCGCTCGTGCCATCGTGCCACCGCCAAGAGTCGATGTACCGCCGGAGGAGGAACAGCCGCCGGGCGATCTCCTCGGGCATCACGCCGTCGCGGAGCGTGGCCGGCGACCGGAGCCAGTCCTGCACCGGAATGATGTGGAAAAAGATCGAGCCGGCACGGCGCTGCTCGTACGTCATGAGATCGCGGGGGGTGACCGCGCACATCGTCTCGGCCATGTCGAGCATCCACGCATAGTCTCGCCACGTGCCCTGGGTGTCGAGGAGATGCTCGAAGAGTCCGACGACGGTTCGGCAGTGCGCCGCGGCGTGCAGGCTGGCGTAGTCGGCGACGAGGGCCGGATCGTACCCCGCCGGCGGCGTGGCGGAGCCGAACAAGCCTTGCGGCACCTGCAGCGCCACGAGGCCCGTGACGTCGATGCCGAGAGACTCCAGCTGGCCGCGGTAGATCTCGCTTTCGAACATCGCGTGGCGAAGCGTTCCCAGCCGGGCCAGCTCCTGGCCGTCGCCATCCGTTCCGGCCGTTCGCCGACCGGTCCACCACTCCGTCGCCAGCGACTGCAGCTGCTCGCACCACGACGCCAGTCGCGGGTGCCCCAGCGGAAGCCGGTCGAGCACCGGCGGCTTGTCGAGCGGGACGATCGTGCCCGGCGGTATCCGCTCCGCGATCGCCACGAGCGTGGCCCCGTGCTCCTGGAAAAACGCGGCGACGATGTCCGCCAGCGCCGTGAACAGGGCCGCGCACGCGGGCGTGAAGCGGCGGGCGACGACCGGCCGGGGCGTCCACGGCGGCGTGACGATGAGATCCGGAAACGCCGCACGGACGGTGGCCGACAGGGGAGGGATTTCGACGCCGTCCCGCGCGGCGATCATCGCCGCCAAGGAGGCCAGCGGATCGGCCTCGTCGATCGGCGGCCCACGCGTGGCCGGCGTGGCTGGCGGGACGTGCGCAGCCCGGACGTCGCGAATCAGCGTTCGCGCCAAGGCGAGGCACGGATCGCCGGCCCCGGCGTGCACTTCCTCGGCGACGATCCGCAGCCCGGCTGCGCGGACCCGCGGGCGGGGATCGCCGCAGAGCAGTTGGCAGACCGCCACCATGCGGGCGGGCTCAAGACGCCGGACGAGCCGGCGGAACTCCCACGTCACGCCGGCGGTCGATTCCGCCTGCAGGGCGAGCCAGCGGTGCCACTGGGCCGGCGTGAGCGCGGCCCGCGCGAGAAAGCACTGCGGGCGGTCCGCGACCCCCCGCTGGCTGCCATCGAGCGGCCGCGGCAGGTCGATCAGCAGATCGATGGAGCGGTCATCCGGGGGGCGGTAGTCGGCGGGCAGGAATCGGCTGGTCCGGAACTCGCTGCGCTGTGACAGGCCGCCGAGGTCGGCGAGCGACTCGTCGGTCCAGACCTGCTCCAGGCTCGAGGCGATGCGTTCGAAGAACCGCGTGGGCTCGTCGCCGATCCGCGCGCCGAGCGCATCGCCTGCCTCGAGTCCGCGCCGGCCGAGGTCGAGGAGCCGCCGCAGCCGTTCCCGCCGGCCTTCGCAGGGGGGCGGCTGGTCCGACCCCGACAGGAAGCTGGCGGCCACGTAGGCGATGAACAGATCCTGATCGACGAGTGCGTCGGCCACGAGCGGCCGGGCGGCGGGATGGTCGCTCCGAAACGCGAGCACGAGCGCGCCGATCCTGGCCTCGGATTCCCGGGCCTCCATGATCGAGGCGATGATGGGCAGCGCTTCGCGGAAGTCTTCGGCCATGGCGGCCCAGGCGTGGAGCAGGCGGGCGGACGGGACTTCGGGCAGCGGCAGTCCGAGCGACCGGGCGGCAATCGCATCGACCAGCTGCGCGACGAGCTCCTCCATCAGAGCCGCGGGGGCGCTGCCTTCCGGGAGTCCGAGCCAGCCGCGAATCTCTGCGAACACCCCGACGTCCAGGGCATCGGGATGGGCCAGTAGGCGGCGCAGCAGGCTCTCCATGTGGCGGAGGCTCGTTTCGCCGGCCGCCCGGACGATGAACCGGCGCCGTTCGCTCCGGCGATCGGTGACCAGATGGTCGAGGAGCAGGTCATGGGCCTCGGCATTGCCGCTCCGCCAGAAGGCCCGCGGCACGTGGCCCGCGAACGTGGTCGCGGGATGGCGGTCGTGGACCGTGAGCCGGAGCGTGTCGAGGACGTTGTGGCCGGCGGAGCCTCCCTGGTCGATCACGCTCGCCAGCAGCCGGCCCACGTGCGCGGCGGTGCCGACGCCCTCGATGCTCGTGCCGAACAGCATGCCCAGGAACTGCTGCCGGAAAGGGTCTTCGAGAAACGGAGCCCAAACGGCGAGCCCTTCGGGCGTCGTGATCTCAGGCGGAAAGTCGAGCACCACCCGCTGCGTCGTCCGCAGCCAGTCCATCTGCTTGCCGAGGTTGACCGCCGGTTGATCCGTCACGCGGCAGGGCATCGGCATGCCGAAGCTGCCCGCGAACCCGCGGCCGATCGACCGCCAGGTCTGGACGGCGGCCGTGCCGAGCCCTGGCAGGAGCACCTCGAGCACCGTTTCCAGCCGGCGGTCATCCAGGCCGTCGAGTTCCGGGCCGACTTCCTCGTGCCCGTCAGGCAGCGTGCGGGCCGTCTGCGACTCGAGGAACCGCCGGGCGACGGACGCGAGCGTTCCAGGCAGGCCGGCGGCGCGGGCGAGGAGTTCGGCGGCGCGGCCGGCGGCGAGCCGGCGGGCCTGCAGCAGTTGTTGGCCGGTGGCGATATCGAGCATGGGCGAGTGATCGTGGAACCGCCCGGTAGCATACGCCGCAGTGTGTGGCTCGGTCACCGCAGTCGGCTACCGGCGCCACTCGCGTGCGAGTTGTGCGAACTGTTTCAGGCCACGGGCTGCCGGGGGAAAGATCGCCACGCATCGGCCGACCAGATCGCCGAAGAACGCCGCCGTCTCGGGCGCGTCTTCGACCATGCTCGTGAACGCCTCCCGCAGCCGCCTCGGGCTCCACCAGTCGCACGGATTCATCGAATCGAAGACGTCCACGACGGCGTCGCCATCGAGGCGGGACTGCCGGAGCAGATCGACCGTGCGCCGGAGTACGGCCGACCGGAGCCGCGCCTCGCCATTGTTCCAGCCGATCCACAGCCAGCGGATCGCCGTCCGGGTCACCGGCTGATCGAGCTGATCGAGCGGACCCAGGCAATAGTGGGGGAGATTCATGTTCCCGAACCGGTTGATGTCGCGCTCCACGGCCTCCATCGCCCACCGCGTCCAGAAGATGTCGGGGCACGCGGGCCAGACCGCGAGCGTTGAGCCCGACTGCGGCGGAATGCCGGACCTGTCGCGGCACAACTCTCCATACGGCGCGAGGCCCCGGTAGAGGCTCACGGGCGGCAGGGCCTCGGGGGCGATCGTGCCCGGCTGTCGGGCGTGATCGACGATCGTCAGCCGCACATCGGGAAACGAACGGTTGAGCTGCGGCGGAAACGTCCATGCGAAATCCACGGGGTCGTGGGTTCCGTGTCCCACCAGCCCGTGCGTCCATTCCCAATCCTTCGAGATCACCTCGTGCGGTGATCGCGCCCGCATCGCCGCCACGAGGAGCCGGGGGTCGCCGATGGCGCGGGCGGGGTTGAAGTCGGGATCGAGCGCGACCTGAATGAGGCTGTCGATCGCGGCCTCGGCACGGGCCGCGCTCTTCCAGACCGCCAGGGCCTCGTCCCGCCGGTGGAAGCTGAGCCGCAGGAGCGCGATGGCCCAGTCGGCGTCGCAGACCTCGGCCCTGATGTCCCGGCAGCCGAGCACCCGCTCGACGAAGACCACCGGATCGAGCCAGCCGAAGCGATGGGTGGGCGTGGAGAGGAGCGTGACGGGGCGGCCCTCGTGGAGCGCGGCAGCCACGAAGTCGGCGATCGGCACGTATTCCTCGGTGGGGTTGGGCACGAGTTTCAGGGGCGTGCCGCCCGCCCATGTGCGGATCACCGTGAGCGCCGTCTGGTCGGTCACGCCGCGGGCCGGCCGGGGGATCGATCCGCCGGTCATGCGCTTCCGCACCGCCCGGCCAGCGGCGGTGGACGCGAAGTCGGCATCCCGAAACCTCACAGCCGCGTCGCACACCAGCGGAATCAGGAGATGCGTGATCGCATCGGGCAGGCGGCCCACTGCCTGCTCCCAATCCTTGAGGGCCACGGCCAGGTAATCCCACCAGGCCGCCGCCGAGCCGGGCAGCGGCAGCCGATTCTCGTCGGAGAGGTCACCGCGGGCGAACGTCGCGAGCATCATGGGAGCCGAGGGAAAGCGGATCCGTTGTCCGTTAGGGTAACGCGTATTCCCTCACCTTACGGTTCGGGCTTCCCAGCAACCGGGCACGACGGTCAGAGACCGCCGCTCAAGAGGAGGCAAACGCCTCAAGGCTGCCGGGGGCATGGAGGTCAAACCACCACCCCACCGCCCGCCCGGAAGGCGGGCCCTCTTCAAGGCTGCCGGGGGCATGGAGGTCAAACCACCACCCCACCGCCCGCCCGGAAGGCGGGCCCTCTTCAAGGCTGCCGGGGGCATGGAGGTCAAACCACCACCCCACCGCCCGCCTGGAAGGCGGGCCCTCTTCAAGGCTGCCGGGGGCATGGATGCCCCGGCAGCCGTGAAAAGGTGGCTAACGGGACTCGAACCCGCGACCCTCGGTACCACAAACCGATGCTCTAACCAACTGAGCTATAGCCACCGTGGGACGACGGCTCTGCGGCCGCCGCGACACACCCGCATCATACCACGCGGCCCGCCGCCATCTACTCCGGCCGCCGGGAGTCGATGACGATCGTCACCGGCCCGTCGTTGACCAGTTTCACCCGCATGTCGGCCGCGAACACGCCCCGGGCCGGCGGCCGCCCCAGCGCCCCCTCGAGCGTCGCGCAAAACCGTTCGTAGAGCGGCACCGCCTCTTCAGGCCGCGCCGCCTGCATGAAGCTCGGCCGGTTGCCCTTCTTCGTGCTCGCATGGAGCGTGAACTGGCTGACGACGAGCGCCTGCCCGCCGCTCTCGCGGACGTCGCGGTTCATCTTGCCTGCCTCGTCGGCGAAGATTCGCAAGGCGGCGATCTTGCCGGCCAGCCAGTCGGCGTCGGCCTCCGTGTCGCTCACCTGCACGCCCACGAGCACGACCAGGCCCCGTCCGATCCGGCCCGCCACATCGGCGCCGATCGTCACCTCCGCCTCGGTCACCCGCTGCACCACGGCTCGCATGGCGGCAAAGTGTAGCCGCCGTGGCGCGTGCGCCGCACGGGGGCCCGAACTTCGGCGACGATCTGCGGCCCGACGCGACGAGCCGCTCAATCGTCACTCCGCCCTCACTCCGCGCGGGCGACGACTCGTTCGCGCTCGAAGCCGGCATCGGCGGCGCCGCCGGGCGGCTCCACCGTGACGGCGAACATCGTGGGGCCCTGCACGAACGCCCGCGGCAGGATGGGCACGACCACGTCGCCGGCGGCGCCGGCGACGTCGAACACGCCCCCCGGCACCGGGGTGCCGCGGTCACCGTCCATGATCCACACCTGATACTGGCTCCGGCCCGGGTCGTTGGGCGTCAGGCCGCGGATTCGGAGGAAGCCGCGCTGCCGCGACGGGCTCCAGACGACATCGCCCTCGGCCTGTCGCTCGTCGGCCGCACCTGCGGCCGCGCAGTCGAGCTGCACGGCGTCGGCCACGGTGGCGAGCAGGTCCGCGCGCTGCACGGCGGGCGTCGGGGCGACCTTCGCCGCGACCGCGGGCGCTTCGGCTTCGCGGTCCGGCGCCACCGGCGCGTCGCGGCGGCCGATCACCGCGAGCAGGCTCGCGGCCGTCGCCAGCCCGATGCCTCCCGCGACGACGATCCACCGGCCGGCACGCGCCGTGACCGGTGGCGACCGCAACCGCCGCACATCGTCGTGCAGCCGCGCCCGCAGTTCTTCGGGCAGCTGGGCCGTCGCGGCCGTCGCCAGGGCCGCCGCCGCCGCGATCCTGTCGAGCGCGTCGGCGTCCTCGGCCGGGTGGTCGCGCAGCAAGCCCGCGAGCTCCCGCTCCTCGACGGCATCGAGGCCGAACACGGCCCGGTCGGCCAGCAGTTGGCGGAGCCGATCCGTGGTCGGCACCGGCTCTCGGTTGACTTCGTGCATCTCGCTTCCTTCCTTCATGAGAGGGCCACGTCCGCCGCGGACGGCTCTTCGACGAGCTGGCGCAGCCGGATGAGACCGCGCCTGGCGTGTGATTTGACGGTGCCGATGGGCAGCCCGGTGCGCTCGGCGATCGCCGCCTGCGTGAGCCCCTCGCCCAGGGCGAGTTCGAGCACGCGGCGTTCCTCGGGCCGCAGGCGATCGAGGCAGCGGCGGACGCGGGCGGCCTCGTCGGCGATCTCGACCGAGCTGGTGGCGACAGGCGCCGCCGGCAGCGGCACGTCCGCCAGACTCGCGACCAGCGGGCGGGCGCGGCGGCGACGATGGCGGTCGATCAGCCGCCGGCGGGCGATCATCGCCACGAACGTCGCCTCCGACGACACGGCCGGGTCGAACCGCGACGCATGCCGCCAGACGTCGATGAACACCTCCTGCACACCCTCCTCCGCTTCTTCCCGGCTCGGTGACATCTTCAACGCCAACGACCAGACCATCCCGCCGTACTCCGCGATGCACGCATCCATGGCCTCACTGCGACCGGCGGCCACGTCGGCGAGGATCCCGGTGCGGGGCATGATGCGGCTCGTGCGGTCGCGGTGGGCGAGGGGGTACGAGACCGAGCATATCCCGTTCGGCAGCCGGCCGGACGCGGGGGACGATCATGGTTTCGCACGCCGACGGACCGCGGATGCAGGGCCGAAACGGTCCAAAACGGCTCACACTTGATCCTCGCGCCGTCGGCTTGGGCCCCGATGGTGGAGCGGAAATCGGCCGCTACGAGGATCCCAGAAGCCCCCGGCGGAGTCGGGGGGCGGGGGGGTGACGGGCTGCCCTCGGCGATTTTGGGGGAACGCTGGAAAGCGATCCACAAGCCCACGGAGTGGATCGCGTCACCCCCGGGCTTCCGCCCGGGGCTTTTGGGAAGGAACACGCGAGGAGCAAGTGGGAACCGTATAAAACTGCCCGGTGATGGCTGGCAACTGCCATTTCACCGACCGGGGCAAGACGCTCCAATTCCGTGATGCCCCCCACGATCACCACCGCGCCGGTTTCCGGCCATCGCGGCTGCGTGGCCGACGTGGCGCTGGTCGCCCGCGAGATCCCGCTCTTCCCGGTGGACCGCGTGCTCCGGCTCGGCACCGTGGCCGAAGCCCGGGCGTCCGCCGCCCCGCGGATCGGCTGGGCGGCGGTGTTTCTCAAGGCATACGGCCTGGTGGCCTGGGAGATGCCGGTGCTGCGAACCTGGTTCGTCCGCGGCCCGTGGCCCCGCCTGGCGACCTCGAGCGAGAGCGTGGCGACCCTCGCAGTGAACCGCACCGACGGGGGCGACGATCGGCTCTGCTTCGCCCGCCTGGCGAGCCCCGACGCCCTGCCGCTCGCCGAGATCCAGCGGTTCGTGCAGGCCTGCGCGACGCGGCCGGTCGAGGAGATTTTCAAACGGCAACTGGAACTGGAGATGATGCCGGGATTCGTGCGGCGGACGATCCTCCGCTGGAACGCCAACTCGACGTCTCCCAAGCGGCCCACGCGGATCGGCACCTTCAGCCTGTCCACGCTCGCCGGGCAGCAGGCCTTCAACCGCTTCCACCCCACGCTCTGCACCACGAGCCTGACCTACGGGCCGCTGGAAGCGGACGGCCGCTGCCTCGTCACGCTGATCGCCGACCATCGCGTGCTCGACGGCGCTGCGGCCGCGCGGGCGCTGGAGCGGCTCGAGGCGGTGCTCGGCGGCCCGGTCACCGCGGAACTCACGGCGATTCGGGCTCGGCCCGGCGCCTCTCGTGGAGCCGGCGCCTGATCTCGGCCAGCCGCTCGCCCAGGTCCCGCTCCAGGCCCCGATCGGTCGGCTCGTAATACCGCTTCTCCACCCCCAGGTAATCCTGGGCCGCGATCCCGTCGGGGGCGTCGTGGGAGTATTCGTATCCCTGGCCGTGGCCGAGCCGCTTGGCCCCCGCGTAGTGTTTGTCCTGCAGGTGCCGCGGCACCGGGAGCACCGCCTGTTCGCGGACGTCCCGCCGGGCGGCCGCGATCGCGGTCGTGCAGGCGTTGCTCTTGGGGGCCAGCGCCAGGTAGGTCACCGCCTGGGCGAGCGTGAGCTGGCATTCGGGCAGTCCCACGAACTCCGTGGCCTGCATCGCCGCCACGGCGATCACGAGCGCCCGCGGGTCGGCGTTGCCGACGTCCTCGCTGGCGAGGATCACGAGCCGCCGGGCGAGGAACCGCACGTCCTCGCCCCCCTCCAGCATCCGCGCCAGCCAGTACAGGCCGGCGTCCGCGTCGCTGCCGCGAATGCTCTTGATCAGGGCACTGGCGCAGTCGTAGTGGGTGTCGCCCGAGTCGTAACGGAGCGCCTTCCGCTGCACGCTCTCGCGGGCCAGCTCCAGCGTGAACTCGAGTGGCCGCGCGGCGGTCGAGAGCACACCCACCTCGAGCGCCCCCAGCGCACGCCGGGCGTCTCCGTCAGAGGTCTCGACGAGGAAGTCGCGGGCCTCGGGCTGGAGCCTGACCTGCTCGCCGCCCAGGCCATGCTCGCGATCAGCCACGGCCCGGTCGAGGATCGTGGCGATGTCCTGTGGACCGAGGCTCTCCAGCTCGAAGATCCGACTCCGGCTGACGAGCGCGGAGGTGAGCGCGAAGAACGGGTTCTGCGTGGTGGCTCCGATGAGCGCGATCACGCCGTTCTCCACGTCGGGCAGGAGTACGTCCTGCTGGGCCTTGTTGAAGCGGTGGATCTCGTCGATGAACAGGCATGTCCGCTGGCCGTCGTCCTCGAGCCGGCGGCGGGCGGCCTCGAGCACGTCGCGGACGTCCTTCACGCCCGAGGCCGTGGCCGAAAGCTCCACGAACCGGCGCCGCGTCTCGTGGGCGATGATCTCGGCGAGCGTCGTCTTGCCCACGCCGGGCGGCCCGTAGAGGATCACCGATCCGAGGCGGTCGGCCTCGATCAGCCGCCGCAGGAGCTTGCCCGGGCCGACGACCTTTTCCTGTCCGACGTATGCGGCGAGCCGCCGCGGCCGCATCCGCGCGGCGAGCGGCGCCGCCCGGGCGACGTTCGCGGCGCGGGACGCGGAAAACAGGTCGGCCATGGGGCGAGGCCCGCGGGCGGTGCGGGAGTTCAGGGTTGGGCCGTCGGCCGTGGCGGCGCGAGGGACGAGAGCCGGACCCGCGCGGCGTGGAACACGGCGGCCTGCTCGTCCCGCACGGCGAGCGTGACCGCCGGGGCGTCGGCCTCCCAGTCGATCTCGATCGTGCCGAAGTTCACGCCTCGGCACCAGGGGCCGAGCCGGAGCCGGTTGGGTTCTTCCGGCACGTCGGGCCGCTTCGGCTGATTGATGCTGCTGGCGGTGAGGTCGTAGAGCGGATAGGCAATCGCCTCGTCGCCCGGCGGGATGCGGCTGATCTCTCCGGCATGCCGGTCGCCGCTGACGACGATCACGCCCGCGGCCTGCGCGGCCCGGATCGTCCGCAGCAAGCGGGCCCGCTCGGCGGGAAAGTTGCCCCACCGCTCGCGCTGGTGATCGTTGGCCGCCAACTGGATGCTCGAGAGCACGATCCGCACCTCCGCCGGCTCGCGGAGCGTCCGCTCCAGCCACGCCCACTGCTCGGCACCGAGCACCGTGGCATCAGGATCGAGCGACGGCCGGTACGGCCCCTGCCCTGGCACCTGCTCGGCCTGCGGAATCTCGTTGAGCGGCGACCGGTGATACCGCGTGTCGAGGCAGATGAACTGCACGCGCCGGCCCGGCGGGCCGACGGTCACCGCGCGGTAGATGCCAGCCTGCGCCCGCAGCGGCGAGTCGGCGGCGATCCCGAAGAAGTCGCAAAACACCTGCTGCGACTCCCGCTTCCGCGGATACTCGCGGCCCGCGTCGTTGGCACCGTAGTCGTGGTCGTCCCACACGGCGACGATCGGCACCCGCTGCCGCAGGGCCGCGAAGCCCGGCTGGGCGGCGAGCTTCGCGTACTTCTCGCGGAGGACGTCCATGTCCTCGGTGTCGCCGTAGATGTTGTCGCCGAGCATGAGCAGCACGTCGGGACGAAACGCCGCCACCGCGTCCCACAGGGGCTGCGGCTTGTCCTGGCGGGCGCACGACCCGGCCGCGATGCGGGCGATCGGCCGGCCCACGTCGAGCTCGACGGCCCCGACCGGCAGGCCGACGACGGCGACGAGCAGCAGCGCCGCGAACGTCAGCCGGCCCATACGAACTCGACGGCCGCGTCGATCTCGGGATGCAGGCTGGCATGCACGGGGCAGCCGTGGGCCGCCCGCTCGAGCACGGCCCGCTCGGGATGATCGGCCGGCAGCGGCACCGTGATCCGCGTGCGGAGCGCGGCGATCCGCCGCGGGGGCTGCTTCGTCATTTCCTTCACGGTCTCCGCCTGCATGCCCGTGAGGTCGATCCCGTGCCGCTCCGCCACGATGCCCATCACGGTCATGATGCACGCGCCGAGGGCCGTGGCCACGAGGTCGGTCGGCGAAAAACTCTCGCCCTTGCCGTGATTGTCCACCGGGGCGTCGGTGACGAGCGCGGTGCCGGAAGGACCGTGGACGGCGCGGCAGCGGAGGCCGCCTTCGTAGGTGCTGGTGAAACGGACCATGGGTGCGGGTTCTCCGAGTGCCTATAACTGAAGCACATACCTTACCCAATTTTGGTGGCCGGAACCTTTTTCGCGATGGGATTTCGCTCGCTCCACGCCTGCGTGAACGCCCTGCTCGCCGCGCGGGAGGCGGTCGTCGTCGAGCATCCGGTCGATCCCCACCTGGAGATCGCCGAGATCCAGCGGCGGCTGTTCCGGGCGGGGGGGCCGGCCGTGCTCTTCACGCGGCCGCTCGGCACCGCCTTCCCGGTGCTCGTCAACCTCTACGGCACCCAGGCCCGCATCGAGCGGATCTTCGCCGACACGCTCGACCGCGTCCGCCGGCTCGTGGAGCTCAAGATCGACCCCACGGCCGCGCTCGCCAAGCCCTGGCGCTACTGGCGGGCGCCGCTCGACGCGCTGACGACACTGCCGCGCCGGGTCGGCCGCGGTCCGTCGCTCGCCCACGAGATCCCGCTCTCCCAACTGCCGCGGGTGACGGGCTGGCCGGGCGACGGCGGCCCGTTCGTCACGCTGCCGTGCGTCTACACCGAAGACCCCGACCATCCCGGCACGAAACGGTCGAACCTCGGCATGTATCGCGTGCAGCTGGCGGGCAACGCCTACGAGCCCGACCGCGAGGTCGGCCTCCACTACCAGCTGCACCGCGGCATTGGCCTGCACCATGCGGCGGCGCTGCGCCGCGGGGAGCCGCTCAAGGTCAACGTGTTCGTCGGCGGCTCGCCGGCCCTCGCCGTGTCGGCCGTGATGCCCTTGCCCGAGGGCCTCTCGGAGCTCACGTTCGCCGGCGCCCTCGCCGGCCACCGGATCCCGATGATCGCCCGGCCCGGCCGGCCCGCGATCTACGCCGACGCCGACTTCGTCATCGAGGGCACCGTGATGCCCGGCGCGACGAAGCCCGAGGGGCCGTTCGGCGACCACCTCGGCTACTACGCCCGCCGGCACGAGTTTCCCGTGATGCGGGTCGACCGCGTGCGGCACCGGCCGGGAGCGATCTGGCCGGTCACCGTCGTCGGCCGCCCACCCCAGGAAGACACGCTCTTCGGCTGGCTCGTGCATGAGCTGACGGGCCCGGTGATCCCCACGGTGCTCCCCGGCGTGTCGAGCGTGCACGCGGTCGACGCCTCGGGCGTGCATCCGCTCCTGCTCGCCGTGGGCAGCGAGCGGTATCTGCCCTGGAAACCGGCCGACCGGCCGGCGGAACTGCTCACCCAGGCCAGCGCGATCCTCGGCCAGGGCCAGCTTTCGCTCGCCAAGTATCTGTTCATCGTCAATGGCGGCGACGCCCCGGGCCTCGACGCCCACGACATCCGCCCGCTTCTCGGCCACCTGCTCGCCCGCGTCGACTGGCGGCGCGACTGCCACTTCCACACCGAGACCACGATCGACACGCTCGACTATTCCGGCAGCGGCTTCAACGCCGGCTCGAAGCTCGTCGTCGCCGCCCGCGGCCCCGCGGTTCGCGAACTGCCCACCGCCCTGCCCTCCGGCTGCGGGTTGCCCGACGGCTTCGGCGACGCCCGCGTCTGCCTGCCGGGCGTCGTGGCGGTGGCGGGCCCGCGGATCGAGCCCCGGCCGCGACTCGACGCGGAGAGCGACGCCGCGATCTGGTCGCTCGCGAAAGCCGCTCCCTGGGCGGCCGACGCGGAACGCTTCTGCGCCGCACTCGGCCCCGATCATCCGCTGCGGGCATTTCCGCTCGTCGTGCTCGTGGACGACGCCGCCTTCGCAGCCGCGAGCCTGGAGAACTTCCTCTGGGTGACCTTCACCCGGTCGAACCCGGCGGCCGACGTCCACGGCGTCGAGGCCTTCACGCACCACAAGCACTGGGGCTGCCGCGGACCGCTGGTCATCGACGCCCGGCTCAAGCCGCACCACGCGCCGCCATGCGAAGAAGACCCCGCCGTCACGGCCCGCGTCGACGCGCTCTGCCGCCGCGACGGGCCGCTCGGCAATCTCGGGCTGTAGCGTCTGAAGGACCTTTGTGCCGCGTTCCCGCAAAACCTGTGGCGCATCCCGTCATCGTGGCGCAGCCCGTCACCCCCCGGCTCCCGCCGGGGGCTTCTGGGATCCTCGTCACGCTCGATTTTCGTTCCACCAACGGGGCCAGACGGTGCGCGAGGACCAAGCGTGAGCGTAGTGATACGGCTCACAATTGATCCTCGCGCGTCCCTCCCCAAAAGCCCCGGGCGGAAGCCCGGGGGTGACGCCGTCCACTCCGTGGACTTGTGGAGCAGCCTTCGGATCAGGCCGTGATGCTCGACACGCGGATCTTCGTGGCCAGCGAGCGGTGCCCGGTGCGGCGGCGGTAGTTCTTCCGCCGCTTGAACTTCTGCACGTAGATCTTCTCGCCCTGCACGAGGCCGAGCACCTCGGCCTTCACCTTCGCACCCTTGACCTTCGGCTTGCCGAGCGTGAGCCGGCCCGCCTTGCTCACGGCCAGCACGTCGTCGAACACGACCTCGCTGCCCGCCGGCAGCGGCGTGCCGTCGTCCTGATGGCGGAAGTCGATCTCGAGCTCCTGGCCTTCACGGACCATGTACTGACGGCCGCCGTCGACGACGACGGCGTATTCATGGCCCGCGCCCTGCATGCTGGCGGCGGACGGGGCGGAAGCGGTTGCGGGGGCGGCCTTGGCCATGGCTGGAATCCGGTCGGGACGGGGGGAACGGGACTGAAAAACCGAGTCCCAGAGGATACCGACGCCCCCCGCCCCGGTCGAGAGGGCCTAAAATCCTACGGAAAGCGGATCGAACGGCCGTTGGAATCCCAGGCCTCGATGACCAGGTGCTCCGGCGACACGCCGTCCTTGCCGTCGACGTGCAGCTGGATGTGGGTCTCGTCCTCGAACTGGGTGATCTCCCGCCGCTTGCGGTTGTTGATCCAGGTCGCCACCTCGTCGTGCACCGTGACGTTGAGCCGGGCCACGTCGTCGCGGGTGGCCGACAGCTGCAGCGTCCGCATGACCTCGATCGCCATGCTTTCGGCCGTCTTCACCGTGCCGGTGCCGCTGCAGGTCGGGCAGTCGCGGAAGATGCTCTTCCGCAGCGACGGCCGGATCCGCTGCCGGGTCATCTCGATCAGGCCGAAGGGGCTCGTCCGCAGGATCTTCGTCCGCGCCCGGTCGCGCTTCATGGCGTCGTGCAGCGCCTTCTCGACCCCGCGGCGATACTTCTCCTTCCGCATGTCGATGAAGTCGTTGACGATCACGCCGCCGAGGTCGCGGAGCCGGAGCTGCCGGGCGATCTCCTTGGCCGCGATCAGGTTCATCTGGTAGGCGTTCTCCTCGGCGCTCTTCTCCGTGCGGAACGAGCCCGAGTTGACGTCGATCGCCACCAGGGCCTCGGTCTGGTCGATGACGATCGACCCGCCCCCCTTGAGCGGCACCTTCCGCTGATACATCTTCCCGATCTCGTCCTCCAGCCCGTAACGGTGGAAGAGCGGCTCCTTGCCCTCGTAGAGCTGCAGCCGATCGGCGTAGGCCGGCATCACGAGCTCGAGAAACTCCCGGGCCCGCTCGTAGGCCGCCTGGTCGTCGATCAGGATCCGCCCCACGTCCGCCGTGAACATGTCACGGATCGTGCGGATGATCATGTCGCTCTCCTGGTAGATGTCGATCGGCGCGGAATACTTCCGCATCCGCCGCACGATGCTCTTCCAGAGATTGAGCAGGTAGGCCATGTCGCGGGCCATCTCCGACTTCGTCCGCTCGGTGCCGGCGGTGCGGACCACGAAGCCCACGCCCTTGGGCGGCTGGAGGTCGAGCATGATGTCGCGGAGGATGCGGCGGTCGCGCTCGTCGTCGATCTTCTTGGAGATGCCCACGCGGCCCAGCGGCGGCATGAGCACGAGGTAACGGCCAGGGATCGAGATGTAGGTAGAGAGCGTCGGCCCCTTGGTGCCGAAGCCCTCCTTGATGACCTGCACGAGCACCTCGTCGCCGCGGCGGAGGATGTCCTGGATCGGCGGCTTGACCCGCGGCCGGTCGCCGATCCGCGGCTTGCGGCGGGTGGCCGTGCGGCCGCCCCCGTCGGCATCGGCCGCCTCGCCGCCCCGGGCGGGCGGCTCCACGTCGAAGGCCTTGTCGGGATCGAGCCCGCCCTGGCGGTAGTACTGCGGCTCCACGTCGCTGATGTGGAGGAAGCCGTTGCGACCGACGCCGAAATC
>JBIJCJ010000202.1:0-6027 GCA_044344765.1 Pirellulales bacterium | reverse complement strand
CGAGCGTGCCAAGCTCGACGAGCAGCGCAAGACGATGGCCGCCCAGGTCGCGAAGCTTTGCGAGAAGGAGGAACGACAGGCGAAGGAAGACGACCAGTTCGACGAAATGTCGATCAAGGAGAAGCATAAGGAGGACCGCAAGCTGCCGGCCCGCCTGTTCGCCAAGGACGAGAAGGAAGTCGCCCGCGTGGTGACCCAGATCGGCGAGGCGGAGGCGAAGGCGACGCAGGCGCTCGAGCGGTGTGGCCTCGCGGCGACCCCGGGCGCCGACGACGGGCCGCTGTCCGCCGGCCAGGATCCGCTCGCGGAGCTGGAGTCGCTGCGGGCGTCGATCGTGGAGCAGGCCCAGGTCATCGCCGACCTCCCGGCCGCGAAGCGGGCCTTCTCGGGCGGCCTGCAGGGGGCGGTGATCGGCCTGCCGAGCCTGCTCGGTCTGGTCGCGGCCGCGGCCGCCTTCTTTGCCATCCCCGGCGACCCGGGGCTCAAGACTGGTGCGGCCGCCGGCGCGGCCGCGGTCCTGGCCGGCGGCGGCCTCGCGGTGGGGCTGTCGTTCGTTCGTGGCCGGCGGAAGGTCGCCCGCGAGCAGCTCGGCGGCCTGCAGGCGACGCTGGCCGGTGCCGTGGCCCGGGCCCGGCGGCTCGAGCCGGCATGCACGGAGTTTCTCAAGTCGCGGCGTGACGAGCAGGCGCGGAAGCTGGAGGCCCGCTTCGAGCAGGAGAAAGAGCAGCGGCGGGTGAAGTCCGAGGAGCGGCTGGCGTCGTTCGTGGCCAAGCGCGACAAGACGCTCGCCGATCTGGAGGCGAAGTATCGAGCCTCCTGCGAAGTGCTCACCCAGAAGGTGGCGACGGCCAAGGACGCGGCGGACAAGAAGTATCCGCCGCGGCTCGCCGCCCTGGAGACCAGCGGCCGCGAGGACCTGGCGGCGTTGGAACGCGAGCGGGACGAACGGCTGGCGGCGGCGGATCGCCGCCGCGACGAGCGGCACCGCGACATGACAGCCCGCTGGCGGCAGGTCCGCGAGCAGACGGCCGCCGCCTACGATGCGGCCCAGCAGATCGACGCCACCGCCTTCCGGCCGTGGGATGAACTGGCCCGCGACGACGTGCCGCTGCCCGCCGATCCACCCCCCGGGCTGCGGTTCGGGTCGCTGGCGCTGACGCTCGAGCGGGTGCCGGGGGGCGTGTCGGGTGATCCGGCGCTCAATGCTTTCGGGCCGGTGTCGTGGCAGCAGCCGGCCATCCTCCCCTACCCCGTGCACGCCTCGCTGCTGGTCAAGACCACGGCTGATCAGAAGGAGGCGGCGTCGGCGATGCTGCAGGCGGTCACGCTGCGGATCGCCACCGGCATCCCGCCGGGCCAGAGCCGGTTCACGATCATCGACCCCCTCGGCCTCGGCAAGCAGTTCGCCGGCTTCATGCACCTCGCCGACCACGACGAACTGCTCGTCACCAGCCGGATCTGGACGGAGCCCCCGCTCATCGAGCAGAAGCTGGCCGACATCACCGAGCAGATGGAGGTGGTGATCCAGAAGTACCTGCGGAACGAGTACCAGTCGATCGGCGGCTACAACGCCGAGGCGGAGGTTCCCGAGCCGTACCGGTTCGTGGTCGTGGCCAACTTCCCCGCCAACTTCACCGAGACCAGCGCCCGCCGCCTGGCGAGCATCGCCGCCTCGGGCGCCCGCTGCGGCGTGTACACGATCATCTCGGTCGACACCAAGGCCCAGATGCCGTCGGGCTTCAGCCTCGCCGAGCTCGAGCAGCACGCGACGACGCTCGTGCTCAAGGACGGCACGTTCACCTGGAGCGACCCGGAGTTTTCCAAGTGGCCGCTGACCGTGGAGCAGGCGCCCCCCGACGACGTGTTCACGCGGATCATCCAGCGGGTCGGTAAGGCCGCCAAGGCGGCCAAGCGAATCGAAGTGCCGTTCGACCGCGTCGCCCCGGCCGAGGAAGACTGGTGGCAGGGAAGCACGGCCAACGAGGTGCTCGCGCCGCTCGGCCCCGCCGGCGCCAAGAAGCTCCAATACCTCAAGCTCGGCAAGGGCACGAGCCAGCACTGCCTGATCGCCGGCAAGACGGGCTCCGGCAAGTCGACCCTCATGCACGCGATGATCACGAGCCTGGCGCTGCAATACAGCCCCAACGAGATCCAGTTCTACCTCATCGACTTCAAGAAGGGCGTCGAGTTCAAGCTCTACGACCACTACAAGCTTCCGCACGCCCGCGTGATCGCCATCGAGAGCGAGCGCGAGTTCGGCCTCTCGGTGATGGAGCAGCTCGACCGCGAGCTGAAGCGCCGCGGCGACCTGTTCCGCGAGCTCTCCGTGCAGAACGTGGCCGGGTTCCGCCAGACGGGCCATCCCGACCCGATGCCGCGGATCCTGCTGCTGATCGACGAGTTCCAGGAGATCTTCGTCGAGGACGACAAGATCGCCCAGGACGCGTCGCTGATCCTCGACCGCCTCGTCCGCCAGGGCCGGGCCTTCGGCATGCACGTGCTCCTCGGCTCGCAGACGCTCGGCGGCTCCTACAGCCTGCCGCGGGCCACGATGGGGCAGATGGCGGTCCGCATCGCGCTGCAGTGCAACGAGGCCGACTCGAGCCTCATCCTTTCGGAAGACAACACCGCCGCCCGCCTGCTGACGCGGCCCGGCGAGGCGATCTACAACGACGCCAACGGCATGGTCGAGGGCAACAACCCGTTCCAGGTGGTGTTTCTCAACGACGACCGGCGGGAGCGGTATCTCGGCGCGCTGCGGGAGCTGGCCGACCGGCGGACCGACATCCCGCAGCTGCCGCGGATCGTGTTCGACGGCAACCAGGCGGCCGATCCGGCCGGCAACCCGCTGCTCACGGAGCTGCTCGATGCCGGCACGGTGCACGGCCGCGAAATGACGGCCCCGCTCGCCTGGCTCGGCGACGCGATCGCCATCAAGGACCCGACGGCGGCGATCTTCCGCCGCCAGGGGGGCGCCAACCTGCTGATCGTCGGCCAGCGGGAGGATCTGGGCGCGAGCCTGCTGGCGATGGCGGTCACCAGCCTCGCCGCCGGCCACGACCCGCACCCGGGCGGCGGCCTCGGCCGCGTCGGCCGCTTCGTACTCTTCGAGCCGGCGATCGCCGAGGAGAAGCCCGACCTGCTGCTCGCCAGGCTGGCCGACCACCTGCCCCACGAGATCGAGCTCGTGGGCCGGCTGGGTACGGCCGACGCGCTGGAGACACTGGCCGCCGAGATCCGCCGCCGGCTCGACGAGCAGATCATCGACGCCGAGGCGGTGTTCGTCGTCGTCCGCGACCTGGGCCGGTTTCGCGAGCTGCGCAAGAGCGACAGCGACTTCGGCTTCTCGATGGGCGACAAGAAGGCGGGGCCTGCCGAGAACTTCCTCACGATCATCAAGGACGGGCCGGCGGTCGGCGTGCACGCGATCATCTGGTGCGACTCGCTGACGAACCTGCAGCGGACCTTCGACCGCAACGCGATCAAGGAGTTCGAGCTGCGGGTGCTCTTCCAGATGAGCGGCAACGACTCCAGCCAGCTCGTCGACACGCCCGCGGCCGCCAAGCTCGGCCCGCAGCGGGCGCTGTTCATCCACGAAGAGACCGGCACGCTGGAGAAGTTCCGCCCCTACGCCTTCCCGACGGCGGCGTGGCTCGACACCGTGGCGGCGGCGATGGCGAAGCGGCCGCAGGGCGCGCCGGTGCCCCGGGCGACGCCGGCCGCCAGGCCCAAGGAGGAGCCGGCCGAGGCGGGCGGCCTCGGCGGATTCACCGCCTTCAGCGGCGGCGACTTCAACTTCACGAAGATGCTCGACGACATGCCCGGCGAGAAAGAGCCGCCGCCCGACGCATCCTGACCGCCGGCTCGCAGACTCTGAAACAAGTCTGCCCAAAGGCCATGGATGGCTTTGTCCACAAACAGTCAGCTTCGGGGGCGGCGGCCGACCTGGACGTCGACCGAGAGCGGCCCGCCCTCGCGTACCAGATCGACCGTCACCTGGTGGCCCACGGGCACCCGCGTGAGCATCAGCACGAGCGCGGCCGGGTCGCCCACCTCCTCGCCGTCGAAGCGGACGACGAGGTCGCCCGGGCGGATCCCGGCCAGGGCCGCGGGCGAGCGCGGCTCGACGCCGGCGACGAGCACGCCGTTCACGTCCGCGGGCGTCGGCCGCAGGGCCATCCCCAGGTAGCCGCGCTCCATGTTGCCCGTCTGCTGGATCGCGTCGCAGACCTGCCGGGCCGTGTTGCTCGGGATCGCGAATCCGATGCCGGTGAAGTCCCGACCGGCGATGGCTGTGGTGATCCCGATCACGCGGCCGTGAACGTCGATCAGCGGCCCGCCCGAGTTGCCGGGATTGATCGCCGCGTCGGTCTGGAGGAACTCCTGGTAGGGGCTCTCTACCACGCCGCGGCGGCCCTTGGCGCTGACGATTCCGCGGGTGATCGTGCGGTCGAGGCCGAACGGGTTGCCGATTGCCCACACCATCTCGCCGACGTCGAGCGCGTCACTGTCGCCCCAGGAGGCGACGGGCAGGCCATCGGCGTCGATCCGCAGCACGGCGAGGTCGGTGGCGGCGTCGGCCCCCATCAGGTCGGCGTCGAACTTTCGGCCGTCCGCGAGCGTGACGTCGATTTCGTCGCAGTTGGCGACGACGTGGTAGTTGGTGACGATCACGCCATCGGCGGCGAGGATCACTCCCGACCCGACCGACTCGCTCGTCGCGCCGACAGCCCTGAGCCCGCGGAGCGAGGCGATCTCATCGGCGATGGTCAGCACGCGGCGTTTGGCCGTGACGTTGACCACGGTCGGGCCGACGATCCGCGGCAGCGTCGTGAACATCTTGCCGATGGCGGCCAGCTCCTTGCCCGCGGCCGCATCGCCGATGGCCGCCAGTTCGCTCCGCACCTGGGCGTAGCGGATCCGGCCGGCGATCGAGGGCCAGACGATCAGCCCCACGATGCCCACCAGGCCGAGAAACAGCATCGTCGTCCGGCGGGATGCGGCGGCGCCGCGGGCGTCGTTCATCGTGCTTCCACTTTCGGCTGACAGCCGCGGGCCAACGCCCAGAGCCGCACCCGGTCGATCGCGGACTTCGCCGCCCGGGAGCCGGCGAGAAATGGGCCTCCCCCCAGCATATGCCGAAACTGCTCGATGCCAGTGTCCGCCACGAGGGCGACCTCGATCTCGCTGCGGCCGTCGGCGGCCGGCTCGACCGGCCCGATGCCCAGCCCCACCGCCGCGCCATGCTCTGCCCGGGCCCGTGCGGCGAGCGCTGCCGGTCCGCCGGGAACCGCGGCCCGCGGGAGCACGAGGCCGCCGCGAAAGCAGCCCGCCTCGCGGCCACGCGCCGCCGCCTGGGCGAGGAGCGCCGCCACCCGCCCGTCGGTGCCGATCTCGGCCGTGGCCAGGGTCAGGCCCGGGATGGCGAGGGCCGCGACCACCGCGTCCTCGAGCTCGTCGTCCTCGACTCCATACACGAGCGGGCCGAGGCAGCCGCGGATCGTGGCCTCGGTGGTGGCGATCTTGGCCTGGCACTCGGCCGCGTCGCGGCCGCGGGCGGCGATCCGCAGCGTGATCGTGGCCTCGTGGGCGGTGATTCCGACCAGCGGGTCGCGGCCCCGTTGGATGATGTCGGGCAGCATGGCCTCGATGGCGCTCTCGCCGGCGCCGAAGCACTTGATCCGCCGCTGCATGATCGTGGCCCGCTCCGGCAGCATGTCGAGGATCGCGGCCTCCACGGTGCCGCGCCACATCGTCCGCATCTCGGCCGGCACGCCCGGGAGCGCGAAGATCCGCGCCCGATGTCCGGCCGCCGCCACGGTGACGTCGATGCCGGGCGCCGTGCCGTCGGGGTTGGGAATGATCCGGCAGCCACGGGGAAACAGCGCCTGGCGGCGGTTGGTCTCCGGCATCGGCATCCCGCGCCTGGCGAACCGCGACTCGACCGTCGCCAACGCCTCGGCCGAGAGTTCGAGCGGGCAGCCGGCCACCTCGGCGAGTACGTCGCGGGTCAGGTCGTCGGCCGTG
>JBIJCJ010000201.1:0-6040 GCA_044344765.1 Pirellulales bacterium | reverse complement strand
TTCCCGGAAGCCCCTCGCGGAAGCGAGGGGGTGACGCCGTCCACTCCGTGGACTTGTGAATCGCCTTCCCGCGTTCTCCCAAAACCCGCGGGACAGCCCTTGATCGCGGGACAGCCCGCCGCCATCCGGCGTCAGCCGAGCGTTTCCGCCGGACCGGGAAACTCGCGGCGTTCCACGTCGGCCCGCCAGCGGCCGATCGCGTCGGTCAGCGATGCCCTGGCGTCGGCGTAGGCCCGCACGAATCTCGGCACGCGGTCGAACGAGAGTCCTACGAGATCGTGCATCACGAGCACCTGCCCGTCGCAGTCCGGGCCGGCGCCGATGCCGATCGTGGGAACGTCGAGCGCGGCGGTGACGGCCGCGGCGGCCTGCTGCGGCACGCATTCGAGCACCACCGCGAAGGCGCCGGCGTCGGCGGCCGCCCGGGCATCGACCAGGAGCATGTCGCAGTCGCGCTGCATGCGGTAGCCGCCGAGCTGATGCACCGCCTGCGGCCGCAGGCCGACGTGGCCCATCACCGGGATGCCGGCCGCCACGATGCCGGCGATCACCTCGGCCTGTCCGGCCGTGCCTTCGAGCTTCACCGCCTGGCAGCCCGTCTCCTTGAGGATCCGGGCGCAGGACTCGATGGCTGTGCGGACCCCGAGATGCTGCAGCGGGAACGGCAGATCGACCACGACCAGCGCCCGACGCACCGCCCGGGCCACGATCTCGCCGTGGTAGATCATCTGCTCGAGCGTGGCAGGGATGGTCGACTCGCGGCCGGCGACCACCATCGCCACGCTGTCGCCGACGAGCACGCAGTCGACGCCGGCCTCGTCGGCCAGCCGGCCGGTCGGCCAGTCGTAGGCGGTGATCATCGTGATCGGCCGCCGCGCGCGCCGGGCCGCCGCCAGGTCGGGCACAGCGACCCGCTTGGCCGGCGCCGGTGGCTGCGTCATGAGAGACTCCTGAAAAAGTCGTCGAGTTTCTCGTCGGCGGCCGGCGCAGGCGCCGCGGTTTCATCGGTCGGCCATTCGAGGCCGTCGGCCGAAGGTTGCTCCGCCGGATCGATGGCGGCGAAGGCGGTGTCAGCCCCGGCGGCTTCGTCAGACTCAACGGCTTCGACGGCCTCGACGGCGGGCAGCGGCACCGTGTCGTCGTCGGAGGTGGCCGATCTCCGCGCAGTCGGCTCGTAATCGACGCGAAACGCGATCCCGCCGATCTGCACCACCGCCCCCGGCGGGACAACGGTCGCCGCGTCGGCGGCGACCTCCTCGCCATCGAGGAACGTGCCGTTGGTTGACCCCAGATCCCGGACGTACACCGCGTCTTCCTCGATGAAGAACTCGCAATGCCGGCGGCTCACGCTATCTTGCAGGAGGCGAAACCTGGCCTCGTCGGAGCGGCCCACGAGGATCGGCAGCCGGACCGCGACGGATCGCTTGAGGCTGGCGGGTGAAACGACGACGAAGCGGACGTCCATGGCAGGCTGCCCAGGTGTCGGGCCGGGGCGCGGGGGGCATGGCGGCCGCCGGGGCTCGGATTCTACCCTCGGCCGCGGTCGGTCGCACCGCCTCGGGAAACCCTGCGCAGAAATCCCCGTTTACCCGGATGGTGACCTTGCGGCGGGGTCCGCCACCCCTATAATCGTCGGGTTCCTGAACGCAGGAACGGTCGATTGCACCGCGAGGTATCGGCGTCCGGCGTTCGTGCGGGTGTAGCTCAGTTGGTAGAGCACCACGTTGCCAACGTGGTTGTCGTGGGTTCGAATCCCATCACCCGCTTTCCTGTTTCGCCACTGTCCTGCCATGGGTCGGCCCCGCCGGTCGGCGGTGAGTGGCACGCTGCCGCCGCGCCGTCGGTCGGATGCGTCGCCGATCGGCCCTGAAGCGTCGTTCCCTTCCCCGTCTTTCACTTCCCAAGTCTCGCCCTGCCGGAAAGTTTCATGGACTCGTCCGACTCCTCGTCCTCCGCCGTCGCCGCCCCCGAGGCAGCCCCGCCGCTCAACCTCGACGTCTCGATCGACAAGGTCTCCACCTGCCAGCGGCGGGTGAAGGTCACGATCCCCCGTGCCGACATCGTCCGCTATCAGGATGAGGCGCTCGGTGAGCTGGTGCCCACGGCCCTGCTGCCCGGCTTTCGCCCGGGGCGGGCGCCACGGCAGCTCGTCGGCAGCCGCTTCAAGACGGAACTGTCGGATCAGATTCGGTCCAAGCTGCTGACCGACGCGATGACGCAGGTTTCGGAGCAGCAGAAGCTGGCCCCGATCAGCGAGCCGGAGCTCGACGTCGCCGCCGTGTTGCTCCCGGAAGATGGCCCGATGACCTTCGAGTTTTCGATCGAGGTCCGGCCCGAGTTCGATCTGCCGGAATGGAAGGGCCTGTCGATCAACCGTCCGGCCCGCGAGATCACCGACGCCGACGTCGAAGAGGCCTTGGCGAATCTGCTCGTCGAGCGCGGCCGGTTCGTGCCTCACGATGGATCGCCGGCCGTGGGCGACCTGGTCGTCGCCAACCTGCGGTTCCGCCACGGCGAGAAGTTGCTGTCGGAGGCTGCCGATGCGGAGATCGTCGTGCGGCCGAAGCTGTCGTTCGCCGACGCCGAGCTCCCCGGATTCGACGCGCTCGTCAAGAAGGCCAAGGCCGGTTCGGCCGTGAAGGCGACGATCCGGGTGGCGGACGGGGCCGCGGTCGAGGAACTGCGCGGCAAGGACGTGGATCTGGAGATCGACATCCTCGAGGTCAAGAAGCACGAGCTGCCGGAAATGACGCCGGCCCTGCTCGAGGAGCTCGGCGGGTTCGAGTCGGAGGAGGCCCTCAAGGGGCTCGTTCGCAAGCAGCTCGAAGGGCAGCTCGAGTGGCATCGCCGCCGGCAGGTGCGGCAGCAGGTGGCCAGTGCGCTGACCGCCTCTGCGTCTTGGGATCTCCCGCCTGACCTGCTCAGGCGGCAGGCGCAACGCGAGCTGGAGCGGGCGATTCTCGAGCTCCGCCGGAGCGGTTTCGACGACGACTCGATTCGCCGTTACGTCAACGAGCTGCGGCAGGGTGTGATGGCCAGCACGGCTCGGGCCCTCAAGGAGCATTTCATCCTCGAGCGGATCGCCGAGGAGGAGGGGATCGCCGACACCGCCGCGGATTACGACGAGGAGATTCGTGCGATCGCGGCCCAGTCGGGCGAGTCGCCCCGCCGGGTGCGGGCGGGCCTGGAGCGCCGCGGGCTGATGGACGTGCTTCGCAACCAGATCATCGAGCGAAAGACGATCGAGCTCGTGACGTCGCACGCCGCCTTCCAGGACACGCCGTTCGATTTCCCCCGGCCCGACGCCGAGGCCATCGATCATGCCGTGTGCGGCAGCGTGATCGGCGAGCAGGAGATTCCGACGGCCACGGCGGCCGAGGCGGCGCCTCGGCCGGGCCTCCGCGGCTGAGTCGCCGGCCGCTCCCGACCCCTATCATTCCTTCGAGACGCCCCATGCAGCCCGCACCCTTCGCTCCTGCCGCCGCCTCCGCCTATCGCGACTATCAGCGGCAGCGGCAGATGACGCTCGGCGATCTGCTGCTCGAAAACCGGATCATTCTCCTGCAGGGCGAGATCTACGACGGCAATGCCAACGAGCTGGTGATGAAGCTCCTCTACCTGCAGAGCGAGAACCGGCGGAAGGACATCCACTTCTACATCAACTCGCCGGGTGGCAGCGTGACCGCCACGATGGCGATCTACGACACGATGCAGATCCTCTCCTGCCCGGTGGCCACCTACTGCGTGGGTCTGGCGGCCAGTGGCGGGGCTGTGCTCCTCGCCGGCGGCGCCAAGGGGAAGCGGTTCGTCCTGCCGCATGCCAAGGTGATGATCCACCAGCCCTACGGCCAGGTGGGCGGCCAGGTGAGCGACATCGAGATCCAGGCCGACGAGATCATCAAGACCCGCGCCGTTCTCAACGACATCCTCGCCGCCCATACCGGCCAGCCGATCGAGCGGATCGCCCGCGACACCGACCGCGACCGTTACCTGACGGCGACCGAGGCCAAGGAGTACGGCCTCGTCGACGAGGTGCTGACGAAGCCGCCCGTGGTCGAGGACGAGCAGGACAAAGACTGACCCCCGGGACGCCTTCCATGCCCCTGATTCCCTACGTCGTCGAGAAGAGCGGCCGCGAAGAGCGGGCGATGGACATTTACAGCCGCCTGCTCAAGGATCGCATCGTGTTCCTGGGCAGCCAGGTGAACGACGAGGTGGCCAACGCCATCGTCGCGCAGTTGCTGTTCTTGCAGTCGGACGATCCCAAGGCCGACATCCACCTCTACATCAACTCCCCCGGCGGCAGCGTGACCGCGGGCCTGGCGATCTACGACACGATGCAGTTCGTGACCTGCGATGTGGCGACCTACTGCATCGGGCAGTGCGCCTCGATGGGGGCCGTGCTCCTCACCGCCGGGGCGAAGGGGAAGCGGCGGGCGCTCCCGAACGCTCGGATCATGATCCACCAGCCGCTGGCCGGCATGGAGGGGACGGCGGAGGAGATCATGATCCACGCCAAGGAGTTCAAGAACGTCAAGCAGAAACTCAATGCCATTCTGCTCAAGCACACCGGGCATCCCCTGGAGAAGATCGAGCAGGACACGGATCGCGACCGGTTCATGTCGGCGCAGGAGGCGCTCGACTACCGGCTGATCGACGAGGTGATCGACAGGATGCCGACGCCCAAGGTCGGCTGAACGGCCTGAGCGGCGGTGGTCGGCGGATGAGGCGCAAGGAGGCGCGTCATGACCGGTACGGATCGCAAAACGGTGGCGGCCGCCCGGTGCCTGCCGTGGGTGCTGATGGCGGCGGCGCTGCTTGCCGGCTGCAAGAGCGACCTGAACCAGCAGCTCCTGGAGCGGGAGCTTCGCTACCAGGAGGATCAGATCTACCAGCTGCAGGACGAACTGCAGGAGAAGTGCGCGCGGCTGGAGCGGGTGGCGGGCGAGAACACGAGCCTCCGCCGACAGCTGGGCGTGGCCGACAATGACCCGGCGGCCGCGCCGCGGGCCAATCCATCGCGGCCGCGGCCGGCCGCGGCCGCGCCAGGCCTGGTGCCGCCGGCCATCGAGGTGCCCGACCTGCCGCGAACGCCGGGGTCGCCCGCGGGCCCGTTGGCGCCACCTGCCCTCGACGGCGTGCCGCCGCTGCCGACCCGCTCGGACGCCGGGCCGGCGGTCCGGGAGCCGACGCGCGTGCAGCCCGTGTCGGATGGCGAGCCGTTGGCGTTGCCCCCCGCGGCGGCGATCGTCGATCCGGCCGCCCGTCCGGCGGGCGGTTTCGTCCCCGTCGGCGACGTCCGACGGCTGTCGTTCGACGCCTCCTCCGCGGCTGCCACGCACCTGGTCGTCAACGCCGACCGCACGGCCTGCGTGGATGGTGACGGCGACGGCGTCAGCGAGGGGCTGAAGGTGGTGTGCGAGCCGCGCGACGCGGAGGAGCGGCTGGTGCCGGCGGCGGGCGACGTGGAGATCGCCGTCTTCGATCCTGGCGGCGGCGCGGGCCCGGTCGCCCAGTGGCGGATCCCGGCTGCGGATGCGGCCAATGCGTTTCGGCGCACGTCGCGGGACCGCGGCCTGTCGTTCACGCTTCCCTGGCAGGCGCTGCCGCCGGCGGGCGACCACGTGCGGGTGGCGGTGCGGCTCGTGCCGCCGGGCGGCGGGCCGCTCGAGGCCGACGCCACGATCAAGACGCGGTAGCTCCGCGGGGGTGGGTTTTGCAGGAGCGGCTCGGGGCTCCGGAGAACCGCCCGCACGGAAGTCCGTGTGACCGCGATCCGGAAGCCCCTCGCGGAAGCGAGGGGGTGACGCGTGGCGATCACCAACCGGGGATAACCCTCACGAACCGGGCATCGAAGCGGCGACATCCACGGCGATCGCGAGCGTCACCCCCCGGCTCCCGCCGGGGGCTTTCGAGAACCGCGTGACGGGAGAACCGTGTGGCGGGAGAACCGTGTGGCGGGAGAACCGTGTGACCGCGATCCGGAAGCCCCTCGCGGAAGCGAGGGGGTGACGCGTGGCGATCACCAACCGGGAATTGA
>JBIJCJ010000200.1:0-6093 GCA_044344765.1 Pirellulales bacterium | reverse complement strand
CGCCGGCCGGCCACCGGCCGCGCCGCTCGTCAGATAAGTGGCCAGGGCGAGGGCCGCAAGAATGAGCAGAATGACCGCGGGCATGCCGAGCGGTCGGCCGAGCGAGGGCGGGGTGTTCGACGGCCCCTTGGGCCGCGGGGCGGAATCCATGTGCCGATTCGTCCTGGCGGGGTCTTGGGCGGCCGTCTGGAACGCGGCTGCCGGAAAGCAGACAGTGTAGTGTATGCGGGTGGTCCACCAACGGCCCGCGGTGGCGGGCGGAGGAAAGCCCGGCCGCTGTTACGCGGCGGCGCGAGGAGCGGTTCCCAAAACAGATTCGGGACGAGAGCAGAGGAGGCGGCTATGGAGGACGGGGTGGTTCGTCCGAACGGGCGGCGCGGGGTGGTGGCCGTGACGCGACGCGGCGAGCAGTTCCTGGCGATTCGCCGCGGCCTGACGGTGGCCGCCGGGGGCACGATCTGCTTTCCAGGCGGTCACGTCGAGCCGGGCGAGGAGGAGCACGAGGCGGTGGTCAGGGAATGCCGCGAGGAATTGGAGGCGATCGTCGAGGCCCGCGAGTGCGTGTGGCGGAGCATGACGAGCTGGGGCACCGAGCTGGCGTGGTGGACCGTCACGCTGCACGGCGACAACGAGCTCGTGCCGCACCCAGTGGAGGTCAGCGAGATCCTCTGGCTGTCGGCCAGGGAGATGATGGAGCATCCGGACGTGCTGGAGGGGAATCGGCCGTTTCTCGAGGCGGTGATGGCGGGGCGGATTCCGGTGTGAGGCCGGCGGCCAGCGGCGCGGTGCGCCGGTCGATGATGCCGGAGAACGCCCGCGCGCCTTCGCTCGGCTGCTGCCGGGCCATCGGCGGCGGAACGCCGGTGTCGAGCAGCGCCCGAAACCGGTTGGGTGGCCGCGGCGGTGCGGCCGGCTCCTCGTGGCTCACGGTCGCGACCGCGGGATCGTGGAGCGAACGGCGGGGCGCGGCGTGCCGGGCATCCACGAGCCAGCCTTCGAGCACGGCGCGATCGTGCGGCGTGAGCGGCGTCATCACGAGCGTCCGCGACTTCGCCGCGGCGGGGTGACGCACCGAGAGCCGTTGCACGAGCGGCGAGGGATCGCCGTCGGGGCCGAGCACGCCGCGGAGCGCGGCGGCATTGGCGAGCGTGTCGGCGCTCGTGGCCGGGTCGCGGTGGAGCAGCGGGGCGTGGCCGCGCGGGCCGCCGTGGCAGGCGCCGGCGGCGCACTTGTTGAGCAGTAAAGGCTGCACCTGGCGGGTGAAGCGGGCCACGAGGTCGGCGGGCAGTTCGGCGGCCCGCGCGGGCGTCGGCAGGGCAGCTCCGATCGCCACGGCGAGGAGGAGCCGGGGTAGGCCGCGGCGTGGGCGGTGGAAAACTGGCGGCTTCATGGCGCGGGAGGGTAGGGGGGCGGCCGCGGCGTCGCAACCCGGCCTGGTTGTGGCATCGCAGGGCCGTTACATACACTCGCCGGGCGGCGATTTTGCCGCTTCGAGCCCCAGCCCGCCTCACCCGGAGACGATGCAGCCCATGGAACGGACGTTCGTGATGTTCAAGCCCGACTGCCTGGAGCGCGGCCTGCTCGGCAGGATCCTCGCGCGGTTCGAGGAGAAGGGTCTGCGGCTGGTGGCGATGAAGATGCTGCGGGTCACGCCCGCGCTCGCCAAGCAGCACTACGCCGAGCACGTCGAGAAGCCGTTCTATCCGGGCCTCGAGGAGTTCATCACCGCGTCGCCGGTGGTGGCGACCGTGTTCCAGGGGCCGGAGGTGATCCGCGTCGTCCGCGAGATGCTCGGCGCCACCAGCGGCCTCAAGGCGGCGGCCGGCACGATCCGCGGCGACTACTCGTCGAGCCGGCAGATGAACCTCGTGCACGCCTCCGACTCGCCCGAGTCGGCCGCCCGCGAGATCGGCATCTACTTCAAGGCCGACGAGATCCTCGCCTGGGATCCGTCGCTGGCCTGCTGGTACCAGGCACCGGGCGAGGCGTGAGCCGCCGCGCATGAGCACGCTCGTCTTCGGCCACCGCAACCCCGACACCGACGCGATCTGTTCGGCGATCGCCTACGCCGACCTGCTGCGCCGCACCACCCGGCCCGACGCCGTGGCCTGCTGCTGCGGGCCGCCGAACAAGCGGACCGAGTACGTGCTCGAGCGGGCCGGCCTGGCCGCGCCGCGGATCGTGATGGACGTGCGGCCGCAGGTCGAGGACGTCTGCCGCCGCGAGGTGGTGACGGCCGCGTTCGGCGACGCGTTCCACGATGTCTGGCAGCGGATGAAGGAAGGCGACCTGCGGGCGCTGCCCGTGGTGGACGCTGACCGGCGGGTGGTGGGCGTGATCTCCGTGCTCGAGATGATGGAGCTCTTCTTCCACGACTCGGCCGACGCGGTGAAGGCCCGCACCGTGACCACGAGCCTCGACAAGATCCGCGACGTGCTCGGCGGCGGCTTTCAGCACGCGATCGAGCCCGCCCAGCGGGACGAGCTGCTCGTGATGGTGGGGGCGATGAGCGCCGAGGGCTTCACCGAGCGGATGCAGCGGTATCCGCGCGAGCGGCTGATCGTGGTCTGCGGCGACCGGCCGACGATCCATCTGCCGGCGATCGAGCACGGCGTCCGGGCCCTGGTGATCACCGGCGGCTTCAAGCTCTCGGCGGGCCTGGTGGATCTGGCGAAGCTGCGCGGCGTGTCGGTGATCCTAAGCCCGTTCGACACGGTGAACACGACGCTGCGGCTGAAGTCATCGCAGTTCGTCGATCCGGTGGTCCACACCGACGTGATCACGGTGCCGGGCAAGGCGCCGGTGGCGGAGGCCCGGGCGGTGGCGGAGCGGTCGGCGCAGCCGGTGTTTCCGGTGGTCGGCGACGACGGCCGGCTCGTGGGCCTGGCCTTCAAGAGCGACCTGATCAGCCCGCCGAAGCCGCGGCTGGTGCTCGTCGACCACAACGAGCTCGGCCAGGCGGTCAACGGCGCCGACGAGGCGGAGATCGTGGAGGTGCTCGATCACCACCGGCTCGGCGGTGGCCTGAAGAGCACGCAGCCGATCCGGTTCGTGAACGAGCCGGTGGGGTCCACCTGCACGCTCGTGGCCCGGCAGTTTCGGGCGGCGGGCCTCGTGCCCGAGCCGGGCATCGCGCTGTGCATGGCGTCGGGCATCATCTCCGACACGCTCCATCTCCGCTCGCCGACGACGACCGACGTCGATCGCGAGATCCTCGCCTGGCTCGAGGGGCTGTGCGTCATCGACCTGGCGACCTACGCCCGCGAGTTCTTCGAGATCGGCTCGGCGCTGCGGTCGAGCACGCCGGCCGGGGTGATCCGCGAGGACTGCAAGGAGTTCACGGAGCACGGCCGTCGGTTCTCGATCTCGCAGATCGAGGAGACCGGCTTCGACCTGTTCTGGGAGCGGAAGACCGAACTGCGGGCGGCGCTGGAGGAGTTCGCGACGCGGCAGCGGCTCGACTTCGCGGCGCTGCTGATCACCGACGTGGTCACCAACGGCTCGCTGCTCCTGCTCTCGCAGGAGTCGGAGGCGTGGGAGGAGACGAATTACCCGCGGCTCGGCCCGGGGCTGTATTCGCTCAAGGGGATCGTGAGCCGCAAGAAGCAGCTCCTGCCGCTGGTGAGCCAGCTGCTCGCCGCGTCCCGGGCCTGAGGGCGGCGGGCGCGGGCGGGAGTCGTGACGCGCGGCGCCCGGGAGGCGGGGGTATAATCCGTCGTGATGTGGCGGCAGCGATGAAACCCTCGTGATGCTGGTGGGCTCGCCATGGACATTTCGTCGTTAAGCGAAGATGCGCTGAACGCGGCGGTTGCGATGCTGCGGCGGTGCCCGTCCATCGACGCTGCCTATCTGCTCGGTTCGGGGGCGACGGGGAGTTTGCGGCCCGACAGTGACGTCGACGTCGCCGTGCTCCCGAGCCTGCCGGCGGGCATTTCCCTCGTCGAACGCCGCGCCCTGACGGCCGAACTGGCGACGGTCTTCGGTCGGGCGGTCGATCTGGGCGTGCTGTCCTCGGTGAACGTCGTCTACGCCAAGGAAGCCATCGCCACGGGGCGGCTCATCTTCGAGCGGGATCACCGCACGACCGCGCGGTTCGCGATGCTCGTATTCTCGATGTACGCGGATCTGCAAGAGGCTCGGCGGGAGGTGCTCCGTGCCTACGCCGCCTGACGACATCCTGCTCAACAAAGCGGCGAACATCGAGCGGTGCGTGCGCCGCATCCGGCAGGAACTGCAGGCCTGTCCGCGGCTCGATGATTTCACGCACGTCGATGCCCTCATGCTCAACGTCGAGCGGGCGTGTCAGGCGGCGATCGACATGGCGATGCACGTCGTGGCCGAACGTCATCTCGGCATTCCGCAGAGCACGGCGGATGCCTTTCTGCTGTTGGAGCGGGCGGGATTGGTGGAAAAGCCGCTGGCCACGTCGCTGTGCGGGATGGTCGGGTTCCGCAACGTGGCCGTCCACCAATACGAGGACATCGACATGGGCGTGCTTAGGTGGATCGTGGAGTCTGGGTTCGAGGACTGGATTCGGCTGGGCGCCGCGCTGGGGGTCGTGATTCGACCGTGACTCGGTGGCGAGGCCGCGAGGGTCGGTTATCGATCAGGGGGTCGGTTCTCGATCAAACGGACCGGAGGCCGCCGGCGGGGGTGTCGGCGGCGAGGCGGTCGATCATGTCGTGGCACGCCCGTTCGACGGCGGTCTGCCACTGGGCGGCGGCGAGGCCCGCGTTCATTTCCGGGCGGGCGTGGGCGAAGATCACGTCGCGGGCGCTGACGACCAGCGCCCCGAGGCCGTCGGTGTGGAAGGCGCCGCGGACGTCGGAGGCCCGGCCCCCCTGGCGTCCGAAGCCGGGTACGAGAATCCACGTGTGCGGCATCGCGGCCCGCAGTTCGTCGAGCTGCTTCGGCCAGGTGGCGCCGACGACGGCCCCGACCGCGCCGTAGGTGCCGCCCGCGGCGGTGCGGGTGGCGAGTGACTCGACGCCGGCGGCGACGTGGTCGTAGAGCGGCCGGCCGTCGCAGGCGAGTTCCTGAAAATCCTTGCTGCCGGGGTTCGAGGTCTTCACGAGCACGAAGATGCCGGCGCCGCGGTCGGCGGCCGTCTTCACGAAGGGCTCGATGGAGTCGAGGCCGAGGTAGGGGTTTACGGTCAGCGCGTCGGCGGCCCACGGGCCGGCGAGCCAGCCGTCGGCATAGGCCTCGGCGGTGGAGCCGATGTCGCCGCGCTTGCCATCGGCGAGCACCAGCACGCCGCGGGCGTGCGCGTGGGTGATGACGTCGGCGAGCGCGGTCATGCCGTGGGGGCCGAGGGCCTCGAAGCAGGCGAGCTGCGGCTTGACGATCGGCACGAGCGGCGCGACGACGTCGATCACGTCGCGGCAGAACCGCGTGAAGACGGTGGCCAGCTCGCGGTGGTCGCCGGCTGTGGCGGCGTCGAGGGCCGGGGGCAGCGACTCGCGGCGCGGGTCGAGGCCGATGCAGGCGGGCGTGCGGCGGGCCCTGATGGCGGCGGCCAGGCGGGTGGCGAACGGTGGCTGCTGGGGGGAGGCGACGGACATGAGCGGGGCCCTGGGGAAGGCGGTGGGATGCCGGGCCCCGAAAGTGTGTCACCCGGCCCGCCGCTTGGCGAGGGGGCGGTCTGGGCCGGCGGCGGCGTGCCTGCCGGACGGGTGCTGGCCTTTGGGGGCGGGGGGGCCGTAAGGTTCATCGGAGTCGCAGGGATTCACGGTGTGGCGACCGGTCCGGGCAGGATGCATCCTCGAACGTGCGTGGAGGGTGTCATGGGATACGTGGATCCGAATCGGCTGGGGATCGTGGCGGCGGTGTTGCTCACGGCGTGGCACGGCATCTGGATGACGCTCGTGGCGGCCGGCGTGGCCCAGCGGGTGGCCGACTTCGTGCTGCGGATGCATGCGATGAAGTCGGAGGTGGTCGTGGAGCCGTTCAACGCGGGATCGGCGGCGTTGCTGCTGCTTGCGACGGCGGTGGTCGGCTACGCGGGTGGTGCGGCGGCGGCGGCGCTGTGGAACTGCCTTGGCGCGGTCTGCATGCGGGGCAAGGCGGGGGCTGCGACCCGGATGTGAGCGG
>JBIJCJ010000044.1:0-20750 GCA_044344765.1 Pirellulales bacterium | reverse complement strand
CTCATCCGGCCCGCGACTTCGCTCATCGGGATCAACAGCGGCAGTCGGCCCCGCTCGTCACGGAGGGTCTCGTAGGCCACGGCGGTGGCGCCGGTCTTCAAGAAACCCTCGGTGAGCCCCCTGTCAGCCGCGAAGTGGAAGTAGGTGAACACCGTCTGCCCGCCGCGGATGAGCGCAAGCTCGGGCGGCTGCGGCTCCTTCACTTTCACGATCATGTCGGCCCGGGCGAACACCTCGGCGGCCGTGTCGACGAGCGTCGCGCCACACGACTGGTAGGCGTCGTCGGGCAGGCCCGAGCCGGAGCCCGCATTCCGCTCGACCACGACGGTGTGGCCCGCGCGGACGAGCTCCTCGGCCCCGACCGGCAGCAGGGAGACGCGGTACTCGTCGCGCTTCGTTTCCTTCGGGATGCCGACGATCATGCGTTGCCCCGATCAGGCGATCTTGTAGGTCGCCGGCATCGGGATCGGGTAGTTGCCATCCTTGTCGGGCACCACCGGCGGCGTCGACTCCCAGGTGAGGTTCTCGGGCATGGTGCGGAAGTTGCTCTTGAGCAGGGCGTCGTAGCCCGCCCGCTTGCCCGTGTAGGTGGCGGTTCGCCCGAGCACCGCGGAGAAGCTCGACGTCGTGCCGTAGTAGGCATTGTTGATCGGCTTGTCGTTGCGGATGGCGTCGTGCAGTTCGTCGTGCTCGACCTGGTAGGGATTCTCGCTCTTGCCCTCATACTTCCAGAGCACCTTGCCGGCGTGGTCGGTGATCTCGCCGATCTTGATCAGGCCCTTCGTGCCCTGGAAATACTCGGCGATCTCGTTCTCGCCACCCGGGAACTGGCGGCACTGGCTGGCGATCCGCACGCCGCCCGGATACGTGAAGTTGACGGCGTGGTGGTCGTAAATCTCGCTGGGCTGGCCGGGCACGCGGTTCTGCCGACCGCCCACGCCGAACGCCGACTCAGGCAGCTTGTCGAGAAACCAGTTGGCCACGTCGATGTTGTGGACGTGCTGCTCGCAGATGTGGTCGCCGCAGAGCCAGTTGAAGTGGTACCAGTTGTAGACCTGGTACTGGCACTCGGTTTGCTGCAGCTTGGGATCGCGGTTGCGGTACCAGATCCCGTTGCCGTTCCAGTAGACCTGGCCGCCGATGATGTCGCCGGCCAGCCCTTCGCGGACGCGGGCGAGCGTCTGCCGATACTTGTCGTCGTAGTGCCGCTGCAGGCCGACGACGACCTTGAGCTTCTTCTCGTCGGCCAGCTTCGCCGCCTGCAGGCAGAGATTGGCGCCGAAGGCGTCGACGCAGACCGGCTTCTCCATGAAGACGTGCTTGCCCGCGTTGACCGCCTCCCGGAAGTGGAAGGGACGGAAGCCCGGCGGCGTCGCCAGGATGACGAGGTCGCAGTGCTCGAGCACCTTCTTGTAGCCGTCGAGCCCCTTGAACTGCCGCTCCTCCGGCACGTCGACCTTGTCCTTCATCGACTCCACGGCCTTGAGCGCGCCCTTGATCCGATCGTCGAAGGCGTCGGCGATCGCCGTGACCTTGACGTTGGACCCGGGCACGGAGAGCGTCTGCTGCATGGCACCGGTGCCGCGGCCGCCGGCGCCGATGAGGCCCACGCGGATCAGGTCGGTGGACGGCGTCTGGGCGTGCACCGACCGCATGGCGGCGAGCGTGGCACCTGCGAGGCCGGCCACTTTGAGGGCATCACGGCGGGAGGGATGGATGGCGGAGGACGGCTCGCGGGTGGCGGACATGCTCTGGCACTCCTGGTGACGGGCCGGCCGCGAGGCGGCCGGGATCCGCTGATGCTGGGATCGGGCGATGCTGATGGGAAAAGGCCGCGGTGCGGTGCCGCATGCACCGCCGCGGCCCGGCATGATACCCTCCCCGACGGCGGCGTGAAAACATCCGCCGCGGCGCGGTGCCGGTGTCTCGCTGCGGCATCGGCCGGCCCGACCATCCTCGAACCGCCCCTGCCGCCATGCCCGCCATCTCCTGCGATCCGGCCCGGGCGCGAGCCTTCGCCATCGACGTGGTCGAGCGGCTGCGGAGGGCCGGCCACGAGGCGGTCTGGGCGGGAGGCTGCGTCCGCGACGAGCTGCTCGGCCGCACGCCCGCCGACTACGACGTGGCGACCTCGGCCCTGCCCGACCAGGTCCGCGAGGTGTTCGGACGGCGGCGGACGCTCGCCGTGGGCGCGGCCTTCGGCGTGATCACGGTGCTCGGGCCCTCCGGGGCCGGCCAGGTCGAGGTGGCCACATTCCGCAGCGACGCGGCCTACACCGACGGCCGCCATCCCGCCGGGGTCACGTTCACCGACGCCCGCGAGGATGCCCTGCGGCGCGACTTCACGATCAACGGCCTGTTCCTCGACCCGCTCTCGGGCGAGGTGCATGACTACGTCGACGGTCGCGCCGATCTCGCGGCGGGCGTCGTGCGGGCGATCGGCTCGCCGGCGCTGCGGTTCGGCGAGGACCACCTGCGGATGCTGCGGGCCGTGCGGTTCGCCGCCGTCTTCGGCTTCGCGCTGGAGGACGAGACACGTGCAGCGGTCGAACGCATGGCGCACCTGGTGACGGTCGTCAGCCCGGAGCGGATCGCCGCCGAGCTGCGGGCGATGGTGTCGCGGCCGGGCCGACGTCGGGCGCTGGAGCTGCTCCACGAGACGGGCCTGGCACGCGAGGTGCTCCCCGAGCTCATGTCCGCCAGCGCTGCCTCGGGCGACGCCCCCGGCTGGCAGGAGTCTGCGCGGATCGTGGACGCTCTCGACGAGCCGGCGCTGGCGGCTGCGCTGGCGATCCTCACGGAGCGGCTGCCGGCCGAGACGACCGACCGGATCGCAACGCGGCTGCGGCTCTCGAATCACGAGGCGAAAACGGCCCGCTGGCTGCACGAGGCGGTCGCCGCGATTGGACGCGACGACGCGGCGAGCCCCGCAGGCCGGCCGTGGTCGCAGGTGCAGCCGTGGCTGGCGCACCCGGCGGCCTGTCTGCTGGCCGACGTGCTGCGGGCCCGCGCCGCCTCCGGCCGCGGCGACGCGGCGGCCGCTGGGTGGGTCACGGAGAAGCTGTCGCTGCCGCGGGCCGAACTCGATCCGCCGCCGCTGCTCGGCGGCGAGGACCTGAAGGCCGCCGGCGTACCGGCGGGACCGCTCATGGGCCGATTGCTCGCGGAGCTGCGGGCCTTGCAGCTCGACGGCCGGGTCGCGACCCGCGACGATGCCCTGGCCTGGGTCCGCGGCCGCGGCGAGGGCTAGTGCGCATCCCGGTTTGGTGTAGCGACGGCTTCGGGGCGGCAAAAGTCTCGTCGCGTGGGCCGAGGCGGCCCAAAGCTCCTCGAGCGTTCGCCGACCCCTCGCCTCCGTCTCCAGGTTTGCCAAGTCGTCGCTACAGCGATACCAGATGCGCTCTAGTGCGCATCAGACGTGGCTGAAGCGATGGCCCGGCACACGTGGCATACGGGGAGCCGGGATCGGCTGAAGCTCGACGAGCTTGGAGGATTTCGCATGTCCAAGACGTCGGCAGCGTCGCGGGCCGTCGTGCGAAATCATCCCGCGAGGAGACTTCTGCCGGCCCGGCGGTGAAAGCTCCAGAAAGCTCCAGACAGATTGCGCGAGCCGTCAACCACAAGCGATCTCGCACGAGGCCGCGTCTGCCGCGGCACACTACCGCGGCGGGGCGGTCGGCTCCGGCAGGTCGTCGAGGCTGGCGAGCCGGAAGACGTCGAGAAACTTCCGGGTAGTGCGGTACGAAGGCTCCGCCGAGCCATGCCCCTCGTGCACGAGCTCGAGGAGGCCGCGGCGGACCAGCTGCCGCCACACCGACGGCCGCGCGTCGCAGCCAAGCTCCACGATCCTGTCGCGTGCCACCGGCTGGTTCCAGGCGACCAGGGCCAGCACGTCGAGCGACTCGGCGTCGAGCCGCACCGTGCGCGACCGCGATTCGACGACCCGGCCGAAGCGGGCGAACTCTGGCCGCAGCCGCATCACCCAGCCGGAATCCTTGGCCGTCACCTCGTAGGGACAGTTGTCGGCCCGGTACCGCCGCCGCAGCTGCGCGGCGATGTCGTCGATCTCCTGCGGCCGCACGCCCCGCATCAGCCCGGCCACGCGGCGGCTGGTGATCGCCGCGCCGTCCGGCAGCCCCACGAAGAGCATCGCCTCGAAGATCGTCGCCGGGGAGACGCGGCAGGTCGCGTCGTCGTCGGCGCCATCCTCGTCGAGCACCGGCGACGCGTCGACCTCGACCATGGCCTCGGTCGGCTGCGCGTAGGGATCGGCCGCCCCCATCATGGCGGCGAACGCCTGGGCCAGCTTGTCGATCGACAGACCGCCGTCGGTCGGCGGCGCCTGGAAGCCGGCCGCGGTGATGGGGGGCGGTTCGACTGCCGCGTCGGGCCGCCGTTCCCGCCCGTCGCCGGCATCGCGCGTGGGCCTGCCGGGGCGGCTCATGGTGTGGCACGCCAGCGGCGGCCGACGTGCGCCCGCATGAAGGCGAGCGCATCGACCGCGAGCCGGTCCTCCGTGGGGAACATCCGGCGCCAGATCTTCGTCGCCGCCGCGAGGTTCGGCAGCGCCAGCCCGAACGCCTCGACCACCATCCAGCCGTCGTAGCCGGTCGCATGCAGGGCGTCGAAGGTCTCGTCCCACTGCACGTGGCCGGTGCCGGGGATGCTGCGGTCGTTCTCGGAGACGTGCACGAGCGCCGTCCACGGCGCTGCCGCGCGGATCGCCTCGGAGACGCTCTTCTCCTCGATGTTTGCGTGGAAGGTGTCGTACATCATCCGCACGCGCGGGTGGTCGACCGCCCGCACGAAGGTCACGGTCTGGTCCACGCTCGTCAGGAAGTAGTTCTCGAAGCGGTTGAGATATTCCGTGGCGATCGTCACTCCGGCCTGCGCGGCGTGCTCGGCCACCTGGCGCATCGTGTCGACGCCCCACTTGAATTCGTCGGCCGTCGGCCCCTTGCCCGTGAATTCGCCGATCGCCGAGTGGGTTGGGCCGCAGAGCACCTCGGCGCCGGCCGCCCGGCAGCAGTCGATCGTCCGCCGCATGGCGTCGACGGCTGCCGCACGGACGGCCGCCGACGGGCTGATCGGGTTGTCGCCGGCGCCGCGGACCGTGACGGCCGTGCGGGCCAGGCCCGCCCCGTCGAGCCGGCGGCCCCACTCGCGGTGCAGCGGCTCGTTGAGCTCGAAGATCGGGATCTCGACGGCGTCGTAGCCGATCGCCTTGATGCGGTCGACGATCGGCACGAGTCCGTCGTGGAGCCGGTCGGTCCAGAGGAGGAGGTTGAGGCCGTACTGCATCGGGCGCGCTCCCGGCCGGCCGGGCGGAGGACAAAGGTGGCGGATTCAATCAGCCGGGCCGGTCCGAAACAAGGCCAAACGGGCACGCAGACGGGCGGCCTGGATAGGGTCGTCCGGCAAATCCGTCGTCCGAATCCGGGCTATTTCGCCCGGCTGCGGCGATTCCCCGCCGCGGCCTTCCCGGCTTTCGCCGTTCGCGCGAGCCTGCGGCCATCCTTGGTGGCCGGCACGCTCTTGAGCGGCTCGGCCGCGCCGTCGAGCGGATCGCCCACGGAGACGCCGGCGAGCCGCTGCCGGATCTTCGCGACGTAGTCGTCGGAGAGTTCGACGCCGAGGAACGAGCGGCCGAGCTTCTTCGCCACTGCCAGCGTGGTGCCGCTGCCGGCGAACGGATCGAGCACGATGTCGCCCTCGTTGCTCGAGGCGCGGACGATCCGACCGAGCAGCTGCTCCGGCATCTGGCAGCCGTGCCAGCCGGAGCGTTCCTTGAATGTGCCGCACACCCGCGGGAAGTACCAGGTGTCCTCATCCGCCGAGAATCCCTCGGGCAGGTCCTGCGGACGAAGGATCCAGGTGTCGTCGGGCAGCCGGCCGGTCGGACACGCCCGCTTGTCGCCGTAGACCAGCTCCCGGGCCGAGGGCACGCGGATCCGGTCGCTGTTGAACGTGAACTTCGCGGGGTCGCGGACGAAGTGGAAGAGATGCGCGTGGGAGCGGCTGAACTTCTGCCGGCAATTCACGCCGAACGTGTAGTACCACACGACCCAGCTGCGGCAGGTGAGGCCGAGCTCCCGCGTGGCGATCACCTTCAGCTCGGCGGCGTACTCGTCGCCGATCGCCAGCCAGAACGTGCCGTCTGGCCGGAGCACGCGCACGACCTCCCCCATCCATTTCCGCGACCACGACAGGTAGGCGTCGGTGGTGAGCCGGTCGTCGTAGGCGTCGTAGTCGTAGCCGATGTTGAAAGGGGGATCGGCGAAGGCGAGATGGACACTCGCGGCGGGCACGTGGGAGAGCAGGTCGAGGCAATCGCCCCGGTGCACGGCATCGAAGGCGGGCATTCCACGCGTCATCGCGGCAACTCCGTTTGCATTGGTGCGGCGGCCGGATCCATCGGTCGGCCACCGACGAGGTTGCACCGTATCGGACCGGTGGGCCATCGTCCAGATGCGGCGGCCGCGGTGGGCCGGCGACGCGGGCTGGCAGGCTGGGGAGACAGCGGGGGGATTGCTGTGAGGCTGGATCGGGAGCTTCGGTCAGAGGGCCCGCGGATCCTCAAAAAACCGGCGAGTTGCCCCGACCGCCATGACGATGAACCAGGGAAGGTCCAGTGGATACGGCGATGCGGGTATCACTTGTCATCTCGACCTACAACGAGCCGGCGGCGCTGCGCCGGTGCCTGCTCGGGGTTTCTGTACAAACCCGCATGCCCGATCAGATCGTCGTGTCGGATGACGGTTCCGCGGACGACACGCGACATGTGTTGTTCAGGGCTGAGTTCGCCGGGCTGCCCCTGGAGCACGTCTGGCAGGAGGACGCCGGCTGGCGCAAGCCGCGTGTGATGAATCTCTCGCTGGCGCACTGCACGGGAGACTACGTCATCTTCTGCGACGGGGATTGCGTGCCACGAAGCGATTTCATCGCCTCGCATCTGCGTTACTCCAGGCCCCGCACTTTTCTCTCCGGTTCGATCGTCGATGTGCCGCCGCAGGTTCATCCGCGGCTCACCGATGAGCAGATCCTCGACAACTCGGCGTTTTCATGGGCAGTTCTCGAGTCACTCTGTCCGCGGATGCGGCGGCAGCGACTCCGGCTGCATCCCGGTCGCTGGGAGCCGCTGCTCAATCTGGTCACGCACCGGTACTGCACGCTGCGAGGCTCCAACTTCTCTGTGTGGAGGGTGGATCTGCTGCGGGTCAACGGCTGCGACGAGAACTTCGGCTACGGCAGCGAGGACCGCGAACTGGGCGTTCGTCTGCGGAATGCCGGGGTGTCGTCGCGGTGGCTCAAGTACTCGCTCGTGCAGTTGCACCTTGGCCATGCGAGGCATCCCGATGCCGCCCGCTTGAAGCGACAGCGACGGAGGTTTCGCCGCCTGTTCTTCACCGGGGCGACGCGTGTGGAACCCGGGATCGACACGGCCGTCGCCCGCGGCCGGGACGCAGCCGTGCCCAGTCGTCACGTCGTCGTCGGCCAGGAGACCGAATGGCGGTCGACGGTTGTGCTGTCGCAGCCGGCCCCGCCGGTCCTGAGACGCGCGGCCTGACGTGCATCCGTTCCGGACACCTCAGGACACTTCGGTCGCCAGCCGCAGTGCCACCGCGCAGGCCGCCTCGAAGGCGTCGAGGTCGAGCCGCTCCTGCGTGGTGTGGATCTCCATCTGGCCGCAGCCGAGCGTGACCGTGGGCACGCCGTTGGCGGCCATCCAGTTGGCGTCGAGGCCGCCATTGGAGACGTCGAGCCGCGGCACGAGGCCAGCCGCCCGAACCGCCGCGGCGGCCGCCACCACGCAGGGCTCGTCGTCGGCGAGCCGGAAGGCCTCGTAATCGAGCCGGCCGTCGCACGTCACCGCTCCCGCCTTGCCATCGGCGGCCTTCACCTGCCGCGCCGCGTCCTTGAACGCGGCCTCGATCGCCTTGACGATCCTGCCGCGGAACGCGGGGTCGTGGCTGCGGGCCTCGGCACGGAGGCAGGCCGACTCGGCGACCACGTTCGTGGCGGAGCCCGCCTGGATCACGCCGACGTTGCTGGTGCCCCGCTTGCCGTCCTTCACCACGAGCCCGTGCCATCCGTCGCGCACGAGCGCCGCGATGGCCAGCGAGGCGATCGCGATCGCCGACACCCCCTTCTCCGGCGCCACGCAGGCGTGGCTCGGAATGCCCTCGATGGAGATGTCCATGCGGTAGCCGCCCGTGGCGCCCACCGTGATCTTCTCCACCGCACCGCCGTCGAAGTTGAAGGCGAGCTTCGGCCGGCCGAGGTCGGCGGCCTTGACGAACCGCGCCCCGTAGAGCCCCACCTCCTCCTGGATGGCGAACAGGAAGGTGAGCGGCGGATGCGGCAGGCCGCGGCGGAGGATCTCCAGCGCCGTGGAGAGGACCACCGAACAGCCGGCCCGGTCGTCGGCGCCGAGTCCGGTCGCCGGATTGCCGCTCTTCACGAACCGGCCCGCCACCACCGGCTTCGTGCCGATGCAGACGGGCACCGTGTCCATGTGGGCCATGAACAGCCGCCGCGGGCCGGGGTGGGTGCCCGGCAGCTTCACGATCAGGTTGCCGACGTTGCCCTTGAGGGGCGTCTTCGCATGCGCCTTGTCGAAGGAGATGGCGGCCGCGGGGCAGCCCGCCTCGCGGAGCCACTTCACGATCCGCTCCGCCACGGCTTTCTCGTCGCCCGAGCCGCCGGGGATGGCGAGCAGGTCGAGCACGACGCGGCGGGCGATGGCCAGATCGGGCTGCGGGGCCGTCGACGAGCGTGCCGGCGTCCTGGTCGCGGACGCCTTGGACGTCGGGGACTTCGCGGACGGCGCGCGGGGCTTCACGGGCTTTTTCATGGGGAGTGTCCTGGAATGGTCGGGAGGGCGCAGGCCGAGGAATCGGCCGCAGGAGTCGCAGGCGGACGGAAGTCTACGGCTGCGGGGACGGCCATGCCACCGCGGCACCGGCGCGCGAGGTCGATCCGGCCGTCATCCGCGGCGGCGGGCGACGGCGGTGCGGCAGGCCGCGGCCACCTGCGGTGCCGACTCCGGCACGAGCGGCCAGATGTCGTCCGCGTCGATGGCGTCGGCCTCCATCCATCCACCTGTAATCGCGGCGGCGGCTGCCGCGTCGGCCACGGCGATCACCTCGCACGAGCCAATCGCCCGGGTCACGAGCGCGCGGATGCCGGGCTTGGCGGCCGCCGCCTCGAGGTCGGTCCGCGCGACGTGCACCGCCACCGGTACGCCCGTCTCCACGGCGAGGTCGGTGAGGATGCCCGCATGCATCACGAAGATCGCGTCGGGGTCGCAGGCGTCGACCGCCTCCGCGATCAGCTGCCGGGCCGTCTCGCGGACCGATCCCAGCAGCCGCGGCGGCAGCAGGGGGATGGCCGCCAGCAGCGCTTCGGCCGAGCCTTCCTGCACCGCCGCCAGGAACCGGTGCGAGGCGGCGGCGATGGCGTGCAGGTGGATGCCGAACATGCCGGGGTGGTGCGCCTCCAGCCGCGGCACCGATGACGGACCGCAGACCGAGGCCACGACGCCCGCGTCGGCGAGCGCCGCGCGGCAGCGGTGCACCCGCGTGTGGTCGTGGTCGCAGCAGCCGTGGTCGATCAGCAGCACGCGCATGGAAGGGGCGGGCGATGGCGGCGGGAGTCCGGGGCGCCGGAGGCTCCCGCGGCGGGGCCGCCCTTCAGAGCAGTCCCAGCGAGCGGGCCACGGCCAGGCCGGCGGCAGCGTAGGCCGCCGCCCCCCAATCATCCGCCATGATACCGAGGCCGGCCGGCAGCCGCTCCAGCCGGCGGCAGGGGAACGGCTTCGAGATGTCGAAGAGCCTGTGGAGCGTGAACGCGGCCGCAAGCACCAGCGGCGACCGCGCCGCGGCTGGCAGAACCAGAAGCGCAAGCGGCAGGCTGGCCGCCTCGTCGTAGACGATCATCCCCGGATCCTTCCCGCGGCCGAGCAGCCCGGCCGCCCGGGTGCAGCAGGGGATGCCGACGAGGTTGGCGGCCACGAGCAGGCCGATCTCGACGGGGGGCGGCAGCGCGGCCCGCGCGAGGCCCGCCGCCGCAGCGACACCCGCGAGGGTGCCGAACGTGCCCGGCGCGAGGCCGATCCGGCCCAGGCCGCCGCAGGTGGCGACGAGCACGGCGGGGTCGAGCCACGAGCAGCGAGGCTGATCGGCCGATGTCGGGCCGGTGCTGGACATGTGCGGCATCGTATCATGCTGCGAACAGGTTGGCCGGGGCGCGGGCGTGGATCTCGATCGCCGCATCAGGGGAGATGCGCGGCGGACAAGGCTTGTCGGTATGATGCAGGGCCGTCGATGGCGGCAGACGCCGCCCGGCCCCGCCCGCTTTCCCCGCGATCCAGCATGGCAGACAGTCCTCGCGTTCCGGCCTCGCCCGCCGCCATCGGTCCGCTCCAGCTCGTCGAATACCCGCACCCCGCTTTGCTCCGCCGCGCAAAGCCGCTCGTGCGAATCGACGACGAGGTCTGCGCCGCCGTCGAGCAGATGTTCGACATCATGTATGCCGCCGAGGGGATCGGCCTGGCCGCCAACCAGGTGGCGCTCCCCTACCGCATCTTCGTGGTCAACTGCGCGGGCCGACCGGACGCCGGCCAGGAGCTGGTCTTCATCAATCCGGTGCTCAGCCGGCCGCGGGGCTCGGCCGTGCAGGAGGAGGGCTGCCTCAGCCTGCCGGGCCTGCGGATGGACGTGCGCCGGCCGGAGAAGATCGTGGTCGACGCCTGGTCGCTCGAGGGCGAGCCGTTTCGGATCGACGTCGACGGCCTGCTTTCCCGGGTCGTGCAGCACGAGTTCGACCACCTCGACGGCCGACTGTTCACCGACCGTCTGACCGAGGCTGCGGCTCTCGAGGCGCGACGGGCACTCGAAACGTTCCGGGAGCTGTTTGCCAGCCAGCAGTCGCGGGGCGAACTGCCGGGCGACGAGGAAATCGCCGCCCGCCTCGACCGGTTGGAGGCGGATCGCTGCACGGCATGACGACGCCCGCCGCCCCACGCCTGAGGCTCGTCGTCATGGGCACCGGGCCGTTCGCCGTGCCGATGTTCCAGGCGGTGCTCGGGTCGCGGCACGAGGTTCTCGCGGTCGTCACGCGTCCCGCGCACGCGCCTCCCGGCCGCCGGCCACCGCCGAACCCAATGCGCGACGCGACCCTGGCCGCCGGGCTGCCGATCCTCGATCCCGAGCGGGTCAACGACGCGGACGCCATCGCGGCCATCGCGGCGTTTGTGCCGGACATGCTCGTCGTCTGCGACTACGGGCAGATTCTCGCGCCGGCAACGCTGGCCGTCGCCCCCTACGGCGGCATCAACCTGCACGGCTCGCTCCTGCCGCGGCATCGCGGCGCCGCCCCGGTGCAATGGGCGATCCTCGCGGGCGACGCCGTCACCGGGGTAAGCGTGATCCAGATGACTCCCGCCCTTGACGCCGGCCGGGTGATCGTGGCGCGCGAGACGCCGATCGGCGCGGATGAAACCGCCGCGGAGCTCGAGCACAGGCTGGCCGAGATCGGCGCCGCGGCCGTGCCCGAGGCGATCGACCTGCTCGCCGCCGCCGGCCCGGGCGCCGCGGTGGGCACGCTGCAGGACGCAGCCCGTGCCACCAAGGCACCGCGGCTCTCCAAGGCCGACGGGATCGTCGACTGGTCGCTGCCAGCGGCTCAGATCGAGCGGATGCGGCGGGCGCTTGACCCCTGGCCGCGGCTCACGAGTTTCTTGCGCGAGGGCGACGGTAGGCCCGCAGTGCGCCTCGTGCTCGAGGACGTGGCGGTCGGCGGGGCCGCGGCCGCAACACCAGACACGGCCCCTGGAGCGCCCGGCACGATCCTCTCGGCCGACGACGCCGGCATCGTGGTGGCCTGCGGCGCGGGCACGCGGCTGGTCATCAGGAGGCTCGTGCCCGAGGGCCGAAAGAGCATGTCGGCGGCGGAGTTTCTGCGCGGCCGCGGCCTCTTTTCATCGGCCCGGTTCGGCGGCCCTGCGTGACATCCGACGATCTGGCTTCACGAAAAACATCGCATCCTGCGATTTTTTCTTGGAAACCTCCGGTTTCTGGTGCTGTCCTCGGCATCCTGCCGAGAACATTCACGAAAAACATCACATCGTGTGATTTTTTCTTGGAAACCTCCGGTTTCTGGTGCTGCGATCGGCATCCTGCAGAGCAGTCCGGTCAGCGTGCGAAATATGGGGAGGGGTTGCCCGTGTCCCGAGAGCCGGCGTAGACGGCCAGCGCAGGCAGGATGCCGGAGCGCAGACGTCTCCGAGCGACCGAAGCCCAGGATGGGCGCAGGAAGCGTCCGGCGAGAGGGTGTGGGCGGCTCCGAGCCGGGTTGGGCGAGTCGTCGCTCCTTCAGGATCGGGCCCGCGTTGCTTACGCCTCGGCTCGCGCCTCGGGCTTCACGGCACCTGGCGGCGGCCATTCGCCCGCGGTCCACCTGCGGTACGGACAGCCACGCCACTTCCCCCGATTGCACTGCACCAGCGAGAGCAGGCTCGGGGCTGCCCATCCCCGCGAGACGGCGTAGACGGCAAGCGCAGGCATGGATGCCGGAGCGCAGACGTCTCCGAGCGACCGAAGCCCAGGATGGGCGCAGGGAGCGTCCGGCGAGAGGGTGTGGGCAGCTCCGAGCCGGGTTGGGCGAGTCGTCGCTCACGCGGCCTTCGGACCAACGAGGATGCCGGCTGCCATGCCGCTTACGCCTCTTCGCGGAGGAGCGGCGGGGGCTCTTCGAAGTCCTCGAGTTCCGGCGGCAATTGGAGCTGCCGCATCGTCTCGTCGGTCTTCCGCATGCCCTCGGCCACCTCGTCCACCCGCTGGGCGATGTCGCTCACGTCCCGCCTGGCCACCGAGCTCTCCGCCAGCGCCGCGATCTTCGCCTCCAGCCGCTCGATCTCCGCGGCCACCACATCGAGCTTCCGCTTCGCCTCGTCGATGTTGGCCAGCCGCTCGCGGCTCGTCTTCAGGTGATCCTCGAGCGCCGCCCGCATCTGGGCGTCACCCTGCGGCGGGAGCCGGGCCAGCCGCTTTTCCAGGTCGGCGATCCGGGTCCGAATCGAGCCGTCGTCGGTGTGGTCGAGAAACTCAGAGAGGTTGGCGGCGCCCCAGATCATCCGCAGGTAGCCCCACAGCAGGCGATCGAGCGACTCGAGCGTGCCGCGGTCGGGCCCGGCGGCGTCGGGCCCGCGCATGCTGCCGGCCAGATCCACGAGCTTCATGCAGTGGTCGCGGAGCTGGTCGAAGCGGGCGAGCAACGGCCGCGGCAGCCGCTTGCGGATCCGCTCGTACGCCTCCCGGGCACCGACGGCGTCGGCGGCCCGCCGGGCCTGGGCGGCCTGGGCCTCGACGGCGCTGCGGAAGCGGTCGTTGGCGAGCATGCTCGCCAGATAGAAGACCTCGCCGGCGACCACCAAGGGCAACACGACACCCGGAAACCCGCTGATGAACGCGGCCGCGACGCCGCCGCCGAAGAGGAGCAGGTTCCACTTCGTGGTGAACGCGGTCTTCAGGTAGCCGCCGAATCGCTCGAACACTAGTGCCCTGCTCCGTCCGGTCGCCTGGCGGCCGCCTCGACCTGCTCGATGCGGGCGTGCAGGGCGTTGACCTGCTCGTGGAACCAGGCCGCCGACTGCGTCTCGCGGGCCGGCGCCGCGGCGGCCGGCATGCGGACCTCATCGACGATCCGCCCCGGCGTCGTGGCCATGACGAACACCCGGTCCCCGAGATACACCGCTTCCTCGACGGAGTGCGTCACGAACAGCACCGTCGCCTGCACCTCGCGCCACAGCTTCACGAGCAGGTCCTGCATGTCGAGCCGCGTGGCCGGGTCGAGCGCCCCGAACGGCTCGTCCATGAGGATCACCCGCGGGCGGAGAATCAGGGTTCGGGCGATGGCGACCCGCTGCCGCATGCCGCCGGAGAGCTCGTGCGGATACTTCCCGGCATCGCGCCGCGGGTCGAGCCCGACCTTGGCGATCCACTCGCGACCCTCGGCCTCCCGCTCCCGCCGCGGCACGCCCCGGCATTCGAGGCCGAAGACGACGTTGTCGAGCACGGTGCGGTTGTCGAAGCTCGTGTAGTCCTGGAACACCATGCCCCGGTCCGCCCCCGGCCCGACGACCGGCCGGCCGAGCACGGTCACGCTGCCGCTCGTGGGCGGATGCTGCGGCGCGAGCCCCGCCACCAGTCGCAGCACCGTGCTCTTGCCGCAGCCGCTGGGGCCGAGGAAGGAGGAGATCTCGCCGTGGTCGGTCACGTCAGGGATCGTGAAACTCACGTCGGCGATCGCCACGTACTCCCGCGGCGTGCCCTGGCCGTAGATCTTGCTGACGCCGCGAAACTCGACCGCGGCCGGCCGCTCGACTGCGGCCGGATCGGCGGAGCCCGTGGCGGAATCGGCGGCGCTCATGCAGTGGCCTCCGCCGGCGCCGCCGCCCCGTGCAGGAGCCTGCGGAGCAGTTTCGGGAGCGCCCCGCGGCCGCCGTAGCGGTGCGGAAACAGGTCGCACTGCAGCCACCACAGCAGCCGGTCGATGGCGTAGGCCACCAGCGGGATCACGACCAGCACGATCAGGATCGGCTCCCGCTCCCCGCGCCGCTGCGACACGTTGATCAGGTCGCCGAGCCCCCCGGTGTCGCCGCCGAGTTTCACCACCTCGGCCAGCATCACGTAGCCGAAGGCGATGCCGAACAGGAGCCGCAGCGAGTTGAAAATCGCCGGCGCCGCCAGCGGCACGAGCACCTTGAGGATGATCTGCAGCCGCGACGCGCCGAGCGTGCGGGCCGTGTCGACGTAGCGCTCCGGCACCTCGAGGACCGCGGCCGTCGTATCGCTGACGACGAAGGCCACGCTGGCGATGAACAGGAACATCACCTTCTGAAACTCGCCGATCCCGAAGAAGAAGAACGTCAGCGGAATCAGGGCCGCCACCGGGATGTTGCGGCCGAAGATCGTCAGCGGGGCCACGAAGGCCCGCACCGCGGGAAAGCACGCGGCCAGCACCCCGAGCGGCACGCCGATCAGCCCCGCCAGCCCGAACCCGAGGCCCACACGGCCGAGGGTCACGAGCGTGTTGGCGACCAGCCGCCGCTCGCCGAACACCGCCGGCACCTTCGCCACCGTCTCGCCGGGGCTCGGCAGCATGGCCGGGCTGATGAACCGCGTCTCCGCCTCCCCGGCGGTAGCCACGAACCACAGCGCCGCCACGCAGGCGACGCAGGTCGCGCCCCACAAGAAGGCGGTGGCCGCAGCCGCCTCGCCCCGCAGCGGCCGTGCCGGCTCCACGGCCGGCGACGTCGGCGACGACGCTGGTGCCGGTGCGGTGCTCATTCCTTTTCCGCGGCGTAGACCTTGATCTCAACGCGGCGGTTGAGGGCGTGGTTGTCGGGATGATCGTCGTCGGCGGGCCGGTCCCAGCCCAGCCCGTCCACCGCGAAGCGGGCGTCGTCGAAGTCGAACTTCTCCACGAGCCCGTCCTTCACGGCCCGGGCCCGCTGCAGCGACAGTTCCCGCACCATTGCCGCCGGCACGGCGCCGCGCATCGACGCGTCGGTGTGCCCCTCGACCACGATCCGGGCGTTGCCGAACTGCTTGGCGAGCGCCCCCGCCTCGTCGAGCACCGCCTCGACCCGCTGGTCGTAGAGCTCCTCCACGTCCTTGCCGTCGATCCGCCGGATCACCTTCTTCCGCAGATCGGCGCTATTGGGGAAGAAATGGATCACGATCGTGTTGGTGAGGATCTCCTCGTTCTCGGCCCGGATCTGCTGCACGGTCTTGGGCGGCAGGGCCTCCGTGTACTCGTCCTTCGTCTCCGCGTACTTCGGCTCCTTGCCGAGCTTCTGGATCACCGAGAAGTCCATCACCTGGTCGAACGGCACCGGGTTGTTGGCGATCGCCCCGATCCGCCGGTAGAGCATGTAGGCCTGCTTCCAGATCCGCTCGAAGTTGGCCGGGTTGTTGCGGTTGAGGAAAAACTGGTAGTTCTCCGCCCAGTTGGTGGAGTGGGCGTCGGCGAGCATCTTCAGGGCGTCGTCGGCGGGAATCGCGTAGCCGTCGCCCATCAGCCGCGCCACTTTCTGCCGGGCGTCCTCCCGCTTGAGCTGCTGCATGCCGTCGAAGATCCCGCGGACGATGCCCTCGACCTTGTCGGGATGGTCCTTGGCGAAGTCGGCCCGGGCGAACCAAACGTCGGCGATCAGCCGGTTGGCGGTCTGGGTGGTGACCAGCATCCGGTTGCCCTTCGCCTCGGCGAGGTTGTAGATGTCCGGCGCCCAGGAGACACAGCCCGCGAGGCTCTTGTCGCGGTTGAAGGCCGCCGCCGCCTCGAACGCCGTAGTCACGTAGACCATCTCCACGTCGGCCGGCTGCAGGCCGCCGGCGACCAGCATATTGAGGGCGAAGAACTGGCTCGGCGAGTTCTGCGCCATCACCAGCTTCTTGCCGGCCAGGTCCTTGACCGTCTTGATCGAGTCGCGGACGACGATGCCGTCGCCGCCGTTGGAGAAGTCGACCTGTTGGTAGACGCGGGGCATGATCCGCGAGTCCTTGGCAAAGCTGTCCACGAACAGGGGCAGCATGTCGAGCGTGGCCCAGCCGATGTGCACCTCGCCGGCGGCGTAGGCGTCGCGCATCTGCACGGGGTCGTCGATGAGCACGAGCTCCACCTTGAAGGGCTTGCCGCCGGGTGCCTGCCAGACCTTGCCCGGCTTGAAGCCTTCGTTGGCGAGGATGATCGGGCTCCAGCCCGCCCACACGTTGAGCGCGAAGCGGACGGTGTCGTCCTGGAGCGGCTTGTACGCGCTCACGCCCTTGACGGGCGGCAGCCGCTCGGCGGGCTTGAAGGTGTATTCCTTGACGGTCGTGGGCACCGACACGTCCGGAGCCTCGGTCATGCCCTCGGCGCCGCCACCGGCCGGGCCGGCCGGCTCCCCGCCGGCCAGCGGTCGCTGACCGCCCGCCGCGCCCGGCCTGCCGAAACCCAACGGCTCGAGCATGCCGGCCCGCCAGGCGGAGAGCCCCACCAGGCCCAGAATCACGGCCCACACTGCCAGCCAGAACGGCGCCTTGGGTTGACCAGCCATCTTCGGAACCTCGCGAAAGGGTGAACGGGAAGAACGCGAACGGCACCGCCGTCGCGCGACGGCGTCAGCCGCGGAACACGGTCTTGGGACGGGCCTTGCCGGCCATGTGCAGGGCGTGCATCAGGTCGTAGGCCGTGACCTCGCAGAGCAGTCGGGTGACCTTCTCGTGGGCCTCGGGCGAGAGCAGCGGCTCGACCTCCTTCATGAGATCGACCACCCGCTTCTCCTGTGCCGCGAGCTCCTTCGATTCCACGACCGCGTCGGAAATCGCATCGATGAACGAGTCGAGCTTGCGGGCGTACTCGGCGAGCAGCGGCGCCTCGGTGGCGTCGTCGAACCAGGGGGTCTTGCCTGCGGATGCCTTGGCCATGGTGAGAGTCTCCTTCGGGGTGTGAAAAACGGTCGGGGCGTTCGGGTTGGCGGTCGTCAACTTCCGATGACTTCGCGGATCGCCGCGAGCCGCTCCTGGAGGCGAGACCGGCCGCCGGGCTGGCCCACCTGCTCTTTCCAACGGTCGGGCAGGAAGCGTTTTTCCGTACACTCGAGCACGGCGGCGATCTCCTGCATCTCCTTTTCCAGGCCCTGTGCCGAGGGCATGAAGTCGTCGAGTGCGGCCTTCAGATCCTCGGCGGTGATGGTATCGGGGACCGGCTGCCCCGCGTCGGCGGCCCGGTCGAGCCCCTTCCGCCGCGCGGCCAGCACGACGCTCTCGATGTCGGCACCGGACAGGCCGAGCCCGAGGTCCACCGGCCCGGGCAGGCCCGGGGCGAGCTTGACGCGGCACTTCCGCGCCATCGCCGTGAACATCGCGTCCATTTCCGCCTGATCGTGCGGATAGAAGAGCGGGATGTGCACCTCCGCCCGCCCCTGCCGCTTGAGGTCGATCGGCAGCAGGTCGGGCCGGCTGGTGAGCAGCATCCACACGATCTTGCCGCGGTAGCGGGTGTCGCCCATCTGCCGGGCGATCATCGAGAACACGCGGGCCGAGGTCCCCGAGTCGCCCCCCTGGTCGCGGTTGCCGAGGGCGGCGTCGGCCTCGTCGATGATCACGACCACCGGACCGAGGCTGCGGAGCACGTCGAGCGCGTGCTCGAGGTTGCCCTCCGTCTCGCCGACGTACTTGCTGCGGAAGTTCTTCAGCGTCGCGCACGGAATGCCGACCGAGCCGGCGTAGCATTCCGCGATGAAGCTCTTGCCCGTGCCGACGGGGCCGCAGATGAGGTAGCCCATCGGGGCGCTCTCCAGCTGCCCGCGGCGAATCGCCCGCGCGTCGGCCTCGAGCCGGTCCTTGGCGGCCTGATGACCGGCGACGGCGTCGAGCGTGAGCCGGGGCTGAATGAACTCCACCAGCCCGTGGCACGACCGTTCGATGAGGTCCTTCTTCTTGGCGGCGAACTCGGGGCCGTCGGGAGACGTGCCCTCGCGGGCCGAGAGCGTGATCACCGCCCGCAGGCTTTCGAGCGTGAGCCCGGCCGACAGCGCGGCCGTCCGCTTCACCGCGTCGGTCCGCTCCGCCGGCATGCCCGCGGACGCGGCGGCGGCCAGGGCGAACCGCTCCCGCTCCGCCCCGTCGGGCAGCGGCAGATCGATGGCGGTGATCGCCGGGTTCGCGACCAGCCGCGGGTGCATCTCGGCCAGCGCGTCGGCGAGCAGCACGACGGCCACGTTCACCCGCCGCAGCAGCGGATTGGTGGCCCAGGCGAGGATCCTGACCAGCCGTCCCGCGCCGCCGCGGGCGCCTGCCGCGACGTCGCCGGCGGGCGTCAGGTACTGGGCGTAGTCGAGCACCACGGCGATCCGCTTCCGCTGGTCGGGCGGGTCGATGAGGTTCCTCTCGAGGAGGCCATCGATCGCGGCGATCGCCTGATCGGGATCGCGCGGCCAGTTCGCCGCGTTGCCCATCCGCTCGGTGAGCCACTGGGCCATGGTCCGCAGGCGTGCGGAATCGGCCCCGGCCAGGGGCCGCAGCCCCTTGCCGACGTCATAGCCGAGGACCACGTCCCAGCGGCCGAACATCTCCCGGGCCAGGAAATCCGGCACGGTCCCCCAGGCGTCGGCCGCCGCCCTGCCGTCGGCGGCCGGAGCCGCGACGGGCACCAGATCGCGGACGTTGCCGTGCATCAGGAAGACGCAGCTCGTGCCGGACAGATAGGCGTCGCCGAGCCGCTCGGCCCATGCCGGGCACCATTCCGGGAGGGACGACGCGGCGGCGGGGCCGGGGGCGGTGCCGAGGCCGTTCGCGGAGGTCTGGCTGGCGGGCTGGGCAACCTGATTCGTCACGGGCGACTCTTCGCAGGGGGAAAGCGGGCCAAGAACCGGATCAGCCGGCGGTCTGCTTCAGCCGGTCGGATCCGAGCTCCTTGTCGTCGGCCTTCACGCCGGCGGTCTCCGGCGTGACCATCCCCATCTCGATCTCGAACTCGCGCAGCGCGTTGTCGGCCAGCGCCTTCTCCACGGCCTCCTCGCGCTTGATGTCCTCGAGCCCTTCGCCCGAGAGGTCGGCAGCGACGCGGACCTTGGCCCGGTTGAGCCCGATCTTGTCCTGGATCACGTCCTCGATCTGGCCGAAGTCGGTGGTGATGTCGAAGTTGAAGGTCTGGGCGAGCTTGGCGAGCTCCGCCTCGGCCCGCGAGAGCTTCAGGTCGGCGTCGTACTTCGCGATCTTGTTCTTCAGATCCGAGAGCTTCTTCGTGGCGTGCTTGATCTTGGTGACGTTGTTGTTGTAGGCCGCCTCGTGGAGCTTGAGCTGCGCCTCGTTCTCGGCGAGCTCCTTCTTGGCCTTCTGCAGCTCGAGGGCGAACCTGGAAGCCGTCTCCCGCTCCCCTGCCTGGAGGTAGGCCTTGATGCGGGCCTCGAGCGACGCCACGTGCTGCCGGTCGCCGTTCACCTGGCGGGTCACCCGCTCGACGAGGGCCCGGTACTGCTCCAGCCCCTCGCGGCCGTCCTTCATCTGGTCGACGGCCTTGTCGTATTCGTACTGCAGCTGCGCGATCGGGTCGGCCGTCCAGAAGAAGTTGGCGATCTTGTTCATCTGGGCCGCGAGGGCATTCCAGAGCTTTCCGAGGATCATCGGCGGTTCTCCGTGGCTGTGGCCGGGGGCATGGCGTTCAGGATCGCTCCATATGGTATGGTTTGATACCGGTGTCGCACGGGTCCGTCAAACGCCCCGCACCTTCCTCGTCACGCTTCAAAAGGATCCTGCCGTGCCGCGTCAGTCCCGCCGCCGCTTCCTTGGCGCGTCCACCCTCGCCGGAACCGGCTATTTCGTGGCCGCGGGCAGCCGCCCGGCCTACTCGCAGGCGGCCGCCGAGCGGCCCACCGTCGCCTGCATCGGAGTCGGCGGCAAGGGGGGCAGCGACGCCGACAACGCGGCGCTGTTCGGCGACGTGATCGCGATCTGCGACGTGGACCGCAAGACGCTCGCCAGCAAAGGCAACGCCGAGAAGTTCAAGGCTGCCGAGCGGTTCACCGACTACCGCGAGCTGCTCGCCAAGCACGGCAAGAAGATCGACATCTGCGTGGTCAGCACGCCCGACCACATGCACGGGCCGATCACGCTCGACGCCATGCGGCTGGGGATCAGTTGCTACACGCAGAAGCCGCTCACCCGCACGATCTACGAGGCCCGCCTGCTGGCGCAGGTCGCCGC
>JBIJCJ010000198.1:0-6123 GCA_044344765.1 Pirellulales bacterium | reverse complement strand
CCGCGCCGCGCTCGAGCGGGAGAAGATCGCCGTCGACTACACGGAGCTGGCCGCCACGCCCCGGCCAGGCGAGCCGGCCACGCTCGCGGCGGCGCTCGAACACAGCCTCGCCCGACTACGCAAGGAACAGGCCGGCCCCGAGCGGCTCGTCGTCGTCGAACCCGGCGAGTGGCGGGTGCGGCAGGCGCTGGTGGCAGCCGCTGAGGCCGCGGGCGTCCCGCTCGAGATCCGCCCCGACCGGCATTTCTTCTCGTCGCCGGAGGAGTTCGCCGCGCACGCCGCAGGCCGCAAGCAGCTGCGGCTCGAATACTTCTACCGGCCGCTGCGGGAGAAGTTCGGCGTGCTCATGGACGACGGCGAACCGGCCGGCGGCCAGTGGAACTACGACGCCGAGAACCGCGGCGCGTTTCCCAAGACGGGCCCGGGAACACTTCCCGCCCCGGTGCGGTTCACGCCCGACGCGATCACCCGCGGCGTGCTCGACCTCGTGACCGCGCGGTTCGCGAAGCACCCCGGCAGCCTCGCCGACTTCGACTGGCCGGTGACGCCGGCCGACGCCCGGGCGGCCCTCGACGATTTCCTGGCGCATCGCCTGCCGCTCTTCGGCCGCTACCAAGACGCGATCTGGACCGGCGAGCCGTGGCTCTACCACGCGCGGCTGGCGCAGGCGATGAACATGAAGCTCCTCGACCCGCGGGACGTCGTCGCGGGAGCGGAGCGGGCCTGGCGGAAAGGCACGGCGCCGCTCGAGGCCGCCGAGGGCTTCATCCGCCAGGTGATCGGCTGGCGGGAATATGTCCGCGGCGTGTACTGGCACTTCATGCCGGAATACCTCGACCGCAACACGCTGAACGCAACAACGCCCTTACCGAACCTGTACTGGACCGGCGACACGGAGATGAACTGCCTCCGCGACGCCGTCGGCCAGACACTGCGCTACGGCTATGCGCATCACATCCAGCGGCTGATGGTGACCGGCCTGTTCGCGCTCCTCTTCGGCGTCGAACCCAGGCGAGTGCACGAGTGGTATCTCGCCGTGTACGTCGACGCGGTGGAGTGGGTGGAACTGCCGAACACGCTGGGCATGAGCCAGTTCGCCGACGGCGGCGTGATGGCGTCGAAGCCCTACTGCGCGACGGGCGCCTACATCGACCGCATGAGCAACGCCTGCAAAGGCTGCCGCTACGACCCCAAGCAGGCCACCGGCCCCGACGCCTGCCCGTTCACGACGCTCTACTGGGACTTTTTAGCCCGGCACCAGAAGCTGCTCGCCAAGAATCAGCGGATGGCGATGCAGCTCAAGAACATCGCCCGCAAGCCGGCGGCGGACCTGCGGGCGATCCGGCGTCAGGCCGACGCCCTCCGCGAGGGGCTGTCGTGAGCCGCGAACCCGCCGAAAACCGGCGTGGACTCGCGTTTCGCCGTGACGGTACATTGAAATTTCTCCCCGCCACCCAGTCCCACAGCGGCCGATGACGACCTACAACCTGACCCATCTCCGCCAGCTCGAAGCCGAAAGCATCCACATCATCCGCGAGGTGGCGGCCGAGTTTGAAAACCCGGTGATGCTCTACTCCATCGGCAAGGACTCGGCCGTCATGGTCCGCCTCGCCGAGAAGGCCTTCTGGCCGGCCAAGCCCCCCTTCCCGTTGATGCACATCGACACGACGTGGAAGTTCAAGGACATGTACCGGCTCCGCGACGAGTACGTCGCCAAGGAGCTGGGCTTCCAGCTGCTCGTGCACACGAACGAAGAGGGCCGGAAGGCCGGCGTCAATCCGATCACGCACGGCAGCAAGGTGCACACCGACGTCATGAAGACGCAGGCCCTGCGGCAGGCCCTCGACAAGTACCGCTTCGACGCCGCCTTCGGCGGCGCGCGGCGCGACGAGGAGAAGAGCCGGGCCAAGGAGCGGGTGTTTTCCTTCCGCGACGAGTTCCACCGCTGGGACCCGAAGAACCAGCGGCCGGAGCTGTGGAACCTCTACAACACGAAGGTCCGCAAGGGGGAAAGCATCCGCGTCTTCCCGCTCTCCAACTGGACCGAGCTCGACGTCTGGCAGTACATCCACCTCGAAAAGATCCCGATCGTGCCCCTGTACTTCGCGGCCGAGCGGCCGATCGTGTGGCGGGACGGGGTGATGATCATGGTGGACGACGAGCGGCTCCCGCTGAAGCCGGGCGAACAGCCCGAGATCCGCCGCGTGCGGTTCCGCACGCTCGGCTGCTACCCGCTCTCGGGCGCGGTCGACTCCGCTGCCACCACGCTGCCGGAGATCATCCAGGAGATGCTCCTGACCACGTTCTCCGAGCGGCAGGGCCGGCTCATCGACACCGACGAGGCCGGCAGCATGGAAAAGAAAAAAAAGGAGGGCTATTTCTGACTGTCCCGCCGAAACGGCCATCCGTGGCCCGTTTCGGCTCCGTCGACCGCAGGGAACGCCAAGGGTTCCTTGGGCCGACAGGCAGCGCGTCCGACGCTGCCGGCAGTCCCGCTGAAACGGCCGTGAGATTCGAGATGGGCAAGAACAGATCCGCCTGCTTGAATACCTGGCGAGGGGCTGGCCGTGCCTTCGAGCGGGCTATGGAAGCGAGCGAAGCCAGGATGGCGAAGCGAAGCGGACATGCAGAGAGCCGAGGCCGGGAGGGCCGAGGCGAACGTCCGGCGAGAGGGCATGGGCAGCCCCGAGCTGCGGCGCCACCCGAGTCGCTCGTGTAAACCATCGAAGACCAATCGAGCCGCAGACGCTAGACACACCATGTCACACCAATCATCCCTGATCGCCACCAACATCGACGAGTACCTCGCGCAGCACGAGCGCAAGGAACTGCTCCGCTTCATCACCTGCGGCAGCGTGGACGACGGCAAGAGCACGCTCATCGGCCGGCTGTTCTACGAGTCGAAGATGATCTACGAGGATCAGCTCGCCGCCATCAAGAAAGACTCCTCCCGCTACGGCACGACCGGCGGGGAGGTCGATCTCGCGCTGTTCACCGACGGCCTCGAGGACGAGCGGCAGCAGGGGATCACGATCGACGTGGCGTATCGGTATTTTTCCACCGACAAGCGCAAGTTCATCATCGCCGACACCCCCGGCCACGAGCAGTACACGCGGAACATGGCCACCGGGGCCTCGACGGCCGACCTGGCCATCATCCTCATCGACGCCCGCCACGGCGTGCTCCCGCAGACGAAGCGACATTCGTTCATCGTCTCCCTGCTCGGCATCCGGCACATCGTCGTGGCCATCAACAAGATGGACATCGTCGACTTCGACGAGGCGGTGTTCGAGAAGATCAAGCAGGACTACGTCGACTTCGCCAGCCGGCTGGAACTGCCCGACGTGCATTTCATGCCGATCTCGGCGCTCAAGGGCGACAACGTCGTGGCCTCCAGCCCGAACATGCCCTGGTACACCGGCGCCCCGCTGATGACGCTCCTGGAGACGGTGTACATCGGCTCCGACCGCAACATGGAAGACCTCCGCTTCCCGGTGCAGCTCGTGCTGCGGCCGAACCTCGACTTCCGCGGCTTCGCGGGCACGATCGCCTCGGGCATCGTCCGCAAGGGGGACGAGGTGATGACCCTGCCGTCGCGGAAGAAGAGCCGCGTGAAGAGCATCGTGACCTTCGACGGCGAGCTCGAGGAGGCCTTCGCCCCGCAGTCGGTGACGCTCACGCTCGAGGACGAGATCGACTCCAGCCGCGGCGACATGCTCGTGCGGCCGGGCAACGTGCCGAAGGTGGACCACCGGTTCGACGCCATGGTCGTGTGGATGGCCGAGGAGCCGCTCGTTCCCGGCAGGCAGTATCTCTTCAAGCAGACGAGCAAGGTGGCGCCGGGCGCCGTCAGCTCGCTCCGCTACCGGGTGGATATCAACACGCTCCACAGGCAGCCCGCGCCGACGCTCGGGCTCAACGAGATCGGCCGCTGCGCGATCACGCTCACGAGCCCGATCGCCTACGACGCCTACCGCCGCAACCGGGCGACGGGCTCGTTCATCATGATCGACCGGCTCACCAACGCCACGGTGGCCGCCGGCATGATCCTCGACCGCGAGCACGAGGACGGCGGCAAGGCCCACTGGGACGACGAGCCGGCGACCGCCGGGCTCCACGCAACGTCGAGCACGGTCACGGCCGCCGAGCGCGAGGCGCGGTTCGGCCAGAAGCCGGCCACGATCCTGTTCACGGGCCTCACCGGCTCGGGAAAGACCACGCTCGCCCAGGCGGTGGAGCGGCGGCTCTTCGACCTCGGCCGGGCGGTGACGGTGCTCGACGGGCAGTCGCTGCGGCTGGGGATCAGCCGCGACCTCGGCTTCACCGCCGAGGAGCGGAGCGAGAACCTGCGCCGCGGCGTCGAGGTGGCGCGGCTGTTCAACGATGCGGGGATCGTGGTGCTCGCGGCGTTCGTGGCCCCCGACGAGGCCGTGCGCCGCAAGGCGGCCGAGCGTGTAGGCGGCGAGCGGTTCCTGGTGGTGCACCTCTCCGCGCCGCTGGACGTCTGCCGCCAGCGTGACACCGACGGCCACTACCCGCTGGCCGACTCGGGCGAGATCGCCAACTTCCCCGGCATCTCCGCCCCCTACGAGCCGCCGACGAACCCCGACCTCGTCCTGCCCACGCACGAATGGCCCGTGGCCAAGTGCGTGGACGCCGTGGTGGCCCTGCTCGAGGCCCGCGGCATTCTCTGAACGATTCCCCGGGTTGGCAGGGTGATCAAAACGCGGCCCAGGGGCCCGCCTTCGTCTCGATCATGCATCTTGCGGTCGCCGCCAATACCCGGGCCGTCGACCATGGTGGGCAATCGCAACCACGGTCACGCGATCGCCTTCGGCCTGAAAGACGACTCGGTACGGAAATCGCTTCACGCGGGCCTGCCGATTGACACTGTCCAGACTGGCGAACCGCTCAGGATCGCGTGCCACTCGACCGAGACAACCGTGTATTTCGTCACTGAACCGCATGGCCGCAGATTCGCTTCTTGCAGCGTACCAATCGAAGGCAGCGTCGAAGTCCGCCCTCGCGCCGGCGAGAAGCACAATCTCTTTCATCAATCGCCCTGAGTACGATCCGGTGACTTCCGCAGCCGTGCCATGGCCTCGCTCCGAACCACCTCCCATGGGATTGTCGTCACTCCGCCGGCGGAGAACTCGGCCGACCGCTTGCGAATTTCGCTCATCCACTCGGCCGAGAGCGGCGGCAGCGCCTCGTCGGGCAACGTGGCCCAGAGAGCATCGATGAGTTCGAGGCGGTCTGCGACGGGCAACTGGGCTGCATCGGCCAGCAGTGCCGTGATCGTACTCATGGTGGAGGCCCTTGGGTTTCGGGGAATATACATCTGTTCATGCCAGCAATCAAGAACCGTTCTTCGAAGCAATTTACCACCGGGATCCTTCTCGCTTCGTCGGACTGCGGGGCCGCCGGCTCGCCGCCCGCCTGCATCACGCCCATCAGCGCCTCGGCGGCACGGCAAGAGCAGGGCAAGAGGGACAGGCACCGGCGGCTGCGCAGGAGGAGCGGGAGAGGAGAGGGACAGGCACCGATTGCTGCGCAGCCGGAGCCAGTCCCTCATCGAAACTTCGGACTGGAGTCTCGCCGCGCGGCGGCTCAGCGGGCGTGCAGCCGGTCGAGGGCGTCGCGGCCCTCGGTGAGCAGCGGCGAGTGTCCGAGATACCGCTCGGCCATCTCGCGTTTGCCACGGGCGAGCAGCGTGGCGTAGACGTGGAGTTCGAAGTGCAGCCGCAGCTGCCGCGCCGCCGCCGGCTCGCCGCCCGCCTGCATCACGCCCATCAGCGCCTCGACGGTGGAAAGATGGCCGGCCGCGGGCTGGTCGCGGAGCCAGTAGCGGCCCAGGGTGGCCGCGGCATCGGGGAGCCGCACGCACCGCCCGAGCGATTCAACCGTCCGGAGCATTTCGCCGGCCTGCCGCCAGGTGCCGTCGAGCAGCAGGATCTGGATGCGGGCACTGCCCGAGTCGTCGGCCCCCACAGGCAACGCGGGCAAGGGTTCACCGCACGGGTGGAGAATCCAGAGCTCGCGGCCGGGATCGACGGCGTCGGCCGGGAGCCCGGAGCCCGGAATGTGGCGGCTCACTTTGTGGTAGACGTGGCAGGCGGCGCC
>JBIJCJ010000197.1:0-6126 GCA_044344765.1 Pirellulales bacterium | reverse complement strand
CAGGCCGCGCCGCGTGCCTGCGTCCTCCCGGCGCGCCGCGGATCGACGCCTCGTCGAGCCGCCGCGCCGCCGCAGCCCCGCTGCGGCCACGGCCGCCCGGAAGGCGGCCGTTCGCCCGGCTGGTCGCACCTTGGCTGCGACCACGCCGGGCCAAGCCTGCACGGGCCATGGATTGGAACGCAGAAGGACAGGCATAATCCGTGACGGCCGGCCGCGGGTGCCGTGGCGTACGGCCGTTCAGTGCCGTCGATTCCTGTAGGAGCCCACCGAAAAAGCACCGTCGTAATCTGCGTCCGCGTCCACCGTCGGGCCCGACGAGCTGCCGGCGATCGCCATCCACAGCCTCTGACCGCTGCCGGACGCGAGGTCACGACAAAGCCCCAGGCGGCCGGACTAGGAGAGGCTCCGCGCCGATGCCAGAAGAACGCCAATTCAAGGGGAAAGGTGGGCGTTTCGGAAACCGTTTTTGAGCCCGGGAGACGCCGGTGAGACAGGAGCGACCGGCTCCACGCGGCTCACGAGTCGTTCACCAGTCCGGCCATTGTGGAAAAAGTGCCATTGGCTACATCAAACGTCGTCGATCCTGTTGCGATGCCGGGCCGCATCGCCCTCGAGCCAGAGCAATGGCTCGGGTCGCGAACTTCCGCGGAAACAACGTAAAAAAATCGCGGCGGCTGACCTGGAAGCCCGATGGGCTCAGGAACTAAAATGAGAGCGGTTTAGGCGTTCGGTCGGTCGACACACCGGTCCCGGGAGAATGAGCATGGCGGGTGATGCCTTTCCGCGGTTCCTTCGGTCGGTGATCGTCGCCTTGGGCTGTGCTTGCGGCACGGCGGCCGTCGTGCCCCTGTCGGGAGCCGCCGTCGAGATCGATTTCGCCGGCCGGGTAGCACCGCTGTTGGCCTCGCGGTGCGGGGCTTGTCACGGTCCGGACTCCGCCGAGAGCGGCTATCGGATCGACCTGCGGGAGAAGGCTGTCGCGGGGGGTGACTCCGGAACCGCGGGCATCGCGCCGGGCAAGCCTGAGGAGAGCGAGCTGTTCGTCCGTATTTCGACGTCCGACAAGGAGTCGCGGATGCCAGCCGACGGCGAGCCGCTCTCCGCCGACGAGCAGAAGCTCGTGAAGGAATGGATTGCGGCCGGTGCCGTGTGGCCGGATGCCATCGCGACGCTGCCGGATTCAATGCTGCCCAAGGGCAAGGGCAAGCCGGCCAAGGGTGCCAGCCACTGGGCGTTCCAGCCGGTATCGCGTCCAGCCCTGCCCGACGCCGGCGCGGCCGCGGGATCGTCGAACCCGATCGACGCCTTCCTCGCCGCCAGGCTCGCCGAGAAAAACCTGGCGTTCAACCCCGAGGCCGACCCACGCTCTCTGATTCGCCGCGTCTCATATGACCTGATCGGTCTGCCGCCGACCCCCGAGGAGATCGCGGCCTTTGAAAATGCGTGCCGCACGGCCGGCAGGATCGATGGCCCGTACCAGGAGCTCGTCAACCGTCTGCTCGCCTCGCCCCATTACGGCGAGCGATGGGCAAGGCACTGGCTTGACGTCGTGCGGTTCGCGGAGAGCCATGGCTTTGAGACGAATACCGCGCGGCCCAATGCCTGGCCCTATCGCGACTACGTCATCGCCGCATTCAACGAAGACAAGCCGTTCGACCAGTTCGTTCGCGAGCAGATCGCCGGCGATGCCTTGGGCGTCCACCCCGCCACCGGCTTCCTCGTGGGTGGCCCCTACGACGAGGTCAAGTCGCCCGACGTCGTGCTCACGTCGAACCAGCGGGCCGACGAACTGCACGACATGGTGAGCACGACGGCGTCGGCGTTCCTCGGCCTCACGGTCGGCTGCGCCCGCTGCCACGACCATAAGTTCGATCCCGTGCCGCAGACCGACTACTACCGGATCAAGGCGGTGTTCGAAGGGGTGAAGCACGGCGAACGACCGATCCCGAATCCTGCAGAAGATGCCGAGCGGCACCGGCAGATCGCGGAGCTCGAGCGGGAGATGGCCGCCGCCAGCGCACGGCTCTCCGAGCTGCGGGCAGGCTCGCAGGCCGCCGGCACGCCGCCCAGCCTGCGACCGCAGGTGTCGCCGCAGGAGAACGTCGACGCGTTTCCGGCCGTGCGGGCGAAGTTCCTGCGGTTCACGATCCTGGCGACGGCCCCTGGCAGTGAGCCATGCATCGACGAGCTCGAGGTCTTCGCCTCCGATGGCACGAACGTGGCCCGCTCGGCGAAGCCGACGGCGTCGAGCACGCTCCCGGGCCACGAGATCCATAAGCTCGAGCATGTCAACGACGGCCAGTATGGAAACGACCGATCGTGGATCTCCAACGAGGTGGGTAAGGGCTGGGTGCAGCTCGAGTTCAACAAGTCTGCGGAAATCCATCGCATCGCCTGGAGCCGCGACCGCAGCCCGACGCCCAAGTTCTCCGACCGGGTCGCCACGCGGTACGAGGTGGCGGTGTCCAACGACGGCACGACCTGGCAGACCGTGGCGAGCGACAAGGATCGCATTCCGTACGGTGGGGCGGCGGCCCCCGCGGCGGCCCCCGCGGCCCTCTCGCCGAATGAGCGGGCCGAGGCCGAATCGCTCACGGCCGCGGTTGCTGAGGCCGAGAACAAAATCAAGAAGCTCAAGGACGTTCCCAAGGCCTATATCGGCCGGTTCGTCGAGCCGGGCAAGACGCATCGCTTCTTCCGTGGCGACCCGATGACGCCGCGGGAGGAGATCGCGCCGGGCAGCCTCACGCAGTTTGGTGTTGCCTGGGATCTGCCGGGCGACGCACCGGAGCAGAACCGCCGCACGAAGCTCTCCGAGTGGATCGCCTCGAAGGAAAACCCGCTCACGGCTCGGGTGATCGCCAACCGGCTCTGGCACTACCACTTCGGCACGGGCATCGTCGATACGCCGAGCGACCTCGGAGTCAACGGTGGTACTCCGAGCCATCCGGAACTGCTCGACTGGCTGGCGAGCGAACTGATGGACGGTGGCTGGCGGCTGAAGCACCTCCACCGTCTGATCGTGACGAGCCGCGCCTACCGCCAGTCGAGTGCCGCCCGTCCCGAGGCGATCGCCATCGACTCCGACAATCGCCTGCTCTGGCGGTATCCGCCACGACGGCTCGAGGCCGAGCCGCTCCGCGACTCCATCCTCGCAGTCAGCGGCGCCCTGAATAAAAAACAGGGTGGGCCCGGCTTCGACCTCTTCGAGCCCAACGGAAATTACGTCAAGGCCTACACCACGAAGACGAGGTTCGCCGACGAGGACTTCCGCCGCATGGTCTACCAGAGCAAGCCGCGATCGGAGCTCGACACATTCTTCGGCGCCTTCGACTGTCCCGACGCGGGCCAAGTGCAGCCGAAGCGGACGGTGAGCACGACGCCGCTGCAGGCCCTCAACATGCTCAACGGCGACTTTCTGCTCGACCAGGCGGCCCGATTTGCCAAGCGGGTCGAGCAGGAAGCCGGCAGCGATCCGGCTACTCAAGTCAAACGCGCCGTGCTCCTCGCCTTCGGTCGCGAGGCGACGCCCGCCGAGATCGCCGCCGGCCGCGGCCTCGTCGAAAAGCACGGCCTGCCGATGCTCTGCCGCAGCCTCTACAACGCCAGCGAGTTCATCACCATCTACTGATACTGAGCTTCTCATGAGCCACGACCTTTCCCATGCCGGCCGCCGAATGCTCGACCGCCGGGGCTTCCTGCAGTTCGGTGGCACAGGCCTGTCGAGCATCGCGCTGGCGGCCCTGCTCCACGAGCAGCGGCTGCTCGGGGCTGAGCCGCCGATTCGGCCCATCATTGACTCGGCGCAGCCCTACGCGCCGCGGAAGCCGCACTTCGCCCCCAAGGCGAAGAACGTGCTGCTCATCTTCTGCTCGGGCGCGCTCTCACACGTGGACTCGTTCGACTACAAGCCCGAGCTCGTCCGGCGTCACGACACCCCGATGCCGACGGCCGGCGGCGAGAAGGTGATCACGTTCCAGGGGGAACAGGGCAACCTCATCAAGCCGCAATGGGAGTTCAAGCCGCGCGGCCAGAGCGGCAAGATGACGAGCGACCTCCTGCCGATGCTCGGCGACCTCGCCGACGAGATGTGCTTCATCCACTCGATGACGGCCAAGAGCAACACGCACGGCCCCGCCGAGACGCAGATGTCCACGGGCTTCACGCTCGACGGCTTCCCGAGCATCGGTGCCTGGGTGACCTACGCCCTCGGCAGCGACTGCCGCGATCTGCCGGCGTTCGTGGCGATCCCCGACCCCCGCGGCGGCCCGCAGATCGGACCGCGGCAGTGGCAGAGCGCCTTCCTGCCGGCCGTGTTCCAAGGAACGCCCTTCAACGCCGACAAGCCGATTCCCAATCTCTTCCGGCCCGGCACCATGTCGGAGGAGGCCGACGCTGCCAGCCGTGATTTCCTCCGCATGCTCAACGAGCAGCATCTTGCCCGGCATCCCGGCGACACCGACCTCGCCGCCAGGATCAGCGCCTACGAACTGGCGGCAAAGATGCAGCTTTCGGCGGCGAAGATCTCCGACCTCTCCGACGAGTCGGCCGAGACCCTGAAGCTCTATGGCGCCGACGACACCCAAAACTCGCTCAAGGCTCGGTTCGCCCGGAATTGCATCCTCGCACGGCGGCTCGTCGAGAAGGGCGTGCGGTTCGTGCAACTCTTCAACGGCGCATACGCCATGGGCGAGGGCGTGGGCAACTGGGATGGCCACAAGACGCTCGTGAAGCAGTACTCCGTCCACGGGCCGATCCTCGACCAACCCGTGGCGGGGCTGCTCCGCGACCTGAAGGAGCGGGGCCTGCTCGCCGACACGCTCGTGGCATTCGTGACCGAGTTCGGCCGGATGCCGACCTTCCAAAAGGGCGCGAGCGGCCGCGACCACAACCCGTCGGGGTTCACCGTCTGGATGGCCGGCGCGGGCGTGAAGCGGGCGTTCTCGTACGGATCGACCGACGAGTTTGGATACAAGGCGGTGGAAAACGTGGCGACAATCTACGACCTCCACGCCACGATCCTGCGCATCCTCGGCCTCGATCACACGCGCCTGTCCTTCTACAACAACGGCATCGAACGGCGGCTGACCGACGTGCACGGCCACGTGATCGACCCGATCCTGGCGTGATGCACACTCTGCCTGTTCGATTCTCCGGTGCATGACGCCCGCGACGCCTTTCAAGCGTCACCCGACGAGCTGCCTGCGATCGGCATCCACAGCCTCTGACCGCACGGTTCGGGCTTCCCAGCCAAGGCAGCGGTGGGCAGGGTTTCCATGCCAATCGCCCAGGCACGACGGTCAGAGACCGCCGCTCCAGGTGGCACGCAGCGGCCGCAGGCCGCGCCGCGTGGATGCGGCACGGAAAGCCTCGCCATCGTGGCTCGCTTTCCTATGCCGACCTCCGTCGGCTCTCGAAAGCCCGCCCTCCCGGCGTGCGGTCTCGCAGGCGGCACGACGGTCAGAGACCGCCGCTCCAGGCGGCACGCAGCGGCCGCAGGCCGCGCCGCGTGCCCGCGTCACCCGGGCGCGCCGCGGATCGACGCCTCGTCGAGCCGCCGCGCCGCCGCAGCCCCGCTGCGGCCACGGCCGCCCGGAAGGCGGCCGCCCGCCCGGCTGGTCGCACCTTGGCTGCGACCACGCCGGGCCAAGCCTGCACGGGCCATGGATGGCCGTGCAGGCGTGAAGTCAACTCGCAGCGTCGAGGTACGGATCCTGGCTCATCTGGATGTGGGCCTCGGCCCGCTGCCGTTCCACGTACTCGAGCACCCGCCGCTGGCGGACGTGCCGGGCCTCGACGCGGCGCTGGGCGTTCTTGAAGACACGCTCGAGTCCCACCACGCTGCCGCTGAGCCGGCCGCGCAGGGAGGCCGCGATCCGCGCGGCCCGCTTGGGCCCGTAGCCCGCGATCACATGCACCTGCACGTGTGCGCAACCGAAGGCGTCTTCGTGCCGGCTGCTGACGGAGCAGGGTGCGACGCCTCACCGGCGTTCCTGCCCGCCCGCCTGATCAACCAGGCCGATCTGGCCGCGCTCACCGAGCGGGTCCGCCGCCGCGTGATCCACTGGTTCAGGCTCACTCGCCTGCTCGACACCGCTGCCGCCGCCGACATGCTCACGTGGGAGA
>JBIJCJ010000196.1:0-6173 GCA_044344765.1 Pirellulales bacterium | reverse complement strand
TGACGTTGATGATGCTCGCATAGGTGGAGGGGCGGCCGATGCCCTCCTCCTCCATCTTCTTGACGAGCGTGGCCTCGGTGTACCGCGGGGGCGAGGCCTGGAACTTCTGCCGCGGCTCGATGTCGATCGGCGCGAGCACGGCCCCCTTGGCGAAGTCGGGGAGCACCTGATCGCCGTCGTCCTTCGGTGCGCCGCTGATCCGGTAGAAGCCGTCGAACCGCAGCACCCGGCCGTGGGCCTTGAAGACGGCACCCGTGTCGCGGTCGCTGCGCCGCATCCGCACGCTCGTCGAGTCCCACTCGGCGTCGGTCGCCTGGCAGGCCACGAAGCACTCCCAGATCAACTTGTAGAGTTTGTACTGCTCGTCCGTCAGGGCTGCGGCGATCCGGTCGGGCTCCCGGAAGGCGTCGGTGGGGCGGATCGCCTCGTGGGCCTCCTGGGCGCTCTCGTTGCTGCTGGTGTAGGTCCGCGGGGCGGCGGGCACGTACTTCGCGCCGTGCCGCTGGTCGAGGTAGCGGCGGGCCATGTCGATCGCCTCCCGGGAGAGGTTCGTCGAGTCGGTCCGCATGTAGGTGATCAGCCCCACCCGGCCCTCGTCGGGCAGGTCGATGCCTTCATAGAGCTGCTGGGCGATCCGCATCGTCCGGTCGGTCGACATGCCGAGCCGGCTCGAAGCCGCCTGCTGGAGCGTGCTGGTGATGAAGGGGGGATAGGGCCGGGAACGGGTGCGGGTGACGTCGATCGACTCGACCGTATAGCGGGCCCGCGGGTCGGGCCGCCCGGTGAGGCGGACGACGTTGCGGCCGCGGCCCTTGCCGGCGGGCTCCTCGTGCCGCTCGACCCGCACGTCGAGCAGCCCCGCGGCCTCGGCGGCCGCCTGCACCGGTGGCGCGAGGTCGGCCGTGGACGTGTTCTCGGCCTCGATCTTCACCGGCTTGCCGCCGACCTCGACGAGATCACACGACAGCGACCGGTGGTCGGCCAGCCAGGCCATCCGCTCGCGGACCAGCGGCGGCCGGCCGCGGTCGTCGCGGCGGGACATGAAGGCCGTCCACTCGGCGTGCAGCGCGGCGGCCCGTTCGGCATCGAAGGAGAGCGCCGCCGTGATCTCCCACGACTCGGCGGGCGTGAAGTCGCGAATCTCCTGCTCCCGCTCGACCACGATCCGCGTGGCCACGCTCTGCACGCGGCCGGCCGACAGGCCGCCGGCCACCTTCTTCCAAAGGATCGGCGAAACCTGATAGCCCACGATCCGGTCCACGATCCGGCGGGCCTGCTGGGCCTCGACCCGCGGCATGTTGATGACCCGCGGCGACTGGAAGGCCCGCTGCACCTCGGCCTTGGTAATCGCGTCGAACGTCACCCGCTTGGCCCGGGCGGGATCGACGCCGAGCACCTGCGTGAGGTGCCAGGCGATCGCCTCCCCTTCGCGATCGAGGTCGGTCGCGAACCAGACGTCACTGGCTCCCTTGGCGAGCTGCCGCAGTTCGGTGACCGTCTTGGTCTTGTCCCGGTCGACCTCGTAGGTCGGGGCGAAGTCGTGGTCGAGGTCCACGCCCGGCACCGGCTGCTTCGTGCCCTTGGGGGCCTTGCTCGGCAGGTCGCGGATGTGGCCGATCGAGGCCTTCACGACGAAGCCCGGGCCGAGGTATTTCTCGATCGTCTTCGCCTTGGCCGGGCTTTCCACGATCACCAGCTGGTAGTCGCCGGCGGAGCGGCGGCCGGTCGTGGCGCCGGTGCCGGCGGGCTTGCGACGCGGCGCGGAAGGTTTCTTGGCCATGGTGACGATCGTGCCGCGATGGGAGGGGTTTGGGATTGGCGCCGACCGGGCCGGCGCTACAATCTGCGGCCTGTCGCGAGTCAGACAGCGTTACCCTGCCCTCTCTTCCCTTGTCAAGTCTCGGGCCCGCGGCGCCCGGGACTCGCGCTCTTCAGCCCACAGGCGGTGCCATGGCCGGCTCTTTCGACGTCTTTCGCAGGAACCAACGGATCGGGCTGGCGGCGCTGGCCATCATGGCCATGATCGCCTTCTTCGTGCTCCCACCATTTCTGCAGATGAGCGGTGGTGGCAGTGGGCCGGACCCCGTCGTCGTCTCGTGGCAGGGGGGTGAACTGCGGGAGAGCGGGATCGAGCGGGCGGTGGCCATGCGGGCCGTGCTCAACAGATTCCTGATGGAATCCGCGGCCGCGTCGGGCCGCAACCCTGCGCAGATCGGGATGCTGCCTGACGACGAGCGGTCGGTCGTGCGGACGGCCGTGCTGGCGCGGGAGGCGGAGGCCAACGGCGTGGTGGTGAGCGACGCCGCCATCAACGATTTCCTCGGCCAGTGGACCAACAACCTGGTGCGGCAGGAACAGTTCGACCAGATCATCGGCCGGCTGCGGGTCGGTCCGACGGGCGTCAGCCAGCACGACCTGTTCGAGGCCCTGCGCACGGTCCTCGCCGCGCAGAGCATGCAGATGCTCTTTCAGTCGGGCTTTGCCGGCGATCCGCCCGGCTGGCGGTGGGACTACTTTCGGCGGCTGGAGCAGTCGGCGACGGTCGAGGTGTTCCCGGTCGTCGCGGAGACCCTCGCCGCCGGCGTCACCGCGCCGTCCGAGGCGACGCTGCGTGCCTTCTTCGAGCAATACAAGGACGACCTCCCCGCGGCCCGCAGCGCGGAGCCTGGGTTCCGCGAGCCGCATCGGGCGAAGTACGAGTATCTCGTCGCCAAGCGAGAGGCGTTCGAGGCCGCGGCAGCCAAGGAGATCACCGACGACCAGATCTCCGACTACTACGAAAAGAACAAGACCTCGCTCTTCCGAGCCCAGCCGGCGGCCAAGCCGGCAGCCGAGGCGGACAAGGCCCCGGCTGCCGAGAAGCCGGAGGCGAAGACCGAGACCACCCCGCCGGATCCGGCCAAGCCCGCCGCGGCTGAAACACAACCGCCGGAGTCGAAGCCCTCCGCGCCTGAATCGCCGGCCTCCGAGCCCAAGCCGGCCACCCCTGAACCGCCGGCTCCGGAGTCGAAGCCCGCCCTCGACAAGGGCTCGGACGCCCGCCGCCCGCGGTTCGTCCCGGTGGCGTTCCGCCAGGCGGACGCAGCGACGGACAAGCCGGCAGCCGGCGAGCAGAAAGAGGCTGCACCGCCCACGGCCCAGGCCGCCGAGCAGAACGGAAAGCAGCAGCCGCCGGCTACCGAGCAGAAAACGGAAAGCACGCCGGCCGCGCCGGCCGACGAGGCGGCAAACTTCGAGCCCCTGGAGAAGGTCAAGGATGACATCCGGCAGCGGCTGGCCCGCCAGGAGGCCGACAAGCGGATCGACGCCATTTTCTCGGCGATTGCGACCGACATGAGCCGCTACGCCGAGGATTTCGCCCTCTGGCAAGCCGGTGGCAAGGCAGCCGGCGCGGCTGCGCCAGCCCCGCCCAACTTCGAGAAGATCGCTGCGACGCAAGGGCTGGAGGCGGGCCGCTCGGACAAACTGGTCACGGCCGAGGAGGCGGTGGCGGCCGGGCCGATCGGCGGCAGTTTCGAACTGGTGCCCGACGCATCGAGCCGGTTCGGCATCCGCCAGCAGCGGTGGATCGACATGATCTTCGGCCAGGGCGCGCCGACGCTGCGTCCCGTCACTTCGCGGGACGTCGAGGGCAACCGTTCGATCTCCTGGAAGACGGAGGATCAGCCCGAGTTCACGCCCACCTTCCAGGCCGCCCGGGCCGACGTCGAGCGGGCCTGGCGGATCGTGGAGGCGCGGAGCCTGGCGCGAAAGAAGGCGGAAGAGATCGCCCGCAAGGTCGACGCCGGCGAGACGCTGGCGGCGGCTGCCGGAACGGCTGAACCGAAGGTCGAGAAGGTCGGGCCCTTCACCTGGCTCACGCAGGGCACCGTGCCGATGGGCACGCCGCCGTCGCTCTCCCAGCCCGAGGGCATCTCGATGCCCGGCGAGGAGTTCATGCAGGCGGTGTTCGGCCTCGAGCCGGGCAAGACGGCCGTGGCCTTCAACGAGCCGCGGACGGTGTGCTACGTGATCCGGCTGGAGACCCTCGAGCCGCCGCTGGAGAAGCTGCGGGAGAAGTTCATGGCAGCCCGGGACGATCAGCGGCGGCTGGCGATGGTGGCGCAGCGCGAGACGTCGCGGGCCACGGCCGCATGGGTCGAGGCCCTGGAAAACCGCCACGCCCTCACCTGGCGCCGCGAGCCACGGTAGCGGCCAGGAAAACCCTCGGCGTTTCCTCGGCTGCGCTTTCGGTCTGCGAATCCTACGGTCGATCAGGCCATGGATGGCAAAGATGTTCGGCACGAATCGTGTTGGCTTGCGCTGGAGCTGCGCGATTGTGCCTCTCCCTCTGGGAGAGGCCGGCCGCAGGCCGGGTGAGGGTGCCTCCGAGGCTGCACAGATTCCCTGCACCCTCACCCCGACCCCTCTCCCAGAGGGAGAGGGAGCTTCTGCAACCACCGTGCTGCACCAGATTGCCAGGAATGGCCTGGTCCACGGGCAGACGGCCCGTCACGCCCGGCGCGGCTTGAGGACGACGGCCGCGAGGGGCGGGAGCGTGAGGGTCACGGAGTGCCCGCGGTCATGGTGCGGGATCGGCTCGGCCGCGATCGCGCCCGAGTTGCCGAGGTTCGAGCCGCCGTAGAAGGCGGAGTCGCCGTTGAACACCTCGTCGTAGATGCCGCCGCGCGGTACGCCGAGGCGGTAGCCGGTGCGCGGCACGGGCGTGAAGTTGCAGCACACCACCAGGAAGTCGTCGGGGTCGGCCGCCCGCCGAACGAAGGCCAGCACGCTGTCCTGCCAGTTGTGGCAGTCGATCCATTCGAAGCCGCGGCCGTCGAAGTCGAGTTCGTGGAGCGGCTTCTCGCGGGTGACGAGCCGGTTCAGGTCGGCCACCGCCCGCTGCAGGCCGCGGTGGCTGTCGAAGCCGCACAGGTGCCACTCCAGGCTGGCGTCGAAGTTCCACTCGCGCCACTGGCCGAACTCGCCCCCCATGAAGAGCAGCTTCTTGCCCGGATGGCACCACATGTAGGTGTAGAGGAGCCGGAGGTTGGCGAACTTCTGCCACGCATCCCCGGGCATCTGGTCGAGCAGCGCGCCCTTGCCGTGAACGACCTCGTCGTGCGACAGCGGCAGGACGAAGTTTTCGTGGAAGGCGTAGATCAGGCTGAAGGTCAGCTCGTCGTGGTGGTACTTGCGGTGCACGGGATCGTGCCGCATGTACCGCAGGGTGTCGTTCATCCAGCCCATGTTCCACTTCAGACTGAAGCCGAGACCGCCCACGTAGGTCGGCCGCGACACTCCCGCCCAGGCCGTCGACTCCTCGGCAATCGTCAGCGTGCCGGGGAAGTGGCCGTGAACCTGGACGTTGAAGGTCTTGAGGAAGTCGATCGCCTCCAGGTTCTCCCGGCCGCCGAAGCAGTTGGGCTCCCACTCCCCGTCCTTGCGGCTGTAGTCGAGGTAGAGCATCGAGGCCACGGCGTCCACCCGCAGGCCGTCCACGTGGTAGCGGTCGAGCCAGAACAGGCCGCTCGAGATCAGGTAGTTGGCCACCTCGTTGCGGCCGTAGTTGAAGATCAGCGTGCCCCAGTCGGGATGCTCCCCTTTGCGGGAGTCCTCGTGCTCATAGAGCGCGGTGCCATCGAAGACACGCAAGCCGTGGGCGTCTTTGGGGAAGTGGGCCGGCACCCAGTCGATGATCACGCCCACGCCCGCGCGGTGCAGGGCGTCGATCAGCGACATCAGCGCCTGCGGGGGACCGAACCGGCTCGTGGCCGCGAACAGGCCGATCGTCTGGTAGCCCCAGCTGGCCGACAGCGGATGCTCGGTGGGGGGAAGGAACTCGACGTGCGTGAAGCCCATCTCCACGACGTAGGGCACCAGCTCCCGCTCCAGGTCGGCATAGCTGAGCCAGCGATGCGGATCGTCGCCCGGCCGCCGCCAGCTGCCGAGGTGCACCTCGTAGACGTTGAGCGGGGCGGAGAGGGAGTTGCGGTCGGCACGGCGGGCCATCCAGTCGCCGTCCTGCCAGCGGTAGGCCTGCAGATCGACCACCACGGACGCGGTCCGCGGCGGCACCTCGGCGCCGAAGCCGTAGGGATCGCAGCGGTCGGAGTGGGAGCCGTGGGCGTGGACGCGATACTTATAAAGCGTGCCGGGGCCGAGCCCGGGCACGAACAGCTCCCAGATCCCCG
>JBIJCJ010000195.1:0-6194 GCA_044344765.1 Pirellulales bacterium | reverse complement strand
ACCGAGATCCGCGAGCGACGCGCCGCGGGCGATGAGGTAGGCGAGCGAGAACACCGTGCCCACGGCGGTCGCCAGGCAACTGACCGCGAGCCGAATCGCGAGCGGCGCGTCCTCGGCCAGGCCCGCCACGCCCGCGAACGCCACGGCGACGTGAATGAGCAGCGCCTGCAGGACGTCGATCCCGCCCCACGGCACCGGCTCCTGTGGCCGCGCGGCCACGACGGGCAGGCCGGCCCGTCGGCGGCGCACGATCCACGTCACGGCCAGCAGGCTCGCCGCCACCGCCGCCACCACCAGCGGCACCGGCACGGGCAGGATGCCGGCGCCGTCGAGCACCTCGGGAAGTTCCGGCAGCGGCAGTTCGTCGCGGTTCGTCGGCATCGGGCGGGCTCCTGCGAGGTCAGGAACCGTGTCCTCGATCGGCGGCCGTTCGGCCCGCCACGAGCACGCGTGCGGCCACGAGATACTCGAGCCCCGACCAGACCGTCGCGGCTACGGCCGCCCAGGCCGCCCACGTCGCGAGCGGCCGCAATCCCGTGTCGCCGATCGCCGCCTCGGGCCAGGCCCGGGCCGCCAGCTCGAGCGCGATCGCGGCGCACTGCAGCACCATCTTGAGTTTGCCGGAGAGGGCGGCCGAGAAGTCGCGGCCCATCCGCTCCATCTCCGCCCGCACGGCGGTCACGATCAGCTCGCGAACCGTCACCACCACGGCCATCCAGGGCACGATCGCCGAGCCGTCGCGGCCGGCCAGCAGCACGTAGCCGCCGCAGACGATCACCTTGTCGACGAGCGGGTCGAAGATCCGTCCCAGCCGGCTCACCTGACCGAAGCGGCGGGCCCACCAGCCGTCCACCCAGTCGGTAGAGGCCGCCACGAGAAACAGCCAGAACGCCGCCGTCCAGGAGCCGCGTTCGATGGCGAAGAAGAGGACGATCGAGAGGGCGAACCGCACGGCCGAGAGCACGTTCGGCACCGTAAGGACGCGGTCGATGGCTGGAACGGGCGGCATGGCGTTCAATCCTACCTCCTCCAGGAGCGGCGGTCTCCGACCGTCGATCCTGCCCCTTGGAGCGGCGGTCTCCGACCGTCGAAATGCGATCCCCACGATGAACGACGGCCGGCGACCGCCGCTACAGGGAGACGCCGGCGAGGTCGTACCCGGCCGAGGCCACGATCTCCACCGGGATGATCCGGCCCGTCAGCGGCTGCGCGGCCGAGCTGCCGGGCGCCGTCACGTACACCACACAGTCGATGTCGGGGGCGTCGGACTTCGTGCGGCCGATCCACACGTCCTCCCGCTCCTCACTCTGCCGGTCCACGATCACGTCGAGGATCCGTCCCACCTGCCGGCGGGCGTGGTCGTGGGCGATCGCCTGCTGCGCCCGCATCAGCTCGTCTCGCCGCGCCGCCTTTTCCTCCTCCGGCAGATGCCCGTCGAGCCGGGCCGCCGGCGTGTCGGGCTCGAGTGAGTAGGTGAACACGCCCACCCGCTCGAACCGCCAGCGGCGGGCGAACTCGACCAGCTCGGCGAACTGCTCCCGCGTCTCGCCGGGGAACCCGGCGATGAAGGTCGTCCGCAGCACGAGATCCGGGATCCGGGCCCGCAGCTTCTCGAGCAGCTCCTCCGTCGCCGCGCGGTTCACCCGCCGCTGCATCCGCTTGAGCACGGCGTCGGCGGCGTGCTGCAGCGGCATGTCGAGATAGGGGACGATCTTTCGGCTCGTGGCGATCTTCTCGATCAGCCGGTCCGTGAAGTGGATCGGGTACAGATACATGAGCCGGATCCACTCGATGCCGTCCACGGCCTCGAGCGCGTCGAGCAGCTCGACCAGCCGCGGCTCGCCGTACAGGTCCATGCCGTAGTAGGTCGTGTCCTGGGCGACGATCACCAGCTCCCTGACGCCGTCGGCCGCCAGCTCGCGGGCCTCGCGGACCACCTCCTCAAGGGGCTTGGTGGCGTGCCTGCCGCGCATCTTCGGAATGGCGCAGAACGTGCACGTTCGGTCGCAGCCCTCCGAGATCTTCAGGTAGGCCATGTGACGGGGCGTGACCCGCATCCGACCCGAGTCGTCGAGGGCCCGGGCCGGCGCCGGCCGGAACACGCTCCGCTGCTCGCCCAGGCCGCCGATCAGTCGCTCCGCCGCCTTCGCCACCTCGTCCCGCGAGAACACGCCGATCACCGCGTCCACGCCCGGCAGCTCTTCGAGCAGGCTCTCCTTCTGCCGCTCCGCCAGGCAGCCAGCCACGATCACGCCGCGGGTGGCCCCGGCCTTCTTGAGGTCGAGCATCTCGTTGATCGCGGCATACGACTCGGCCCGCGAGGCGTCGATGAAGGCGCAGGTGTTGACCACCACGAGGTCGGAGCCGGCCGGCTCGCCGACGAGCTGCCAGCCGTCCGCGCGGAGGAGGCCCAGCATCCGCTCGCTGTCGACGAGGTTCTTCGGGCAGCCGAGGCTGACCATCGCGAACGTGCCGCGGCAGGTGGCCGGATCGACCGGCTGCACCGCCTGCATGACGGCGGCCCCGGCGCCGCAAGCCTCCCCGGATTCGTCGACGATCGGCAGACGGTGCATCAGGCCCGCTCCGCGATGATCTTGTCGAGCTCATGCCGCAGCTTGGGCAGAATCTCGTCGTACGGGAAGGCCCCGAGTTCGGTGCTCCGCCGCTTGAGGTTCACGTGCGTCGGTCCGCACCATAGCCCGAGGTCTGCATCGTCGGTCTCACCCGGCCCGTTCACCCGGCAGCCCATGACGGCGATCGTGATCGCGTGGTCCTGGGCGTAGGCCGTCATCTCCTTGACCTGTTTGGCAAGCTCGATGAAGGCCTCGTTCTCCACCCGCGAGCAGCTCGGGCAGGAGATGATGTTCAGCGAGGAGAGCCCGTAGTCGACCACGCTCCGCACCCGCCCGGCGGCGATGTCGGCGAGGATCGCGTTGGCCGCGGCGATCTCCTGCGGCTTGTCGGCGTTGGGCACGGTGAGCGACACCCGCACCGTGTCGCCGATGCCGCGCGAGATCAGCTGCTCGAAGGCGATCCGCGTCTTGATGATCCCGTCGGGCGGCATGCCGGCCTCGGTGACGCCGAGATGGATCGGCACGTCGGGCCGCTCGGCGGCGAACCGCCGGTTCACGTCGATCACCTTCCGCGGATCGGAGTCCTTGAGCGACACGACGTAGCGGGTGAAGCCGATCGAGTCGAGCAGTGCGCAGTGCTCGAAGGCGCTGGCGAGCATCGGGCCGATGGAGTCGTCGGCCGCGAACTGCTCCTTCTTGGCCGGATCGACGCTGCCGCAGTTCACGCCCACCCGCAGGGCGCAGTCGTTCGCCGCCGCCACGTCGGCGATGAACTTCACCTTGTCCTGCCAGGGCTTCGTGGGCTCGTGGTGGTAGAGGTGGCCGGGGTTGTAGCGGAGTTTGTCGACGTGCGGGGCGACGTCCAGGGCCAGCCGGTAGTTTTCCTGGAGGTCGATGGCCAGGTTGGCCGGGGTGCCGGCCCGGATGGCCGGCAGGGCGGCGGCGTCCTTCTTCGAGTCGACGGCGATCCGCACCACGCCGGCCCCGGCGGCGTGCAGGGCGTTGGCCTGCTCGAGGGTGGCGGCCACGTCCTGGGTGTGGGTGGCGGTCATGCTCTGCGGGGCGATCGGGTGCCCCGCACCGATCATAATCCGTCCGATCCGCACCGCCCGCGTCGGATTTCGCTTCACCTCGACCACGATCGCTCCTTTCGGCACATTACCTGCTCAAACGATAGCAGACCGGCCCCCGCCGGCGAACCCGCCCATGAAGTACGACCCGGTCCTCCATATCGTCCTCCACGAGCCGGAAATCCCGCCCAACGCCGGGAACATCGGCCGGACCTGCGTGGCCATCGCGGCCAAGATGTGGCTCGTCCGGCCGCTGGGATTCAAGCTCGACGACTATTACCTCCGTCGCGCCGGCCTCGACTACTGGGACGAACTGGAGTGGGAGGTGGCCGACTCCTGGGCCGACCTGCAGCCTCGGCTCGACGCGGCCGGCGCCGGCACCCGGTGGCTGTTCTCCGCCCGGGCCACCCGTCCCTACACGAGCGTCGCCTACCGCCGGGGCGACGTGCTCGTTTTCGGCGCCGAGTCCAAGGGGCTGCCCCGCGACCTCACGGCCGCCCACGCCGACACGCTGCTCACGATCCCCTCGCGGCCCCAGGTCCGCAGCCTCAACCTCTCCAACTGCGCGGCGATCGTGGCCTACGAGGCGCTGCGGCAGTGGGGCCCGTGACCGCCGCCCGGCGTCAGTGCGGCCCGCCGTAGATCGGCAGGTGGCGATAGTAGACCTCGAGCATCCACGTGCAGAAGCACGTGGCGTAGAGCCGCCCCGCGATGTGGCCCCACTTGTCGAGAGCCGGATCCCAGGAGCCCGCCTCGCGGCCGTTCTTCACCTGGCGGGCCGGCAGCTCCTCGCGGAGCTTCGCGTTCCAGCGGTCCCAGGCCGGGCCTCCCAGGTGGTGGGCCACCTGCGTGACGTAGTACCAGGCGTAGAAGTCCTTGTCGTTCTCGAAGTCGAAGGCGTTACCGGCGACGAGCCGCTCCAGGCCCTCGACCAGCCGCGGGTCGTCACGCTTCCAGCCGAGGTATTGCCGGCAGAGCAGGCCCTCGGCCGAGACGGCGGCCGTGACCTGCGCAGGCGGCACGTCGGGTACGTCACGGCGGTAGCCGTAGCGCGTGCCGCGCTCCACCGCCACGGCGTCGAGGAAGGCTTCGATTGATTGAAAAGTCTTGGCGGGGACTTCGATGCCGCCCATCTCCGCGCTTTTGACCGCCAACATGAACCAGCCGGTGACCGACATGTCGCCGTTCTCGCCGGGCCCGTACCGCCAGCCGCCGTTGGGCCCCTGGGCCTGGATCGCGTAGCTCACCGCCCGCCGGGCCGGCATCTCCCAGGCCTCGGCCTTGGTCATCCCGTAGAGCTCGCACAGCGCGATCGTCGCCTGGGCGTGCGAGTAGAGACTGTGATGATGGGGCACGGGATTGATGTCGAAGTTGCCCGCAGGCAGCTGCTGGGCCACGATCGCTTTCCAGCCGCGGGCCACGGCCGCCCGATGCCGTCCGTGCTGGGGCGTGTTCCCCGCCCCTTGGAAGGCGAGCAGCGCCATCGCCGTGGCCGCCAGCCGATTCTCCTGCGAGCCGGCATCCATGTAGGGCCCCTGCAGGCTCCACAGACCGTCGCGGCCCTGCTGCCGAACCAGCCATTCGAGCGCCCGGGCGACGGCCGCCTCGGTGGCATCACTGCCGCCGAATTGCTTGACGAGCGCCTGCCGCTGCCCTTCCTCGCGGCCGTTGAGCAACGTGCCGATGACCGGCGCCGACGACTCGCCCGCGACCGCCCCCGGCGCCTCGGCAATCTCGGCCTGCGGCGGCGGCGCCGCGACCGGATCCTCGACTGGAGGCTTTTCGGTCTTGGCCTCCTCAGGCTGCGGCTGCTCCACGGGCTCCTCGGCCGGCGGGATCTCGACGCCCTTGTCCTCATCCTCGACGATCGAAGAGGCGAACGACAGGTCGAGCGTCGGCCGCGGCGGCTTGTCGTAGCGGATGAAGGCCAGCGCCAGCGCGAGCAGCACCACGACATGCAGCGCGATGCTCACCGTGAGCGGCGGGCTGCGGCGGACGAACTCGTCGAACCGGGCCCGCAGCGACCGCCAGGAGAGCGGATCGGCGTCGTAGGTGGTGGCGACCGGCTCGACGGGCCGCTGATCGATCCGCACCAGCCCGCCCAGCGGGCCGACCGGCGCGTCGGCCGGGTGGTCCCAGGGCACGCCGCCCAGCAGCGTTTTCCGGCCCGGCGTGCCGGGCACCGGTGGCGGCGCCGCGGGCCATCCGGGTGGCAGCGGTGGCGGGAGTGGATTCATCGGCCGGCCGGCGGAAAGTGACGATTCTGTCGAGCGCAGCGGGCGGCGCTTTCTTTCGCGATCGTCTCCGACTATTATTCCGAAGTCTTCATCGGCCGGATACGCCGATGTTCGACGGCCAAAACACCCATGACGCGGGGTGGAGCAGCCCGGTAGCTCGCGAGGCTCATAACCTCGAGGTCGTAGGTTCGAATCCTACCCCCGCCATTTCACGCCCGCCGGGCCATCCATGGCCCCGGCGGGCTGATTTTTGCGCGGCCTCCTGCCGCGTTCACGCCCGCACTGCCCTCCGTGGCCAGTGCGGCCTGATTTTT
>JBIJCJ010000194.1:0-6204 GCA_044344765.1 Pirellulales bacterium | reverse complement strand
GCGACGTCAGGCCGTTGAGCGACAACAGGCCGGCCCGCGAGGAGACCAAGGCCTGCGCGGTGGCGGCGTCGATGGAAGTCAGGCCATCGAGATGGAGACGCATTCCCGGCTGAGCCGCAAGCGCCTGCGCGGTGTCTCGATCGATCGCGGTCAGGCCGTTCAGCGACAGCGAACCCTGGAAAGCCGCGAGCGCCTGCGCGGTTTCCACGTCGAGCGCGGTCAGGCCGTCGAGCAGCATGAAGTTGCTGGGCCCATGATGAACACGTGCCAGGGCCGAGGCGGTCGCAGCATCGAGCGATTTCAGTCCGCGCAGGGGGAGTGACTGCACGGGAACTTTTCTGTCAAACGCCTTTTTGCCGTCTTCGATGAACCGCAACGATCGCGCCTGCTCCGGCGTGAGCGACGCGATCGTGTCGGTATCTTCTGGCAGCTCGTCGGCGCCGGCCCTGGCCGCGAGGCCGACCGCGAGCGTCAGGCCCATCAGGGCCGCGGCCGCGAAGGCCGGCGGGGACCACCCGCCCGCCACCGGATCGACACCCGTCACGAGCCGCCGGATCCGGGCCACCAGCGAACCGTCGGTCGCGCCGAGGGCGGGCGCCAGCCGCCGGGATTGCAGCTCAGCCACCGCCACGAGCGCCCGTCCGTACGCCGCACAGTGCCCCGTCGCCGACACCACGAGGTCGTCGCAGCAGTGCTCCCGCTCCACGCGGATGCGGTCCGACAGCCACCACACGGCCGGATGATAGAAGGCCAGCGTCTCGAGGATCGTCTGCAGCACGTGGACGAGGAAGTCTCCACGGCGGACGTGGGCCAGTTCATGCACGATGAGCGTCTCCAGTTCGTGCAGCGGCATCGACGTGACCAGCGCCGCCGGCACGAGCATCACCGGCCTGAGCCAGCCCGCCACGGCCGGCACCTGCACGGCGGCCGATTGCAGCACCCGCACCGCCCGCCCGACGCCCAGCCGCAGTCGGGCCCGCTCCACCATGCGGCTCACCGCGGCCGGAACGTCGGTGCCACGGGCCGTGAGCCGGCGCCAGGCCAGCCAGCCGACCACCGGCCGCACCACCGCCGTCGCCGCGCCGACGAGCCAGGCCACCGTCAGCCAGGCCAGCCAGGGACGGATGCGGTCCATGGCCCGGGTCATGCCCCATGCCTCGGCCCAGGCCGCCGCCGGCGGCACCGACCGCATGCCATCGGCCACGGCCGCCCGCCATGATCCGCCACCGGATCGCGGGGCCGGGGAGTCTGCCGCCGGAACGGAACCGATGGCGACCGTCGCCGTCAGCTGTTCCTGTGGCCGCACGTCGACCACGCTCCAGGTGACGACCGGCAATGCCGCCATCGCCACCAGGCCGCAGACGAGCACACCGTGCCGCAGCCGCGGTCCGCCCCGCCCCATGATGGCCGTCGCCGCCGCCGTCACGGCGGCCACCGCCGCGAACTGCCAGAGCGAGTGCACCAGCACCCAGCCCAGCTTCTCGAGCATCACCCAGGCCGCCGTCGTGTGGATGAAGGGCGTCATGATCATCTGGCTCCGGGAGCAAGGAATTGATCGAGCGTGTGCGATGCGAAGCGATGAGGTTTCAGGAAGCCCATCGATGTGGTGTCAGGATGTCTGCCGCCGCTCGAGCTGATCGAGCAGCGCCCGGGCCGCGGCGATCTCCTCGGGCGTCGCGCGGCCTTGGCCGAGCGCCTGCAGGGCGACGCCCATGGCGGAGCCCTCGTAGACCTTGTCGATGAGGTCCGCCAGCAGGCTCGTGCGGGCCCGCTGCCGCGTGAACTTCGCCCGGTAGCGGTGCGGCGAGGCCGTCTCGTCACGGGTCAAGAGCCCCTTGCCGAGCATCAGGGAGAGCATCTTCATCGTCGTCGAGTAATTCGTTTGCTTCGCCTCCGCGATCCGCTCGTGGATCTGCCCCACCGTGCAGGGCTGCAGCTCCCAGACGATCCGCAGGATTTCCAGTTCCACCGCCGTCGGCCGGCTCATGCCGCGGTCGCTCATCGTGCTCCTCTCCCGTCAGGTTTCTCCGCCATCAGCCCGCCGCCGTCGGCGTAGCGACGACTTTCGCTACGGCATACGATAGCGAAGGGTTTCGCTTCGAGCAAGCCGCCCCGCCGGCACCGCCCCCACCGCAGGGCAGCCCTCTTTCCACGGTCTGCCATCGCTGCCCGCCTTTTTTGGCGGAATGGGCATAGCACGCCGCTGCGTCCGGACCGTAAAAACGTGCCGACCTTTTCATCTCGGAGTTTTCGCCCAATGCTGCACCGCACCCGCTTTCGCCCCGCCTCACTGACTCTCGCTCTCATCGTCGCCGCCGCCGGCATGGTCACGGCCGCCGCCGCCGAGCCGGTCCGGCAGCCCAACATCCTCGTGATCTGGGGCGACGACATCGGGCAGTTCAACGTCGGGGCCTACAACCTCGGCATGATGGGCTACAAGACGCCCAACATCGATCGCATCGCCCGCGAGGGGGCGCTGTTCACCGACTGGTACGGCCAGCAGAGCTGCACGGCGGGGCGGGCGGCGTTCATCACCGGGCAGTCGCCGATCCGCACCGGCCTGACGAAGGTCGGGCTCCCGGGCGCCCCCGAGGGCATGAAGGCGGAAGACCCGACGATCGCCACGCTCCTGCGGGCGCGGGGCTACGCGACCGGGCAGTTCGGCAAGAACCACCTCGGCGACCGCGACGACATGCTGCCCACGAACCACGGCTTCGACGAGTTCTACGGCAACCTCTACCACCTCAATGCCGAGGAGGAGCCGGAGCATCCCGACTATCCGCAGAACCCCGAGTTCAAGAAGCGGTTCGGCCCGCGCGGCGTGATCCACTCCTTCGCCAACGGCACGATCACCGACACCGGCCCGCTGACGAAGAAGCGGATGGAGACGATCGACGAAGAGGTCAACGCCAAGACCGTCGCCTTCATGGAGAAGTCCAAGCAGTCGGGCAAGCCGTTCTTCATCTGGTGGAACTCCACCAAGATGCACATCTTCACGCACCTCAAGCAGGGCGTGGCGGGCAAGACCCGGCTCGGAATCTACGCCGACGGCATGGTGGAGCACGACCGGCAGGTGGGCGAGATCCTCGCCAAGCTCGAAGAGCTGGGCCTCGCCGAGAACACGATCGTGATGTACTCGACCGACAACGGCGCCGAGGCGTTCACCTGGCCCGACGGCGGCACGACGATGTTTCGCGGCGAGAAGAACACGCAGTGGGAGGGGGGCTATCGCGTCCCGTGCGCGATCCGCTGGCCGGGCGTCATCAAGCCGGGCACGGTGGTCAACGACATCGCCGCCCACGAAGACATGCTGACGACGTTCTGTGCCGCCGCCGGCGACACGACGGCCAAGGAGGACCTCAAGAAGGGCCGCCGGATCGGCGAGCGGACCTACAAGGTGCATCTCGACGGCTACGACCTCGGCCCGGCGCTGCGGGGCTCGGCCCCGTGGCCGCGGAAGGATTTCATCTACTGGACCGACGACGGAAGCGTGGCGGCGCTGCGGTACGAGAACTGGAAGGTGACCTTTCTCCAGCAGCGGGCCCACGGCATGCACGTCTGGCAGCAGCCGTTCGTGGAGTTGCGGGCACCGACGCTCGTCAACCTGCGGATGGACCCCTTCGAGCTCGCCCAAGACATCGGCATGGACTATCAGCGGTGGTACCTGGAGCACATGTTCGCCATCGCCCCGGCCGCGGCCCACGTCGGGGAATGGCTGCAGAGCTTCCGGGAGTTTCCGCCGCGGCAGAAGCCGGGCAGCTTCAATCTCAACCGTGTGATGGAAGCGGTCACGGCGGCCGGCGGCTCGGGCCGCTGAGCCGGACCGCTGAGACCGGATCGCCTCCGACATCCGCGGCCGCGCGGGCCTCAGGCCCGCGCGTGCCGCAACGTCAGCGACGGAAGCTCGCCGAACTGGCGGCGATATCGGGCGGCGAAGCGGCCAAACTCCCAGATGCCGTGCCGCGTGAGCACGTCCGCCACGGTGCCATCGAGCGGCGCCCCGGCCCGCAGGATGCGACGGATGCCGTGCAGTTCGCGGAACATCAGGTATTGCTTCGGCGGCAGGCCGTAGGTCTCGCGGAACGCCCGCAGGAGCGTGCGTTCGGTGACGCCGATCGCGGCGGCGAGATCCCGCGCCATCGGCATCGTCGGGGCGGCATCGATCATCGCCATGGCACGGCGGACGATGTCGGCCCGGTCGATCCGCGGCCGGCCCGTGGCCGCCCGGGCCGGCTCCGGCGCGGGCAGGCAGGCGGCCACGGCATCGAGGAGCTCGCGGCCCGCGACGCGATGGGCCTCGCTTTCGCCGGGCTGGTCCATGAGCCCGGCGGCGATCCGGTGCACGAGGTGGCGCAGCCGCGACACGGACCCGGGCTGGCAGGTCACCCTGCCGCTCCCCGAGGCCGATGCAACGGGGATCACGGCCGACGACGGCAGGGCGATCGAGCACCAGACATGGGCGTGCCGCCGCACCTGGATGCGGAAGTCGGCCCCTTGGGAAATGACGAACAACGCCTCGTCGTCGAGCCGCTCGGCGTTCACGACGTGCGCCGCCGCATGGCTGAGGGGGATGAAGAGCAGCGGCCCGGCGTGGGTGTTTTCTCCGTAGCAGAGGTTGCCGCCCCCCTCCGCGGCCACCTGGAGCACGACGTCGCCGAGCGGCACCCTGCCGAGCGTCCAGCGGCGGGTCTCGACCGCGTCGCAGACGAGTCGGAGGCTCGCGCCGCTGATCGCGTCGGCCCAGGCGTCGAAATCATCGAACATCAACATGGGCTTCAGAATACGGAAAAAAGCCGCCGGTCAAAAATGGCACTGCAGCCCCGACCGCCACCCGCACCGCTATACTCGCCCGCCATGGATGCCGTCGTCGTCTGCGGTCTCGGTCGGTTCGGCCTCCAGGTCGTCGAAGGACTCCGCGGCTGCGGCTGCCCCGTGACGGTCGTCTCCGACGCCGACACGAACCCGGAGCGGATCGACCGGGCCGAGGCCGCCGGGGCCCGGTTCGTGCGCGGCGACTTCCGCACGCACGCCGTCCGCCGCGCGGCCGGGATCGCCGCCGCCCGGGCCGTCGTGCTCACGACGGCCGATGACGTCGCCAACCTCGAGGCCGCCCTCGAGATCCGCGGCGAGGCGCCCGCCGTGCGGGTCGTGATGCGGCACTCGCAGCCCCGGCTGGCGCGGCGGTTCGAGGCCGACTTCGGCATCGCCGCGGCCCTGGCGCCGGCCGATCTGGCCGCGCCCGCCTTCGTGGAGGCGGCGCTCGCCGCGCCCGCCGCGTCGGTGCCGGCACCGTCCGCAGGCCGGCCGTTCGTCATCCCCCGCCGTCCGGTGCGGACGGAGTTTCTGGCGATCCCGCTGCTGCTGGCGGCGATCTATGCCGCGGCGATCGTGGTCTTCAAGGTCTCGATGGGGCTGACCTGGATCGACGCCACGTACTTCGCGACCACGATCGTCACCACCGTCGGCTTCGGCGACATCAACCTCCTTCAGGCCCCCGCCTGGGTCAAGCTCTTCGGGGCGGGGCTGATGTTCGCCGGCGTGCTCCTGATCGCGATCACGGCCTCGCTGCTGGCGGTGTTCGTTCTCACCGGCACGTCCGACCACCTGCGAAACGAGCTGCGGGCCCGCCGGCTGCGAAACCACGTGGTCGTCTGCGGCCTCGGCGCGGTGGGCACGGCCGTGGCCCGCGACCTTTACGACCGCGGCACCCCGGTGGTGGTCGTCGATCCCGAGGCCGACGACGAACTGCACCGCGAGACCAACCCGCGCTGCCCGGTGATCGTCGGCGACGCGACGCGGCCGGTGATCCTCCATCGGGCCGGGATCGAGCGGGCCCGGGCCCTCGTCGCCTGCACCGACAACGACGCCCTCAACCTGGAAATCGGGCTCACGGCCCAGTCGGTGGCAGAGGCGATCCGCCGGGACCGGCAGCTGCGGCTCGTGCTCCGCTGCTTCGACACCGACATCGCCCGCCGGATCCACGCCGTGTCCGACAGCTACACCCTCCTCTCCGAGGCCAAGATCGCCGCCGAGGTCTTCGTGCGCCGCACCCTCGCGGCCCCGCCTTCCTGACCCCCGCGCCACCCCGCGCCCGTCGTTCCCCACCGCCCTCTGGAGCGCCGCTCTCCGACCGTCATTCCCCCCGCCGTTGCCTGCTTGCTGGGAAGCCCGAACCGTAAGGTGAGGGAATACGCCCCGGCCCCA
>JBIJCJ010000193.1:0-6207 GCA_044344765.1 Pirellulales bacterium | reverse complement strand
GAACACTCTTTCCATGGATGGCTTTGTCCACGGAAAGCTCGAGCAGGATGCGAGGACCATCGACCCAGGAAACCCTCGGCGTTTCCTGCGGTCGATCAAGGGGACAAAGGCCATGGATGGCTTTGTCCCCGGAAAGCTGGCGGCTCGCATGCTGCGTGTTGCCGGCCGCTATCGCAGCCGGGCGTCCTCGAGGTGATAGAGTACGCCGCCGCCGATCTCCGGCGCGCCCGCCGGCCGCACCTGAAACCGGCCGGCGATCTTCACCATCCGCGGCGTGAAATCGATTCCGGCCGGCACGGCCAGCTGCACGAGCACGCGGTCGGTGATCTTGGGATTGCCGCCGAAGCAGCAGTCGCCCTGGTCGCGAACGAGGAGGAACTGGCGAATGCCCTGTGTCTGCTTGCCGGGATACATGTAGCCCTTGATCAGCACGTCACGGCCGTTCGCGGCCCGGGCCGTGTCGGGCACCGCGTCGGGCGGGTCGCCCGGCAGCGGCTGGAGTTCCGTGTAGGAGAGCCGCGCGAAGCCCTCCGGCAGCTCGGCCGCGTACACCAGCGCGAGCCGGGAGAGACCGCCGACAAGCGCGGCGGCGGAGACGAGGATCGCGGCGATGGCCAGCGGCCGGCCGGTGAGCGCGTCGGGCCGGCGGGCGATGTCGCGGAGCGCCACCGAGCCGAGCACCATGCCGAGGATCGGCACGACGGCCAGCCACCAGTCGACGAACGCCAGCGGTCCGAGCAGCGAGAGGGCCGCGGCGGCCACCGCCACGCCCGACAGCGCCCGGTAGTCTTCGCCGGCGTCGGTCGCTGTGTCGCGGACGGCGACGGGCGGGAGTGAGTCGAAAAGACCGGTAGCCATGGAGGGCGCTCGCGCGGACGGCGGGTGACGGCGTCACGCCTTCATCTTAAGGCACCGGCCGGCCGGCGCTGCCGGGCCGGAGCAGAGCCCGTGAAACCAGGGCGATCACCGCCACGACGGCCGCCCAGATCAGCCACTTCCAGCGGTTGGCGGCGGCTTTGGCCGCGGCGGGCTCCGGCGGGCCGGATGGCGCGGCCAGCTTCTCGGCGGGCGGGTCGCTCCCCTCCTCGGCACCGATCACCGGGGCGACACGGCCGGCCAGCGCCGCGTCGTCCTCGGTCGTGACGGTGATCGGCGGGGCGCCCGACCCGGGATCGTCATCGTCGGCATCCGCGGCGGAGGTGGCCGGCGCCGCGGCGATCGCACCGGCGAGGCCGGCGAGCGTGGCCGCCCGCCGGCAGGCCTCGGGATCGATCTTCTCCAGTTCCTTCACCGCCGCGGCCGCCTCGGGCAGCGGGCAGGCGCGGAGATAGTTCACGATCGGCTCGCGGACGAAGATGTTGTCGGCCTGGGCGTCTTTGAAGATCCGCGCGAGTTTGTCCACCACCGACCAGTCCTGCCACCGCGCCAGGTCGGCGATCACGAGGTCGGCGAGCTTCGGCTCCTCGAGCAGCAGCCGCAGCGACGCCAGCACCCGCTCCCGGGGCACGAGGTCCGACTCCTCGCCGAGGAATCGCAGGGCCATCACCGCGGCGTAGGTTTCGGCGAACGGCACTTCCCGGCCCTGGCGGTTCAGAAACAGCCGATCGACGAGGTCGAGGGCCTCGGGCCCGCGGAGGGCGACGTAACAGGCGATCAGCGCGTCGAGACCGCCGCGGATTTCGGCCTGCTCGGGCGGCAGCGGCCCGCCGGTCGCGGTCTTGCCCTCGAGGATCGCGCCGATCCGGTCAGCGTCGGCGGGGGTGCCGCACACGCCGAGCATCGTGGCGTAGAGCCGGCGGCGATTGGCCTGCACCTTCGGGTTCTCGATCCAGCCGAGCAGCTTGGCGGGGTTCATGCGGTCCTTGAGACCGCGGACGTCGGCGTAGGGAGCGATGGCGAACTCGTCGTAGGCATCCCGGGCGAGCGCGTCATCCTCGTCCTCGAGATGACGCTCGAAGAACGCCAGCCGCTCGGGCCCTTTCTCGGGAATGTCCCCGAGCTTCTTGATGTAGGCGACGGCCCGGTCGCTGAGGCGGATCGGGCTCGACCAGACGAGCTTGGGCGGCTCCACGCCCATCAGCAGAAACAGCGTGCCGACCGGCTTCTCCTCGAGCATGATCGTCTCGATCGGCGCGGCATCGGCGCCGAGCAGTCCCGCATCGGCCACGAGGTCCGAGCCCTTGAGCGCCTCGACGACCTGAAACTTGCCCTTGGGCAGCGGCCCCTCGGCCCGCGGTGCCAGGCTCGCGGCGGGCGGCGGCTCGACGAGCCGGGCGATCACGGCCGCCTGGCTCTGGGCGATCTCCTGGGAGAACGTCAGCGACACCGCCGAGCAGAACGGGCAGGCCACGGCCGGTGCGGCGAGGCCGAAGATGGCCGCGAGGCCCACGAGCAGGAGAACCAGAAGGGTGCGTCGCATGGCCGTATTGTAGTGATCAGCCCAGCCACTTCGCGACGTCAGTTCGATACGCCGCCAAGGCCGGCAGGAGGGCCGCGAGGATCGCCACGGCGATCAGGAACGGCACGAGGAGCAGTTCCGCCAGGGGCGCCGCCGACAAGAGGCTCACCGGCACCCCGGTATTGGCCGTGATCCAGGGGCCGAGCGCCGCCACGAGCCCGTGGCCGAGCGCCCAGCCGACGACTCCGCCGCCCACGGCGAGCAGGATCGCCTCGAGCAGCACCGTGACGAGCACGTGCGTCCGCCGCGCCCCCAGCGCCCGCATCACGGCCACGTCGCGGCTCCGCTCGAGCGCCGAGCCGACCATGCTGACGAGGATCCCGATCGCCGACACGAGCACGACCAGCGCCGTGACCAGCAGCAGCACGAGCTCCAGCGGCCTGACGAACAGGTCGAAGAGCTCGCGGATCACCCGCACGGGCATCGCGGCCTGGGCGTCGCGGCCCTCGTTGATCGTCTGATGGAGGCCCATCGCCATCAGCTCCGGCGGCATGCCGGCGGGCGACGCCGTCTCGACGAGGAGCGCTGTCACCTCGCGCTGCGCGGCGGGCAGGGGCACGGGCCGGCCCGTCGCGTCCGACCGCGGCGCCGGCTCCGCTCCGGCGACCGGCTTGGCGTGCCCCTCCTGGAGATAGAAGCCCTCCATGTTGACGTACACGCCGCGATCCACGGGAGTGCCGGTGCGGGCGAGGATGCCGGCAACGGTGAACGGATCGTGCACGGGGCCGTCGTCGGCGGCGTGCGTCGGCGCGAACGTGTCGCCCACCTTCAGGCCCAGCGTCTCGGCGACGGTCGCGCCGAGCACGCCCTCGAAGAAGGCGTCGTCGCGGAGGTTGCGGCCGGCCGCGAATCGGAAGGCCCCGCCGGCCGGGGCGAGACGGTCGAAGTAGTCGGCGTTCGTGCCCACGACGCGGTAGCCGCGAAAGTAGTCCCCCATGCAGATCGGCACCGCCGTCGCCACGCTGCCGGCGAAGCGGCCGTCCGTGCCGTCGGCCCGCCGCGCCGCCGGCAGGAAGTCCTGGTAGGTGTTCCAGGAGATGTTCTCGATCGGCTTGCTGATCAGGTAGACGCTGTTGAGCACCAGCTGCAGCGGGCTCCCCTTGGCCCCCACGATCATGTTGTAGCCCAGCCCCGCACCGCTCTCGAAGGCCCGCTTCACGATCGCGCCGGTCACGAGCGTGGCGACGACGAGCGCCACGCCGAGGGCCAACGACAGCGCCGTCAGCCCGCTCGTGAATAGCCGCTGCCGGATGTTGCGCCAGGCGATCCCGAACAGGGTCATGTCACGCACCTGGAAAGCGAGGGAGGCGAAGGGCTCGGCGTGAGGATGCGGACGACTACCGGGAGCACGTTGGAGCTCACTTCCGACGCTCTCCAATCCGCGAGGGGTTGCCCGTGCCCTCGAGCGGGCTGTGGGAGCAAGCGAAGCCACGGATGGCGAAGCGCAGGGGACACGCAGCGAACGGAGCCCCGGAAGGGCGCAGTGAGCGTCCGACGAGAGGGCACGGGCAACCCCGATCCGTTGCGCCAGGCGATCCCGAACAGGGTCATGTCACGCACCTGGAAAGCGAGGGAGGCGCGGGGCTCGGCGTGAGGATGCGGAGCGTGGCGGACCTTCGCCAGCGACGCAACTCATGCTGGCCCTGAGCCGGCTTGGGCCGACGCCCGACACGGAGACGAGGGTCATGCCCGCACCGCCGCGCGGTTGAAGTCCTCGAGCCGCAGCCGCCGCGGGAACTGGGCCGCAACGGCCGGATCGTGCGTCACCACGAGCAGGGCCGAGCCCTGATCGCGGCAGGAGTCGCGAAGCAGGTCGATCACCTGCCGCTGCCGCGCGGTGTCGATGCTCGCCGTGGGCTCGTCGGCCAGCACGGCCAGCGGCCGATTGGCGAGCGCCCGGGCCACGGCCACCCGCTGCTGCTGGCCGACGGAGAGCTGGGCCGGCTTGTGATCGAGCCGGTCGGTCAGGCCGACGGCCGCCAGGAGCTCGGCGGCCCGCCGGCGATCGGCCCGGGCGGAGGCGAAGGACATCGCGACGAGCACGTTCTCCAGCGCGGTGAACCCGGGCAGGAGGTTGAACTGCTGGAACACGAGGCCGATCTTGTCGGCCCGAATGCGGTCGCGGCTGGCCTCGTCGAACCGCGTGATGTCGTGGCCGTCCACGGATACGGACCCCGCGTCGGGCCGCATGATTCCGGCGATCACGTTGAGGAGCGTGGACTTGCCGGCGCCGCTGTGCCCCTCGAGGGCGCACTGCTCGCCGGCCGCGACCGCGAAATGGTCGATGTCGAGCACGGGCACGCGGTCACCTGCCGGGGTGAGAAACCCCTTGCGGACGTCGCGCAGTTCGATGACCGGGCCGGACATGCCGATCAATGTACGGCACGTCCGCGACGGGGGGGAAATCGCCGGGATTTCGGCGGGCCGATTGAGCGGCCGTGGCGGCCAAGGGTATATTCCCGTCCCCACCAGCCGCCTCGCCGGCGAGCCCGGCCCGCGACGTCGCGGGCCGCGGTCGCCCGCGCCCCAGGAGTCTGCCCGTGTCCATCCGCGTCGGCATCAACGGTTTCGGCCGCATCGGTCGCCTCACCTACCGCGCCATCTACGAGAAGTTCGGCCTCGACGGCGACGTCCAGGTGGTGGCCCTCAACGACCTCACCGACGCCAAGACCAACGCCCACCTCCTGGAGTTCGACTCCAACTACGGGCCCTTCAAGGGCCAGGTCGCCTACGAGGGCAACGACCTCGTCGTCGATGGCCGGAAGATCAAGGTCTTCGCCGAGAAGGATCCGGCCGCCATCGACTGGTCGAGCCAGGGCGTGCAGGTCGTGGTGGAGAGCACCGGCTTCTTCACCGACGCCACCAAGGCGGTGGCCCACAAGCGGGGCAGCGTGAAGAAGGTGGTGATCTCGGCCCCGGCCAAGAACGAGGATCTGACGATCGTGCTCGGCGTCAACAACGAGATGTACGACCCCGCCAAGCACCACGTGATCTCCAACGCCTCCTGCACCACCAACGGCCTGGCGCCCGTGGCCAAGGTGCTCCACGAGACCTGGGGCATCGACCGCGGCCTGCTGACCACGGTGCACGCCTACACCAACTCCCAAAAGACGGTCGACACGGCCGCCAAGGATCTGCGCGACGCCCGGGCCGCGGCGCTCAACATCGTGCCGAGCAGCACCGGGGCCGCGAGGGCGGTGGGCCTGGTGATCCCGGCTCTCCAGGGCAAGTTCACCGGCATGGCGTTCCGCGTGCCGACGCCGACGGTCAGCGTGGTGGACTTCACGGCGATTCTGAACAAGGACGCCTCGCCGGCCGACATCAACGCCGCCATGAAGAAGGCGGCGGAGGGGCCGCTCAAGGGCATCCTCCGCTACACGGAGAAGGAGCTCGTCTCGACGGACCTCAAGGGCGACCCGCACAGCTCGATCTTCTCGGCCGTGGACACGATCGGCCTCGGCAACTTCGTGAAGGTGGTGAGCTGGTACGACAACGAGTGGGGCTACTCGAACCGCGTCGCCGACCTGCTCAACTTCCTGGAAGACCGCGGGCTGTGAGCTTCACGCCTCGCCACGCGTCACCCCCTCGCTTCCGCGAGGGGCTTCCGGATCGCGGTCACACGGTTCTCCCGTCACACGATTCTCCCGTCACGCGGTTCTCGAAAGCCCGCGGCGGGAGCCGGGGGGTGACGCGTTCAATCGAGATCGATGCGGCTGATTCAATTCCCGGTTGGTGATCGCCACGCGTCA
>JBIJCJ010000192.1:0-6228 GCA_044344765.1 Pirellulales bacterium | reverse complement strand
CCGACGCCCGCCGCCCCTATCCCTTCTTCCTCGCGTCGGCCCTCGACCGCACGGCGCCGCCGGACGTGGCCGCGGATCTCGGGCCGGTCGCCGACTGGCTGGCGGAGTGGAAATGGGACGGCATGCGGGCGCAGATCGTGCGCCGCGGCGGCGACGTCACCGTCTGGAGCCGCGGCGAGGAGCCCGTCAACGAGGCCTTCCCGGAGGTCGTGCGGGCGGGCACGACGCTGCCGGAGGGCACCGTGCTCGACGGCGAGCTGCTGGCCGTCCGCGACCGGCGGCTGCTGGGGTTCGCCGCGGTCTCGAAGCGGGCCGGACGGCGGCGCGTCACCAAGGGCATCCTCGCCGACATGCCCTGCGCGTTCGTCGCCTACGACGTGCTCGAGGCCGAGGGCGTCGACCTGCGGGCCCGGCCGCTCGCCGAACGGCGGGCGGTGCTCGAACGGCTCGTGCCCTACTGCTTCGAGGAACTGCTGACCGGCGCGGCGACGGCGACCGAGGGCGACCGCGTCTTCCTGTCGCCGACGATCTCCGGCGACTCCTGGGACGCGCTCGCCGCCCGGCGGGCCGAGTCGCGCGGCCGGGGCGTCGAGGGCCTGATGCTGAAGCGCCGCGCGGGCGGCTACGGCGTGGGCCGCACCCGCGGCGACTGGTGGAAGTGGAAGATCGAGCCCCTGGAGATCGACGCCGTCCTCCTCTACGCCCAGGCGGGGCACGGCCGCCGCGCCGGCCTGCACAGCGACTACACGCTCGGCGTCTGGCACGACGGCAAACTGGTCACGATCGCCAAGGCGTATTCGGGCCTCTCCGACGCCGAGATCGTCGAGGTGGACAAGATCGTGCGGGCGACGACGCTCGAGAAACATGGCCCGGTGCGGATCTGCCGGCCGACGCTCGTCTTCCAGCTCGCCTTCGAGGGCGTGGCCGCCTCCACGCGGCACAAGTCGGGCGTGGCCGTACGGTTCCCGCGGATCGTCCGCTGGCGGCAGGACAAGCAGCCGGCCGACGCCGGCACCCTCGCCGACCTCAAGGCGATGATCGACACGGCCGCGGAGAGGTGAAGGAAAAAAGTGACAGCGACAGATCTGGCGCGGTTTTCGCTTCCCTCACAGACCCAGCCAGCGCCGAAGCAATGTCCTCACGTGCGCCAACCGATCTGGGGGCAATCGGCCCAGATGACGAGGCAGGCTGGCGCGATGAATCGTCGCCAATTTGTGCAACCGGAGAACTGACCGCGTCTTGAGATTGGTTTCGCGATCGGGGTCCGTCATGGGATCGATCGTCATGTCGGTCGCCAAAAGTTCATCGGGAATCACCGAAGAGATGTAGGCAACGAGGACTTCGGCTGACGGGCCGGTGACGGACGAAAGAACGAGTACCGGCCGAACTTTCATGCCAGGCGCATCGCCGAACGGGAACGCGCCGAGGCAGATCTCACCCGGCTTCATCGGCAGGCTTTCCGTCGGCAAGGTCGTAGATGTCCTGCCGCGAGTCGGCCAGGTCATCGTGCCACTCGCGGGCCACGCCCTCGAGCCAATTCAGCTCCGAGTCAGCAGCGGTTCCGACGGGCACCACGACGACTACTTCGACCCGCCCGGCTGGCACGCCATCCGGAACGATCGCCGTGAGGTGGTGCGTTTCATCGACCTGGCCGATCACGCGAACATGAGTCATGCGTCTGTGCTCCGAAAGAACGATGGCAGTATCACGGGCTTTGTGGTGCCGTGCAAACCCGCGAAAAAGGTGAAAAAAGGCACAAGATGACAGCCACTGAAGCGGGGCGGCCACTTCTACCAAGGCCGCTTCATCTTGCCCGGACTGCCCGGCCGGTCGCACGGATCGCAACGATTCTCATCCCCCGTGCCGGATGTGCCGATTGAACCGGCGGGCACGTCAGCCGCACAGCCTGCGGTCGGCCCTCTCCGGAAAGCCAACCGATGCCGGCCACCGCCCGACTCCGCATCGCCCTCCTGATCGCCTTCCTGTTCCTGGCCACAGGACTGCCGACGGCCATCCGGGCCGCAGACCAGCCGGCGCCCGAGATCGTTCCCACGGAGACGCTGCTTCTCGCAGAAGTGACGCAAAACGCGGTCGTCGGCCCGCCTATCGGCGAGGCACAGCCGGATGCAGCAGGGGCGGATCAATCGATCGTCGTGGAACCGCCCGCGACTCCACCGGCGATCATGGAAGACATCGCCACGCTGCCCCTGCAGTCGCGGCTGCCGGCCGTGACCGGGGCGCAGGCCTACGTGATCGCTGACGTCCTCTTCCTGCAGCGCGACAACCAGTCCACCGACCAGCTGCTCGCGGCCAGCGCCGGCGACGCCGTGCTCACGACCGGCCAGCTGCAGTTCCCCACGCAGCCCGCCCTGCGGCTGTTCTACGGGAGCGTGAACGACTCCGCCGCGGGCTGGGAGATCGGCTACCTCGGCGTCTGGAGCATGTTCGGCTCGCGGACAGCCGGCGGCCCCGACGATGTCCAGGCGGCCGACCCGCTCGCCCTGCTGGTGCCGGAGTTCAACGGCCGTTCCACGGCGCGGGCGACCTACGGGTCGACGCTCAACTCCATCGAGATCAACACCTTCACGCGTGCCGCAGACGGCGGCTACTGCCGGACCGCGGCCGAGCCGTGGCGCCGCTGCGACGGCTACTGCCGCGGCACGTTCGACTGGCTGGCCGGCTTCCGCTGGGCCGGCCTCGACGAGTCGGCGAGCCTCACGCTCGACGGCGGCAGCAGTCCCCTGCCGGGCGTCTACTCGCTGCGGAGTTCGACGAACCTGTTCGGCGCCCAGCTCGGCGGCCGCGGCCGCATGGAGTGGGAACGGTGGGCGTTCGAGGGCTGGGCCAAGGCGGCCCTCTGCGGCTCGGCCATGTCGCAGTCGCAGGCTCCGATCGTCGATGCGGTCGTGCCCGACCCGCCGATCCGCCCCGCCCGGTCGGCGGCGGAAGGGGGCGTGGGCTTCATCGGCGACATCAACGCCACGCTCGTCTACCGGCTTACCGAAACCTGGGGCCTGCGGGCCGGCTACAACCTGATCTGGCTGTCGGGCGTGGCGCTGGCGCCGAACCAGTTCGACTTCGGCGCATTGAGCACCAGCGGCAGCGGGCTCAACGGCGGCGCCGGCCTCTTCCTCCACGGCGCGAACCTCGGCCTCGAAGCCCGGTGGTGAAGCGGCGCTCTACGGCTCACACATGATCCTCGCGCGTGCCTCCCCAGAAGCCCCGGGCGGAAGCCGGGGGGTGACGCGGGCAATCACCATCGACGCGCGTGATGCAATGCCCGGGTAGTGAGCGTCACGCGTCACCCCCTCGCTGCCGCGAGGGGTTTCCGGAGCACGGTCGCCCGATTGCCGTGCCACCATCGGGGCCAAGCGTGAATCAAATGGAAGCCGCATGGTACGGCTCACACGTGATCCTCGCGCGTGCCTCCCCAAAAGCCCCCGGCGGAAGCCGGGGGGTGACGCGGGCAATCACCATCGACGCGTGGGACGCTATGCCCGCATCGTGATCGGCACGCAAGGCCCGCATGGTGAGCGGCACGCGTCACCCCCTCGCTGCCGCGAGGGGCTTCCGGAGCACGGTCGCCCGATTGCCGTGCCACCATCGGGGCCAAACCCGACGGTGCGCGAGGATCACGTGTGATCCGTATTAGGTCGTGGCCAGCAGTTCGACGTCGAACACGAGCGTCGAGTTCGCCGGGATGTTGGGGCGGGCCGTGGAACCGTAGGCGAGGTTCGCCGGGATGATGAGCTGGCGACGGCCGCCCACCCGCATCGACGCCAAGCCCTCGGTCCAGCCGGCGATCACCTGATTGAGCCCGAACTGGGTGCCGTTGTTGCCGTCGAACCGCGTGCCGTTGAGCAGCCGGCCCTCGTAGTTCACCGTCACCTGCGCCGTCGACGACGACGGCTTGGCCCCTGTGCCGACCACGAGATCGCGATACTGCAGGCCGGTGGAAGTCGTGACGATGGCCACATTGTTCGCCGCCACGGGGGCGGCGACGCGGCTTGCGACGGGCGCCAGGCTGCCGAGCGGGGCACCAGCGATCGAGAACCGGCGCACGGCCTGGCCTGCTTGTGCGGCGCGAATCTCGTCGGCCCGCCCGTCGCCGTCGGTGTCCACGGTGGAGGCGACCGTCGGCGCGAGGCCACGGCCGGTGAACGCGGTGAAGGCCGCGAGCCGCGGGTTCGCCGCCGCACCGACGCGGCCGTCGAAGACCTCGACCTGGCCGTTGCCGCGACCACCGGCCGCCACGACCACGTCGGGGATGGAGTCGAGATTCACACGGCCGACGCTCACCGCGATGCCGCCGAGGAATCCCGGAGAAAGCGGCCGGATCGTGTCGATCACGGGAGACCCGACGGCGGACAGGTCGCGAACCTGAACCTGCGGCGCCACGGTCGGGCCGCTCCCGATCAGCAGCTCCGCGCGGCCGTCGGGCGTCGTGGCATCGACGGTCGTGCCGCCGGCGAACGTGCCGAGGTCCGCGAACGCGACGGTCGCTCCGCCGAGATAGGTCTCGGCGAACGGCCGGATCGTGCGATACGGCGCGTCGGCGATCGGATCGGCGCCGGCCAGGCCGCGGAACACCCGCACCTCGCCGTCACCGCTGGCCTTGGCGGCCGCGATGTCGGCCCGGCCGTCGCCGTCGGCGTCGCCGACGTCGATATTCACGCCGGCGCGCCAGCCGTCCCCGAAGGGCAGCGTGCGGTAGGCCGTTTGTTCGACGCCGTCGAGGGAGAACACTCGCACCTCGCCGATTCGACCGCGACCCGGCGCCGTGACGACCTCCGGCCGCCCGTCACTATTCATGTCGGCGAGCTTCACCTGCACGCCGCCGCGAAAGCCGGGCTCATACGCGAAGAACCGCGCCCGCTCGGCTCCCGTCGCCGGATCGAGGAATCGGACGGCCGACGTGCTCGCATAGCCGACGTCGTCGGCGACGACCAGCGGCCGGGCCACGAACTGGAGCGTTTCACTCGCCGCATTGTTGGCCGACTGCGTATCGCCCGCCAGCGTGATGGCGGCGGTGGAGGTGAGCGGGCCGGTCGCGGCCGGACCGATCGTGGAAACGATGCTGAAGGTGGCGCTACCGCCGGCGGGCAGCGTTACCGCGCCCGCCAGGTTCCCGGCCCCGACGCGCGGCCCCGTGGCATTCGCGGAGTAGGTTGCCGTCCAGGTGCTGCGCGCGATCTGGCTGCCGAGCACGGTCGACACGTTCGCCCCCGTCGCCGTGTCCGGGCCGAGGTTTTGCACGGTCACGGTGTACGCGACCTGGGTGCCGGGCATGTACCAGACGTGCGCCGAGTCGATCGTGATCCCGAGATCGGCCGCCATCAGCGCGCGGGCTTCCAGCGACTCGTGCCCTGCCCCCAGCCCCAGCCGTTCCCAGGAACCGAGCAGACGACCGCGCCGCCGGTTTCCGTGGCGGCCGGGACGGCGACTGGAGTGTGACGATTGGGAAAAACGCATCGGTGGTCGCTCCGGAGGACGGAGGCTATACGATGAACGGTAGTTCAAGGTTCGCAGCAGGTCCATTTTTCGGCCGGAAACGTGCTCCCGGTGCAGGGAAACACCGCCGGCCACACCCATCCTGCCGCGCAGGGAGAGCCGCGGGTGACGATCGAGCCCGATACCCGCCGGCGGCGGTCGAAATCGGTCTTACCAGGCCGCGGCCCACGCGTTCCCGGCCCCGCGGCCGATCGCTTCCATGACTTCCATGCATGGTTCGCCTCCCGGGGCTGGGAGGTGTTTCCGTTTCAGAATGAAGTCTGGCGGGCGGCCGCCAGCGGTGAGAGCGGTCTGCTGCACGCGCCGACGGGCACGGGCAAGACGCTCGCCGCCTGGCTCGGCGCGGTCGCCCGGGCCGAGACGGTGACCGATCCGCCGGCCGCGCGACGCGGACCGCTGGTCGTCTGGGTCACGCCGCTGAAGGCGCTGGCCGCCGACACGGCGCTGGCCCTCGGAGAGCCGCTGCGTGGTGCCGGCCGCGTGGTGAAAGGCTGGAGCGTGGGCGTGCGCACCGGCGACTCGTCGGCCGCCGACCGGCGCCGCCTCCGGGCCCGCTGGCCCACGGCGCTGGTCACCACGCCCGAATCGCTTTCGATCCTGCTCTCGCTCGACGACGCCCACGAGATCTTCGCCGAACTGCAGACCGTGGTCGTGGACGAGTGGCACGAACTGCTCTCCACGAAGCGCGGCGTGCAGACCGAGCTCGCCCTGGCGCGG
>JBIJCJ010000191.1:0-6280 GCA_044344765.1 Pirellulales bacterium | reverse complement strand
CGTTGGGCTCGAGCTGGTAGCGGACCGGGTCCTCGCCCCCCTCGCCCGTGTTGCTCCAGCCGCCGAGGCGGTTCATCGCCACCGCGAGCGTCTCGTGGGCTTCCTTGGAGATCGAGCCGTACGACATCGCACCGGTCGCGAACCGCCTCACGATCTCCTTCGCCGGCTCCACCTCGTCGAGCGGAATCGGCTGGTCGGCCCACTGGAAGTCGAGAAGGCCGCGGAGGGTGAGGAGCTTCGTCTGCTGCTCGTCGATCAGTTTCTGATACTTCTTGAACTCCTCACGGCTGTTGATCTGCGTGGACCGCTGCAGGCTGGCCACCACCTCGGGGGCCATCACGTGGGCCTCGCCCTTCCGTCGCCAGGCGTAGCGACCGCCCACGTCGAGCTCGAGGGTCTGCGGCACGGCGGTCTGCGGCCAGGCGTGTTCGTGACGGCGCAGGGCTTCCTCCGCCACACCCGCCAGGCCGATGCCGCCGATCCGGCTCGGCGTGCGGGTGAAGAACTCGTCCACCAGCCCGCTCTCCAGGCCCACGGCCTCGAAGATCTGGGCGCCGCGGTAGCTCTGCTGCGTCGAGATGCCCATCTTGCTCATCACCTTGAGCAGCCCCTTGGTCGCGGCCTTGACGTAGTTCTTGTGGAGCTTCTCGCGCGGGTAGTCGCCGGCGATGATCTTCTCCGCCTGCATCTGGTCGATGGTGGCGAAGGCGAGGTAGGGATTCACGGCACCGGCACCGTAGCCGGTGAGCAGCGCGAAGTGCTGCACCTCGCGGGCCTCGCCCGTCTCGACGACGATGCCGCAGCGGGTGCGGGTGCCCTCGCGGACGAGATGGTGGTGCACGCCGCCGGTCGCCAGCAGCGCCGGCACCGCCGCCTGCTCGCGGCACACGCCGCGGTCGGAGAGGACGAGGATCGTGGCCCCGGCCTTGACCGCCGCCGACGCCTCGGCCCGAATCTCGTCGAGCCGCGTCCGCATGCCCGCCGCGCCGTCGGCCGCCGGGAAGAGCAGCGAGATCGTCGCCGCCTGCAGGCCGGGCCGGGCGAGCGACTGCTGACCGCCGGCGGAGCCGAGCGACTGCTGACCGCCGGCGGAGCCGAGCGACTGCTGACCGCCGGCGGAGCCGAGCGACTTGATCCGCCCGCACTCCGCGTTGGTGATCACCGGCGTCTCCAGCCGCAGGAGCCGGGCCTGCTCGGGAGAGGAGTCGAGCAGGTTCCCCTCGCAGCCGATCGTGGTGATCATCGAGGTGATGATCTCCTCGCGGATCGCGTCGAGCGGCGGATTGGTCACCTGGGCGAAGAGCTGCTTGAAGTAGTTGGCGAGCAGCTGCGGCCGGTCGGAGAGCACCGCCAGCGGCGTGTCGTTGCCCATCGACCCGATCGGCTCGGCGCCGTCGGTGGCCATCGGCGCGAGGATCACCTTCAGGTCCTCGAGCGTGAAGCCGAAGTTCCGCTGCAGCTCCACGAGGCTGGCGTGCTCGCCCGCCACGCCGGCGGCCCGCCAGGGGTCGAGGGCGTGGGCATGGGCGTCAATCCTGCCCTGGACGAGCAGTTCCGAGGGTTCGACGGCCCGGCTCTTGGTGACGTTCTCGACGTCGGCGGGATCGGGCAGCGCGTCGAGCCGCACCTGGTTGGCCGCCACCCACTCGCGCCACGGTTTGGCGGTGGCGAGCCGCCGCTTGATCTCGTCGTCCTCGACGATCCGGCCTTCCTTCGTGTCGACGAGGAACATCCGGCCGGGGCGAAGCCGCCCCTTGCGCACCACCTCGCCGGCCGGCAGTTGGAGCACGCCCGCCTCGCTGGCCATGACCACGAGGCCGTCCTTCATCTGCCACCAGCGGCCCGGCCGCAGGCCGTTGCGGTCGAGCGTGGCCCCGATCCGCACGCCATCGGTGAAGGCCAGCGCCGCCGGGCCGTCCCAGGGCTCCATCAGGCAGGCCTGGAACTCGTAGTAGGCCTTGAGGTCGTCGGCCATGCTCTCGTGGCCGCTCCACGGCTCGGGGATCAGCATGCTCACCGCCTCCTCGATCGGCCGGCCGGCGAGCACGAGGAGCTCGAGCACGTTGTCGAAGGTGGCGGAGTCGCTGCCCCCTTCGCGGATCACGGGCTTGATCTTGGCGAGGTCGGCCCCGAACACCGGATGCGCGAGCATGCTCTCGCGGGCATGCATCCAGTTGATGTTGCCGCGGACGGTGTTGATCTCGCCGTTGTGGGCGATGTAGCGGAAGGGGTGGGCGAGGTCCCATGTGGGGAAGGTGTTCGTGCTGTACCGCTGGTGGACCAGCGCCAGCGCCGACTTGACCCGCGGATCGGACAGGTCGGGGAAGTACTTGCTCACCTGATCGGCCAGCAGCAGGCCCTTGTAGATCATGGTCTTCGCCGACAGCGAGCAGACGTAGCAGAAGGCCTGCTCCGCGAGGCCGAGCCGGCCGATCTCGATCCCGAACCGCTTTCGGGCCACGAACAGCTTCCACTCGAAGTGGTCGCGGGCCACCTTCTTGCCTCGGCCGATGAACACCTGCCGGACGACCGGCTCGACCTCGCGGGCGGTGCCGCCGATCGAGCGGTTGTCGGTGGGCACGGTCCGCCAGCCGAGAAACTCGAGGCCCTCCTCGCGGACGACCTGCTCGAAGAACTGCTCGGCAGCCTCGCGGTCGCCCTCCGACGGCGGCAGGAACACGTTGCCCACGGCCCAGTCGCCCGCCGGGGGGAGCGAAATCCCGGCCTGCGGGGCGACGGCCGCGAAGAACTCCTGCGGCGTCTGCATGAGGATGCCGGCGCCGTCGCCGGTGAGCGGGTCGCAGCCGCAGGCTCCGCGATGCGTGAGATTCTCGAGGACCTCGAGCCCCTTGCGGACGATGTCGTGGCTCTTCACGCCGTGCATGTTGACGACGAATCCCACGCCACAAGCGTCGTGCTCGTTGGCGGGATCGTAGAGCCCCTGCGGGGCGGGAAGGCCGGGGCGCGGGCGGGAGGGACGCATCATGGCGAGGCTCGTGCGGGCTGCGGGAAACGGTTGGTCTGTGACCGCGGCTCCATGCCGCGCGACGGGGATGGTCAGGGGGCGGCGGTCGCGGTGGACACCGCGTCGAGGTCGTGGGCATGGCCGCGGAGCAGTTCCACGAACCGCTGCGCGGTGGGGGCGAGCGGCTTGCCGCGGGCATGAACGATGCCGAGCGGCCGCATCAGGTCGTCGCCGGCGAGCCGCACGGCGCAGAGCGTGCCGGCCGCCAGCTCCCGGCCGACCGTCGGCTCGGGCAGGAGGGCCACGCCGGCGTCGATTTCGACGGCCCGCTTGATGGTCTCGATGTTGTCGAACTCCATGACGACGTCCGGCTCGGCGGCCTGGGCGGCGAGCGCCCGGTCCAGCTCGTGCCGGATCACCAGATCGCTGTCGAAGGCCACCATCCGCTGGCCGTGGAGTTCGCCGAGGGCGACCTCCACGCGGCCCGCGAACACGTTGCCCGGGGCGCACACCAGGACGATCGGCTCCTCCCGCCAGGGCTCGGCCTCGAGCGACCGGGTGCTGCGCGGGTAGCTGACGATGCCGACGTCGGCCTGCCCCTGCTCGACCGACTCGATCACGCGGTCGGGATGGAGGTATTCGAGCCGCACCACGGCCTTCGGATGGCGGCTCATGAACTCCTGCACGTAGCGGCTCATGTGGTGGAGGCCGACGGAATAGATCGCCGCCACGCGGACGCGGCCGGCGACCTCGTCGTGCAGCGTGCGGACCGCGTCCTCGAGGGCGTCATAGGCGGCGACGATCTTCCGGGCGCCGTCGAAAAACACCTGCCCCTCACGGGTCGGCGACAGCGGCCGCTTCGACCGCTCGATGAGCCGCACCCCGAGGTGCGACTCGAGGTGGCCGACCACCTGGCTGGCCGCGGACTGCGACACGCCGTTCTCCTCCGCCGCGCGGGAAAAACTCCGCCGGGAGACGATGTCGCAAAAGATTTTCAGGGACTTGAGGTTCACGGAAATCCGTGCCGCGCGGCCCTTCGGCCGCGATGTGGCCTCATCCGTGATTACGAAAACGAATGACACCGCCATGCATCATTCGGAAACCAAATACAGCATAGAGCACGCCTGCTACCCGTCAAGCGGCCGTTTTTCGGGTTCAACCGCCACAAACCCATCTCGCCCAGTTTGCCTTTTCGGAAAATCCTGCACGACCGGTGCAACCGGGCCCGATTGGAATCCCCGGGCTCCCCATGCGCGCATCGCTCGTGCCACCGCTCGCCGCTCTCCTCTGCCTCTTGCCGGCGGCGGCGATGCCGCGCGCCCAAGAAGCCACGCCCGACGAGAGCGCGGCGGTCGAACCGGCCCAATACCTGGAGGAGTCGCTGACGCACGTGGATCCCGACCAGGAGGCCCGGATCCGCGCGCTCGTGGACCAGGCAGTAGCCGCCCGGCTGGCCAACATTCCCCGGCCCCGCTACATCCCGGCAACCGACATCGCCCCGCCCAAGGGCCTGCTGCTCTACCACTCGAACGAACGATCCGATCGTTTCCCGTTCGCCCTGGCGATGAACGGCTTCATGCAGCTCCGCTGGCTGGAGTTCGCCCGCGAGACGACGAGCTGGACCGACTCGCGCGGCATCGTGCGGCCCGTGAAGAACATCAGCACCTTCAACCTCAACCGCGTGCTCCTTTCCTTCTCCGGCCACGTCCTCGACGAGCGGCTCGTCTACCGGGCGGCGCTGTTCGGCACGTCCGACATGGGCGTGCGATCCGCATTCGTGCCGCTCGGCGTGCTCGGCTGGAAGTTCAGCGAGGCCGCCACGCTCGCCAGCGGCGTGACGATCGTGCCGGGCTCGCGGGAGTGGGTCGATGCCCAGCCGTGGACCCTCGGCATCGACCGGAGCATGGCCAACACCTTCTTCCGCCCCGGCTACAGTCCCGGAGTGTTCACGCTCGGCTCGCTCCTTGACGACGAGATCCAGTACCAGGCCGGCGTGTGGAACGCCATCGACGGCGGCCAGGCGGGCGTGCTCCGCGAGGGCACCTCGATGGCCTGGGCCGGCAACACCTGGTGGGAGCCGCTCGGGCCCTTCGGCCTCGGCTACTCCGACATGGAATGCCGCAAGGATCCGGTGATCCGCCTCGGCGCCAGCGGCACCTACGCCCGCACGCAGGCGATCATCTTCGCGGGGCTCAATCCCGAAGACACGATCGTCCGGCTCTCCGACGGCACGCCGATCGCGCTGCCCGGGGCCCTCGGCCCCGACTCCCGGCTGCAGCAGTACCTGTTTCAGCTCGCGACGGTCGATGCCGGCTGGAAGTATGCGGGCTGGGCGTTGAACTTCGAGTATTACTTCCGGCTCTTGAACGACTTCGTAGGCGTCGGCACCTTCGAGCGGTCGAACATCTACGACCACGGCGGCCTGGGCTACCTCTCCTGGTGCTTCGTGCCGCGGACCTACGAGGTCTACGCCCGCACCAGCGCCCTCACCGGCCCCTACGGCACCGGCCAGGAATACGGGGGCGGCTTCAACTGGTACGTCCACAAGTCGCGGCAAGGCCGGTTCACGATCGAGGCCCTCTACATGAACCGTAACCCGGCGCAGAACATCCTCTATCCGTATCGGGCCGGCTACACGGGCACCGCGATCCAGACGCAGTTTCAGATCGCCTTTTGACTTCACGCCTGCGGGGCCATCCCTGGCCCCCGCAGGCTTGGGCCGTCGCGGCGAACGCCAAGGGTTCGCCGGACGGCCGAGCGGCCGCCTTCCGGGCGGCCGTGGCCGCAGCTGGGCTGCGGCGGCGTGGCGGCTCGACGAGGCGTCGATCCGCGGCACGCCTGGGGCGCGGCGGGCACGCTGCGCGGCCTGCGGCCGCTGCGTGCCTCTTGTAGCGGCGGTCTCTGACCGTCGTGCCGGGACGCGTTGAGGCCGCGCACGCGGCGCGGCCTCTTGTAGCGGCGGTCTCTGACCGTCGTGCCCGGTTGCAGGGAAGCCCGAAGCGCGAGCTGAGGGAATACGCGGGGCTCCATCGGAAATGGATCCGCATTCCCTCGGCTCGCGCCTCGGGCTTCCCGGCAGCGGACATTCGTCACCGTCGGCGCTGATGCTCTGCCGCCGGCGTGTGCGGCGGGCACGCGGCGCGGCCTACGGCCGCTGCGTGCTGCGCCTGCAACGAGGAGGCGAGGGGGTGCCCCTGCCATTGAGCCGGCGTATCTCGGGCACCGATCCGCCGAGGGCGGATTGGTCGGCGGAGCCATGGATGGCGGAGCGCAGGCAGATCCGAGTGAGTGAAGGCCCGGAGGGCCGTAGCGAAC
>JBIJCJ010000190.1:0-6375 GCA_044344765.1 Pirellulales bacterium | reverse complement strand
GGCCGCCCTCGCCCGGTCCATGAGCATTTGGACAGTCGCCTTGGCCGCAGGCTTGTCGTGGATCCAGGCGGCGAATGCCGGGCCGTGGGCGATGTAGAGGTCGCGGAGTGTCCGGGGGGCAGACGTCATGAGCCAGCTGCGGAAGACCCGCCACCGGGGATCCGCTTCGCCGTAGACCTCGCGGGCCACCCAGCAGACGCCGACACCGGCTGCCGCACCAGCACCCACGCCTGCCGCCGCACCAGCGCCGCCACCCACGCCGACCGCCACTCCAACGCCCGCGCCGCCACCCACACCAGGCCCCACAACAAATCCCACCCCGGGTCCACCGCCCACGCCGGCCGCCGCACCAGCGCCGGCTGCCGCGCCTGCCGCCGCGCCTGCACCAACTCCAGCCGCTGCGGCAACACCCGCCGCCGGACCTGCGCCAGCCGCCGGACCTGCGTCAGCCGCCGGACCTGCGCCAGCCCCCGCACCAGCCCCGCCGCCGAACTGCGTCACTTGGCCCACGCCCGAGAACAGAGGCTGGGCCGTGATTCGAACGTACCGCCGGTCGGCCGACACGACCGCGCGGGCAGACATGTTCACGCCCTCGGGGAGGACGGTGATCTGGGGCTGGTAGCCCACCGCCGCATTGGGGCCGAAGAAAGGCGGAAAGCGTTGGCCGGGAGCGTCGGGCGTGCCGAAGCGGCTGGCCGCCATCGAGGCGGTGACGGCCGGATCGGCGAGGGCCTGGATCTGCTGGGCGAGGATCGCCTTGCCGATCTCCTGCTGGGCGACCACGTCCTGGGCGATCTGGGCGTCGAGGAGCGGCTCACGGCGCCGGCCATCGGGCACTGCGAAGGCGAACGCCTGCCGATCTCCTCCGAGCCGCAGCGAGCGTGTGATCGACTCCTCGTTTTTCGTCCCCTTCCGCAGCGTCATCTTCGCGGTCACGGTATCGGCTGCGACCTTGCCCCAGGCCCTCCGGACGAGCACACGATACGTGCCCGGAAACGCCTGGGCGGCGACATACCGTTCCCGGTGCGTCGCGGTGTCTTTGCCGATCGGTTCAGCCTCGTCGGCGAACAGCACGCCGCCGGCGCTCGAGCGGGGCGCGGCCGCCGAGCAGACCGAACCGGAGGGCTCCTCGACGAGCACGTCGACGTCGGCGTCGCCGGTCCACGAGAACTCCACGACCACGTCGCGGACGAGGGCCTTGTCGGCCGCAGCTTTGAAGGCCGCCGCCTGATCCGCTTTGCCGGCTTTTTCAAGGGCCGTGATCGTCGCCCTCGCGAGCCGTCCGGCCCGCAACGCGATCTCCTGCTGCCCCGCGGGCCATTCGTGCGCAAGCACGCCGGGGCAGGCCCAGGCGAGTGTGGCCGCATCGTCGTTGTGGGCGGCGAGCGTCATCGCCAGGGCGTAGGCTTCCCGGCTGGTCGGATCGAGACGCGTGATCTGCCGGCAGATGCGGATGGCCTGTTTGTCGGAGCCGAATCGGGCGAGATAGTTGGCCAGGCCCAGCAGGTCCGTCGGGCTGACGGCGAGGTCGGCGCTCGAGAGCAGGACTCTTTCGACGTCCTCACGCGGCCTGCCGGCCGCCTCCATCGCGATCGCGAGCGACTCATACATCCACGGCTCGACATGGCCGCAGGCCAAGGTCGCGGCGATCAGGTCGGCGGCGCGTGCAAACTCATTCGCGGCTCCGAGCGCGGCCGCCGAGGCCCGCAGCTGTGCGAACCTCCGCTGCCGCTCGCGGCCAGCGTCACCTTCGCCGGTGATGCCGAGGTAGTCGCCGAGCGCCTCCCGGAGGTCCGCGGCGTCGAGGACGGCTGCCGGCAGGCCCTGCCGTGGTGCGGCTGCTGCCACCGTTTCGGAGGTTGCAGGAACGGCCTTCGGGGCGGTGTCGGACTTTTCGTTGCGGGCGATCCGCTCCCGGGCATCGGACACCTGAAACTGCCCACCGCCCTGGATGTCCAGCCGTGGCTCGACGACAACATCCATCGCGGCCCGCACGGCGGCCTTGGCGAGCGGCTTGTCGTGAATCCAGTCGGCGAAGGCCGGCCCGTGGGTGGCATACAGGTCGCGCAGCCACGACGGGGCGTCGGCCGTCAGCCAGCCACGGAACACGAGCCACCGCGGGTCGTGGGCGCCGTACACCTCGCGGGCGACCCAGCAGAATCCGCCCATGCCGCCCATCCCCATGCCGCCCATGCCACCCATGCCACCCATGCCACCCATGCCACCGCCCATGCCACCCATGCCACCCATGGCACCGGCGCCGCCCATGCCACCGCCCATCTGAAACGGATTCACACCGGAAGCCGGGTTGATCGGGAGCACCAGGTCACCCACGGGGTAGACCTTGATGACGAGGTTCTCGCCGGCCTTCTCTTTCGTCGTCAGCAGGAGCACCTCGTTCTTGATCAGGTAGGTGAGGTCGATGTCACCGAGCAGCAGTCGCAGCGCCGACCGCAGCGAGATCCCCGAAACGTCCTTGGTGACCGGCGTGTCGAGGTCGATACCGGCGTCTTCCAGGGCCTTCATGTCGAGCTGAATGGGAATGCCCTGCGAGTCCTTGAGCTGGGCGACCACGTCCCGCAGCGGGGTCTCGGTGAAGTTGAGGTTCGGTACGGTGCTGTCGAGGGCGTCGTAGATCTTCTTCTCGGCGCTGCCGGGGTCGGCAAGATCCACCGACTTGTACTTCTTGCGGTCCTCGGTGAGCTGCTTCCACCGCGCGGCGCTGGGATAGATGATCGGCGGGTCGTCAGGGAAGGGAATGCCCGCCACGTCCACGAGATGCATCACATCCATGAACCCACGCTCCTGGTCGCGGCGAACGCGGGTGTTCTCGGCGTGGTAGTCGAGTATCCGGGCCACGAGCGGCGCGGTCTCGCCCACGACGCGGGCCGTCATCGGCACGGGATAGTTGGAGTAGATGGGCCCCGTCGCCTCGGCGATTGCCGTGCCCACTTCGCGTTCGGCCTCGGTGAAAGCGCCGGTCGGCCGCTGGTAGCCGACGCGGATGCCCTCCTGGACGAGGGCGTTGTAGCGGTCCGTGAGAGCCTTGATCTTCGCTTCGCGGCGGTCGAGGTCGGCGACGAGGTCGGCGCGGGCCCGGCCGATCGCCGCCCGGCGCTCCGCCGCCAGGTCACGATCGGTCTTCTCCCGCGACCGCACGATCGACTCGCGGATCCGCATCTCGAGCTGCCGCAGGAGCCGATCGCGGGTCTCGGCGTCGAGGGCGTCGTCGGTGCGCACGAGCTCCTGGGCCTCCTTTAACTGCTGGCGGGCAAGATCGGGATCGGTGGTGAGCAGTTGGCGGGCGTTCCGCAGCCGCACGGCCGTTTCCTGCTCGAGCTGCTGGCCGCGGATTTTCCGCATGGCGTTGAGCTCCGCGAGCTCGTTGTCGGCTGCGGCCGGGAGCGACTCCGGCGGGGTGATCACGCCCACGCCTGGCTGCGGCGGGGGCGGCACGGCACCGCCGCGCCGCTGGGCCACCTCACGGACCACCGCGGCGTCGGGGTTGTCGGGGTCGCGGCGCAGCGACGCCTCGGCCAGTCGCAAGGCGGAGTCGTGCGAGCCCGTCGTCTCGGCCTGCCGCGAGAGGGCGGCGAGCTGGGCCGCCTCGCCGAGCACTACGGACCGCGTCAGGGCGAGGCCCTCGCGGCCGAGAAGCGGCAGGAAGACGCCATCGGTGTCGCGGGCATTGCGGGCGAGTTCAGCCAGATATGCGTTCTGCTCCCGTGGCTTGGCGGTCGGCAGGTCGAGCGTCACGGTTTTCTGCTCGTCGCCACGGGTCAGTCGCATCTCCAGACGGGCCTTTGCGAGCGGGCCTTCGAGGAGCAGGACGGTATCGCGGTCGGACCGTAGCGGCGGTAGCCGACCGGGCAGCAGCCGCAGGGCGGCGTCGGCGACGTCGCTCGAAACGGCAACCTCGTCGGGCCAGGTGACGGCCTTCACGGCCGCCGCGTGGATCTTCGCGCCCGCCTCCTTGGCGGCGTCCTTCTCTTCCGGAATGATCAGCATGCCCCCGGTGCCGTTGGCCACGGCGGCCAGGCAGGGCCAGTTGATCTGCGGCCCGATGCCGAGGCTCGACACCGCGATCCGCTTCTGACGCAGGGCGTCGATGGCCTGGGTGAACTCCGCAGGATCGATGCCCGCCAGGCCCGGGCCATCACCGACGTAGACGATGGCTCGCGGCCGGTTGGCGTCGTGGTCGCCGAAAAACTCTGCGGCGGCAGTGAGAGCACCGACGAGGTCGGTCGCGCCGAGCGGGGTGCGGGCGTCGAGGGCCCGGGTCGCCTGGGTCACGCCGGGGCTGCGGGCCGGCTGAAAATCTTTGGCGAGCGGCGTGCAGTTGACGTCCACGGCCGCGATCGCGAATCGGTCGTCAGGGCGGGCGGATTCGAGGAGTCCGGCGACGGCATCAAGCGCGCGGCGGCGAAACTCGCCCGTCTGACTGGCCGAGGTATCGACGAGCACGAGCACCTGCGCCGGCCCTGCGGTGTCGTCACCCGAGGTCTTGAGGCCGATGGCGGTTACGGGCGCGGCCTGCACCGGCTGCGTGGCCTCGGTGAACGTCACCGTGGCGGACGGGGGTGCTGCCGCTGCGGCGTGCCAGAGGGGCGTCGCGGCCACGATCGCGATCGCGGCGAAGGACGCCGACAGCTGCTTCACGGTGCGGGGGGGCATGGGAACGCTCCGGGGGCGGGGTGCAATGCGGCTGGCCTACCAACAAGTATATTTTCTGCCCCACGGGCTGCCAACGTCGATTCCACTAGAAATCCGCAGATTTCCCGGACTGCCGCAGCCCGGTCGCTTTCGGTCTTGGGCCGAATTGCCCAGCCCGCGATACTGTCGTCAGGGACTCGACAAATGCCCATGCCTCCCTCATCCATCATCGCCCGTCTCGCGGCCGTCTGCTTGGCGTGCCTGCCGGCCGTGCCCACCGCGGGCCAGCCGCCGGCCGTCGCGCCGCTCCCCGAAGCGCCGCCGCGGAGCTTCACGCCGGAAGAGCAGACCAACATCACCGTCTACGAGGCGGTGAACCGGAGTGTCGTCAACATCAACACGAAGGCGACCGTCGCCACGGGCCTGCTGCTCATCGAGATGCCGTCGGAGGGGGCCGGCTCGGGCATCGTGCTCGACAAGCAGGGGCACCTGCTGACGAACTATCACGTCGTCGAGGGGGCGAAGGAGATCCAGGTGCTGCTCTACGACGGCTCGTCGCACCCGGCCACGATCGTGGGCTTCGATCCGGCGACCGACGTCGCCATCATCAAGGTCGAAGCCCCTGCGGAGCTGCTCCAGCCGGTGGCCTTCGGCACGTCGAACGACCTGCGGGTCGGGCAGCGGGTGTTCGCGATCGGCAATCCGTTCGGCCTCGAGCGCACGCTCACGACAGGCATCATTTCCAGCCTCAATCGCTCGCTGCCGACCCGCACCGGCCGCACGATCAAGTCGATCATCCAGACCGACGCCGCCATCAATCCCGGCAATTCGGGCGGGCCGCTGCTCGACAGCACTGCCCGACTGATCGGCATGAACACGGCCATCGCCAGCCGCACCGGCCAGAGCGCCGGCGTGGGCTTCGCGATTCCCGTGGGCACGCTCGCCCGAATCGTGCCGCAGCTCATCAAGCGCGGCCGGGTGATCCGCCCCGACGCCGGGATTTCCCGCGTCTATCAATCGGATGCGGGGCTCGTCGTGGCCACGCTCACTTCCGGCGGTCCGGCCGAGCGGGCCGGCCTGCGGGGCTTCAAGGTCGTGCGAGAACGGCGGCGGCAGGGACCGTTCATGATGGAGTTTGAACGGGTGGACCGGTCCGGCGCGGATCTGATCGTCGCCGTGGGTGGGCAATCTGTGCGGAATGCGGACGATTTTCTGTCGGCCGTGGAGTCGAAAAATCCTGGCGAACAGGTGCTGGTCACCGTCCAGCGGGAAGGGCACCGGCTCGATATTCCCGTCGTTCTCGACGCGGAAAAATAGGGTCCTTTGCCATTTTTTTCGGCGGCCGTGAACCACTGCTGGGGGCGCCGCGTACGACTGGAATCCGCCGCCTCCGGGCGCCGATAAACGGTGTCCGCCGAAAATTTTTTTCCTGCTTGCAGGGGTGTTGACGGCGTCGGCGGTGCTGCTATGCTTGGGGGCTCGCTACGGCAAACCCTCGGGTGCGACGCAGCGAATCGATCTTTGACAATTCGGCAGTTGATCTCTTTTGGTTTCGGCCGGCACGCGATCGTGACCGGCAAGTGACCGAAAGGTTGGGAAACCGACCAATCGATCACGAACCATTTATTCATCAGACAGATCGAGTCTCTTCACGAGATTCCGGCGAATCAACGCCGCAGCGGCTTCGGCCGTCGCGGCATGACGAACCAATCAATTGAAGGG
>JBIJCJ010000189.1:0-6468 GCA_044344765.1 Pirellulales bacterium | reverse complement strand
CGCATCAGGGCAAGGACTACATCATTTCGATGGACGGCGCGCGTGGTGTTGCGAAGAAGATCTTCTGCATCGAACCCAAGTCCGGCAAGGTGGTCTGGGAAACGGACTACAAGGGCGGATCCAAAGGAGTCTCGGTCAGCGGCGACATCCTGGTGGGGCTCACGTTCAGCCTGAAGGGCGAGCCGCAGAAGGACCCCGAGTGCGTCGCCTGGCGGATGACGCCGGAGAAAGCGGAGCGGATCTGGGCGACGCCCGTAAACGCCAAGGATGAACTCAGCGCCCCGGCGGTCAATGACAAGTACGTCGTCGTCGGCAACCATGCGCCGAATGCGAAAACAGGCGAAATGCAGATGCTGGACCTGAAGACCGGCAAGGTGGTGGCGACTGCCCAAGGTCCGGCGCCGATCAACGAAGGCCACATCTTCATGGCCGAGAACCTGGTGTTTTGTGCCCCGGATGGTTCCCACAGCCATAACACCTTGGCGGTCTATGGCGCGACCCCGGAGACTTTCAAGCTCCTGGGCAATTGGGCGCCGCCCCACCACAACACGAACTCCTACCACTGCAAGTGCATGGTGTTCCCGGTGGTGGAAGGCCGGATTTTCATGCGCGGCTTCGACGGCATCCACTGCTACGACCTCCGCGCGTCACCCGGCCAGATCAAGGCGGACTAGCTGTCCGCGGAGAAAGCCCTCCGTGGCGTAGGAAAACCGGCTCCAGCAGCTCGTCCGCGGTGCCCTGGCGGGCCACGCGGCCGGCGACGAGCTCCACGACCCACGTGGCCGCCCGCCTCGCGAAGCCGTGGTCGTGCGTCACCACCACCATCGTCTGCCCGCCACGGGCCAGATCGACGATCACGTCGAGCACCTCGGCCGTCATCTGCGGATCGAGGGCGCTGGTCGGCTCGTCGAAGAGCATCACTCGCGGCCGCATCGCCAAGGCCCGGGCGATCGCCACCCGCTGCTGCTGGCCGCCCGAAAGAGTCGCGGGCCGGGCGGCCGCGAACGACGCCAGGCCGACGCGATCGAGCAACGCCAGCGCCCGCTCCCGGGCGGCCTCGGCCGGCTCCCGCAGCACCACCCGCGGCCCGAGCATGACGTTGTCGAGCACCGAGAGGTGCGGGAAGAGATTGAACTGCTGAAACACCATGCCCACGTCCCGCCGCAGCTCGTCGCGGGCGACCCCGCCCTGCTGGCCGCCGACGAGCCGATGGCCTGCGATCGTCACCGCGCCCCCCTCGAAGGTCTCCAGGCCATTGAGGCAGCGCAGGAGCGTGCTCTTGCCGCCCCCCGACGGGCCGACGAGCACGGTCACGCCCCGCGCGGCGCCGCGGAAGGTCACGGCGTCGAGCACGGCCTTCCCCGCGCGGTGCTTCGTCAGTGCTTCGACATCGATCATGCCGCCCGCCCTCACCGTGCCGCCGATCCCGGCCGCTCGAGCCGCGCTTCGAACCAGCGCGCGAGCAGCGACAGCGGCCAGCTCATGCAGAGATAGAGCAGCGCCGTCACCACCGCCAGCTCCACGATCCGGCCCGTGGAGAGCGCCAGCACGCTGTACCGCTTCGTGAGCTCGATCACCGTGATCGCCGAGCACACGCTCGTGTCCTTGAAGAGCGCGATGAAGTCGCTCGTCACCGGCGGCATCACGATCCGCACCGCCTGCGGCACGAGCACGTGCCGCAGGGCCTGCCACTTCGAGAGCCCCAGCGACAGCGCCGCCTCGAGCTGCCCGATCGGCACCGCCTTGAGACCGGCCCGGTAGATCTCCGACTCGTAGGCGGAGTAGTTGAGGGCGAGGCCGAGAATCGCGGCGACGACCGCCGGCAGGGCGAGGCCGATCTTCGGCAGGAGAAAGAAGATCGCGTACAGCTGGAGCATGAGAGGTGTGCCGCGCAGGATCTCGACGTAGGCCGTGAGCAGAGGCCGCAGCCACGTCGGGCCGTGGAGCCGGCCGACCGCCACCGCCAGGCCGATCACGATCGCCAGCGGGAAGGACAGGCACGACAGGAGGATCGTCATCCCGGCCGACGAGGCCAACAGCGGCAGCGTCTGCCGGACGAGCTCGGCGAACGACCGCCGGCCGGCCGGCGGGATCTCGGCGGCGTCGCGGATCATCAGTATCTGCTGACGGCCGGCGAGATCCCAGCGGTCGTACAACGCCTTCAGCCGGCCGTCGGCGATCACTTTGCCGATCGCTTCGTCGATGGCGGCGGCGAGCAGCGGTGTGCGCGGCGACGTGAGCACGGTATACATGCCGCCTGCGAACGGCCGATCGGCCGTCCGCAGGGCGGCGAAGCGGTCGGCGTAGAAGGCGACGATGCAGTCGTCGAGCACGGCCGCGTCGAGGACGCCGCTGTGTACCTGCTCCATCGAGTCGAGCGTGCCGTCGTAGCCGATGACCTCGATCTGTGCTTCACCGCGGGCGGCCCGGGCCCGCATCTCCAGCTCGGCGGCCGAGCCGGTCAGCACACCGACCCGCCACGGTCCCCGCGGCCCGGCCGCGGCGAGATCGGCGAGCGACACGGGCGCCGCGCCGCGCCGGCCCACCATCTGCAGCGCGTAGCTGAAGTACGGCCGCGAACAGCGGTAGTCGCGCCGCCGCTCGGGGGTGAGCTCGATGCCGTTGATCACGCAGTCGGCCGTCCGGTCGAGAAGCAGCGGGAGCCGATCCCACTGCCCCTGCTGAAACCTCGCCTTCACGCCCAGCTCGGCGGCGATGAGCTCGGCGAACTCGACCTCGAAGCCCGTCAGCCGCCGCGGGTCGGCCGGATCGGGAAAGACGTGCGGGCCGCCCCCTTCCTGGTCCGCGGCCCAGACGAGCTCGCCACGGACGTGGACCTCGTCGAGCTCCGCGGCCACCGCCGCCGACGAGAGGGCGATCACCGCCAGCCAGCGGCACGCCCCCTTCATGACGAGGCTCCGCGGAGCCGGCCCAGGGCGGCGGGCTCGGCGAGCGACACGGCCAACGCGTCGGCCTCCGCACCGAGGCGGTCGCCGTCGTCGAGAAAGGCGGTCGTCCGCGCCGCGGCAGCGGCGAAGTCGGCCAGCAGCGGATCGACGAGCTTCGCCGCCGGCAGCCGGCCCACGAGCGCCGTGATGTCGCGCTCGAGGCCCGACCGCACCACCGCGAACACGACCCACCGCAGCAAGAGCCCCCAGAGAACCACCCAGACGATCGCCTCCTGGAGAAAGCCGCCACCATCCATCGGGCGGCCGAGCCAGAGATGATCGTAAAAGAACTTCCAGCCGGCCCGCCCGATGACGGCCACGAGCAGGCCGCCGAACAAGGCCTCGAAGATCCAGTGCAGCAGCGGACCGCCGGCCCGGCCGCGCCGGGTGGTGACGAGCTCGTCGATCCCCGTCGCCAGCCAGTGCCCGGTCCGCTCGAGAAGGGCGCCGGCCGTCGCCGGCACCCGTGCCGCGTCGAGCCGTGCCCGGCCGACCAGCGGGTCGGTGAGCCGGGCCCGGGCGGCGAGCCCGGCGAGGATGCTCCGCGACTGCTCCACCTCCGCCTCCGACAGCCCCAGTTCCGCCACCGCCTGCCAGCCGCCGGTCCCGGCCGCCGCCGCAGGCGACTGACCGGCGAGCAGCCGGCCGATCAGTCCGCCGCCGGGACGGACGCGGTGCCATAGCGCGGCCAGCGTCGCGAGCACGTGGAGGAACGTCGCGAACGGGCCTCCGTGCCAGCGATCGACGACCTCGTCGGTGACGAGCCGCTGCCAGGCGCCGCGGCTGGCGCGGAGCTTGGCGCCGACCGCCCGCGCGAGAATCGTCTCGAGCCGGGTCCGCTCCGCATCGACACCCGCGGCGAGCTGGGCGACCGGCTCGCGAACGACGGCGAGCTGGCGGCGGGCATGCCCCGCGAACCAACCGGCCAGGTCGAGCGCGCCGGTTCGGCGCACCCGTCGTGCGGCCCGCCCCACGAGCTCCTCGTCGATCGCGGCGGTGAGCTCGCGGAAGCCCGGCTCCGGCTCGAGTCCGGCGGACGCATGGCGGGCGGCCTCCACGCCGTCGAGCCGAAAGATCCGCGGCACGCTGAACCCCTGTGACTCCAGCTCCCGAGCCCAGTCGGCGCGGATGTCGGGATCGCGTCCGGCGTGCGTCTGCACGAAGAGCAGCGGCCGGCCCGGCGCGAAGGCCTGCACCTCGCGGGCCACGATCCACGAGCGGTACTTCTGCGCGGTGGCCACGAGCAGGAGCACGTCGCAGGCCGGCAGCACCGCCTCGAGCAGCTCGCGGTTGCGGTTGGCGTCGCTCGGCCGCGGCGCCGCGTCGGCGTCACGGGGTGCGGCCGCGGCAGGCTGCGTGTCGGGATCGGGGCAGTCGACGAGCACGATGTTCGCCACCGCCGGCGCCTCGCTGCGCACCACGCGGGCGCCCATGGCTTCGACCGGCAGCCAGGAGAGATCGACGTCGCGGGCCGCGATGACGACCGGTGCGACGGTGGTCGGCCGGGCCACGTCGCCGGCCTCGGTCACGTCGGCGCCGGCCAAGGCGTTGACGAGCGTGCTCTTGCCCGTGCCCGTGCCGCCGACGACGCCGACGACGAGCACGCGGGAGAGTTCGCGCCGGGCCCGCTCCAGCCGCGGCTCCACCTGCTCCCATTCTGCCCGCACCCGCGCGGCCGGCGGCCACTCGGGAAGCATGCCGCTCCAGCGGGCCAGCCCCGCCACAAGCTGGTCGAACCCGGCGAAGTCGGGCTCCACGGCGCCAGTCTCCATGTGCTCGTTGGTCATGCCCTGCCTGCTCCCCGCGCCGACTCCACGAGCAGCCGGCGGGCCCGGGCCACCTCCGGCCGCGCGGCCGCGGCGGCCAGTCGATCGATCTCTTCCAGCCGATCACCGAGCACCACGTCGTGCAACGTCTCCGCCAGAATCCGGCTCCGCTCGGCGGACCAGCCTGCGAACAGCGTCTCGATGAGCGGCTTGAGGCCCGCGGCCGTGAGGCCCAGCGCCCCCTCGCCGGCGAGCGTGGCCGCGGTGCCCACGACCACGTCGCCGACGTGATGCACGAGCGTCGTCAGGCCGCCGGCCGTGGCTGCGGCTGCCGGCACCACCGCGGCACCGGCCAGGCCGAGGCCGACGGTGATCGCCGGGCGGGCGACCGCGCCGACGTTGAGCCCGGTGAGGATCCAGCCCACGAGCTGCGGGTTGTCGCGGGCGAAGCGGTCGAGCTCGGCGCGGACGAATCCGCGGTAGTCGTCCGACACCAGCGGCAGCGCGGCGTGGCGCCGCTCGAGATCGGCGTACCAGGCGGCGCGGTCGGCCGATTCGAGCCGCGGCCCGAGCACGCCCGCCAGCAGCGGATCGCGCCGGCACGCGTCTTCGAGCCGCTCCACGAAATCGGCGAGCGCCTGCTTGAGCGCGCCGAGCTCGACCGTGGAAAAGTCCTCGCGCCGCTCCGCCTCGCTGCGGACGATTCCCACCCGCCGGGCCGCCCACGTCACCCCCTGGCCGGCGACGCGGTAGACGCGGCTCACGGCGAGGTCGAATCCCGACCGCCGCGGCTCGAGCCACTTCCAGATCTCGTTCCACACGATCTCGCGCGGCGCGGTCGGCAGTTCCACGCGGACCCGCCCCTCCTGCTCGAGCAGTTGCCGGGCCTGACGCCACCGCCCCGCGGCCCCCTCGTAGGCGTCGAGCCAGGCGGCGAGGCCGGTGCGGGGATCGAGCACCACGTCGAGCGCGCCGGTCATCGCATCGAGCTTGATGCGATCGAAGTCGCAGCCCGCCAGCCGCTCGGCCGGGCCCGCCGCACCGCCGTCGGGCGTCAGTTCGGGCACGGGATGGAAGGTGATCCTCCCCGCTTCGGCGGCCGCGAAATCGTGGGGCGCGGCGTAGACGGCCGCCGGCCGCACGCCGGTCTCGGCCGTGAACGTGGCGAGCCAGCCCGCGATCCGTTCCCGTTGCTGCGGCCAGGCGACCATGTTGAAGACCACGAGCACGGTCTTGCCGGCCCGGGCGGCGGCGGTGAAGAAGTCGCGGACGACGGCGTCGTTGTACTTCTGCTGGGTGAGCACCGCCACGATGACGTCGGCGGCGTTGCGAACGAGCTCGGCCCGCTGCCAATTCTCGCGCAGCGTGCCGTCGATGTCGGGCGTGTCGAGGAGCACGAGCCGCGCCGGCTGTTCGCCCGTCGGATCCTCCCGCCACACGAGGCGGTCGTCGTCGGTGACCGCCAGCGCGTCGTCCTCGTCCGCCCAGGCGACCGGCGTGAATCCAGGAAACAGTTCCGCCAGGTCGATCCGTCCCGCGAGCCCGCGGGGCAGGCTGGCGACGGGATGCCGCGTCCGCGCCGCCTCCGGCAGCGAGCGGCTGATCTCGGCGCCGACGAGAGTATTGGCGATCAGGCTCTTGCCGGTGTTGGTGCCGCCGCACACCGCGACGACCAGCAGGGGCGTGCGCGAGACCTGCGGCTTGAGCTTGCCGAACAGCGCCCCGTGCCAGGCGGCGGTGGCGGGATCGGGGGC
>JBIJCJ010000187.1:0-6561 GCA_044344765.1 Pirellulales bacterium | reverse complement strand
CTCGGAGACGTCTGCGCTCCGGCATCCATGCCTGCGCTTGCCGTCTACGCCGTCTCGAGGGGATGGGCAGCCCCGAGCCTGCTCTCGCTGGTGCAGTGCAATCGGGGGAAGTGGCGTGGCTGTCGTTGCCGCAGGTGGACCGCGTGTGTATGGCCGCCGCCAGGTGCCGTGAAGCCCGAGGCGCGAGCCGAGGGAATGCGGAGCGGTTTCCGGTGCAGCGACGCGTATTCCCTCAGCTTGCGCTTCGGGCTTCCCGGCAGCGCTGCCGCTCGGCCTCGCGCACGCAGCGGCCGCAGGCCGCGCCGCGTGCTGCGCTTCATGTGAGGCACGACGGTCAGAGACCGCCGCTGGAGGCAGCCGCCGCTCCGCGGCGGCCACGGTCGCCCGGAGGTGCGACCGCCCGCCCGACTGGTCGCACCTTGGCTGCGACCACGTCGGGCCAAGCCTGCGGGGGCCATGGATGGGGCCGTGTTCACGTAAAGCCTCGGCATCGTGCCTCGCTTTGCTTTGCCGGCCTCCGCCGGCTCTTGAAGGGCCGCCTTCCAGGCGGCCATCGTAGGAGGCAGTTCCACCCTGCAGGCAGCCGCCGCTCCGCGGCGGCCACGGTCGCCCGGAGGTGCGACCGCCCGCCCGACTGGTCGCACCTTGGCTGCGACCACGTCGGGCCAAGCCTGCGGGGGCCATGGATGGCCCCGCAGGCGTGAATTCAGTCGAGCCAGTCGGCCTCGGAAAGCCGCTCGGGGGTGTAGGTGTCGGTGACGTAGCTGATGTCCTTGGAGATCAGCGACTCGACCTCGAGCTTGAAGCCGTTGGCGAGCATCGTCTCGATCTCCTTCTGCCAGGCCTTCTTGCCCGCGAACCAGGGGTAGGCGGCGATCTGCTTGGCACGCTTGATGTCGGTGTCGTTGAGCTGAATCTGCACGCTCGGGGAGAGCTTGCACCGCTGGTAGTCGCGGGAGCGGATGCCGAGGAACCGGGCCTCGGGGATGGCCATCCGCTTCGATTCGTAGGCCAGGTTGATCGAGCCCTGCTTGAGCACCGAGTAGATGTAGTAGCCCCAGGGGTCGTTGTCGAGCAGGCAGTAGACGGGGAGCTTGAGTTCGTGGTGCAGCCGGTAGAGCATCCGCCGCACCCCGCGGGGCGGCTGGCCGCCGCCGTGGGTCAGCAGACACTGGTGCTTCCGCCAGAACTTGTCCTCGTTGAACCGCCGCCAGACGGTGTCCTTCTCCACGTGGAGGATGAACTTCGCGTCGCACGACTTGAACTTGACGATGTCAGCCTCGACGATCGACGGGATCGAGTAGCCGCCCGAGCCCATCCGCGAGCAGTCGATCTCGTCGCCGGAGTCGATGAGCGTGATCGGCCCCACCATGCCGCCACGGTTGCTGGCGTAGACGTGCAGCTCTTCGCGCAGGCTCTCCAGGGTGACCTCGAGATCCTCGATGATCGGGTCGCACTCCTCCTGCGTGGCGAAGGTCTCCTCACGGGTGCCCTCGATCGTGTGCTTGAGCAGGTAGTACAGACCGCGGATGCTGGTGGTCTTCTGCTGGTCGATGAGCTGCTTGCAGCCGGTGGCTACGAGCAGGGTCTGCATGTAGCTCTTGGCCTGCGAGAGGTTGAAGAGCTGCCGCCGGTTGGTCTGGCCGCCCATCTCGATGATCTTCCGCGACTTGTTGAAGCGGACGTTCGAGAGGCTGCGGGTGGGGATGTCGAGGTGCGGATCGCGGCGCTTGTCCGCGGCGGCGGCCACCTCGTCGGCGAGCTCGATGATCAGGGAGCGGGTCTTGCGATCGACCGGCGGCAACGCGGCGGCGGCCGCCTGGGACGTGCGTTTCGTCTTCGATGCCATCTTCGGATAGAGTGTCGGGCGGGTGCGGGGCCGAAACCGGCCAGCATCCTACCCTCCCCGTCCGCGGGCCGCACGCATGGGAAAATACTACCTCGCCTACCTGCTCGTGGCCCTGCTGATCGGCCTCGGCGTGTATCTCGTCTGCCGGCCCAGCCGCCGCTTCGATCCCGACACCGACACCTGAAGGCCGTCCCGCGCGGGGTCAGGATCGGACTTCGTCGGCCTTGCCGACGGCACGGCGGATGAAGTGCGGGCCGCGGATCGTCTCGGCGGCCGGTTTCGTCGCCGCCGACGGCCCCCGGGCCTCATGGAAGAACTCCGCGATCCGGCCGACGACGGTCCGCTGCTCGGCGGCCGTCAGTTCTGGAAAGATCGGCAGCGCGAGGGTCTCCGCGGCAGCCTGCTCGGTGTGCGGCAGGTCGCCGGACCGCCACCCCAGGTGCTCGAAGCACTGCTGCATGTGCAGCGGCACCGGATAGTAGATCTCGGTGCCGACGCCCTGGCCCGCGAGGTGGGTGCGGAGCGCGTCGCGGCGGCCGTCGGCGACGCGGACGACGTACTGGTTCCAGACGTGCCGACCCCGCGGCTCCTCGCCGGGCACGGTGACGTGGTCGGCGAGATCGGCGGCGGCGAACAGCTCGCCGTACCGCGTGGCATTCACCTGCCGGGCGGTGGACCAGGCGTCGAGGTGCGGCAGTTTGACCCGCAGGACCGCCGCCTGGATCGAGTCGAGCCGGCTGTTGATGCCGATCAGCTGGTGGTAGTACCGCGGCTCCATGCCGTGGACGCGGAGGAGCTTGAGCGACTTGGCGACGTCGTCGCGGGTCGTCGTCAGGAAGCCGCCGTCGCCGATGCCGCCGAGGTTCTTGGTCGGATAGAAACTGAAGCAGCCGACGTCGCCGAGGGCTCCGGAGCAGCGGCCGTGCCAGGTGGAGAGGATCGACTGGGCGGCGTCCTCAACCACGGGCACGCCGGCCCGCTGCGCGATCGGCAGCAGGGCGTCCATGTCGGCGGTCCGCCCGAAGAGGTGCACCGGAACGATTGCCTTGCAGCGGCGGCTGATCTTCCGCTCCACGTCCGCCGGATCGACCAGGTAGGTGTGCGGGTCGATGTCGGCGAAGATCGGCACCGCGCCGAGCCGCGTCACGGCGCTGGCCGTGGCGAAGAACGTGTAGCTGGGCAAGACCACTTCGTCGCCGGCTCCCACGCCGAGGGCCATGAGCGCCAGCAGCAGTGCGTCGCTGCCGGACGCGCACGAGATGACGTGGGGCACGTCGAGCGCCCGCGCCAGTTCCGCCTCCAGATCGGTCACGTCGGGGCCAAGGACGAACCGGCCCGAATCGACGACGCGGTCGATCGCCGTCCGGATCTCCTCCCGCAGCGGCGCGTGCTGCCGGTCGAGCGCCAGCAACGGCACGGACGGGAGCAGCCCTTCCGGGGGCTCCGGAGCTGAAGTGGCGGTGCTGTCGGAGGGCGTGGTCTGGCGGATCATCGTGGCTGGAACTCCAAGGGGCGCTGCTGCCGTTCGTGCTGCGGGATCGTGGCGCGTCCGGCTGGTCATCCTTCGGGTTTCGTGATCGTCATCATCGACCGCTCCGCTGGAGCGGAATGTGGCGGTTGTGCGGGGATTCGTATGGCGGCCGCGGCGGCGCGGTGACGGGCACGAATGGCGGGAAATAGGCGACTTTGCGCGGGGGCGTCAAGGGCAGGCGTGTGCCGTTCGCCGCGCGGAACGGGAGAAGCGAGGCAGGCTGGGCGCCGGCGGGCCGGGAAATGCACGCGGACCGGCGTTTGACACCAGTTCGTGCGGCGACCTAGATTCATGTCAATTATCCAGATCCTGCCGTTTGCCGGCGTCGTCGCGCAGACGGGGGATTGCGGAGGAGAAGCGCGCGGAACGGTGGCGGGGATCATGGCCGCCGGCCCGCGAGACGGATGGGATCGACAGCGATCACTGCGGTCATCGACCTGGGGCGGATCGCCCAACGTCTCGGCCTGCCCGTCGCGCGGGTCGAGGCGACTGCGCTCCTGCTGGACGCGGGCAATACGATCCCGTTCATCACCCGGTATCGGCGCGACCAGACCGGCGGCCTCGACGAGGACGACGTGCGCCGGATCGCCGAGGCCGTCGGCAAGGCGCGGCAGCTCGCCGACCGCAAGCAGACCATCCTCCGGACCGTGCAGGGCCAGGGGCGGCTGACGCCCGAGCTCGAGGCCGCGATCGCGGCCGCCGAGAGCCCGAAGCAGCTGGAGGACATCTACCTCCCGTTCAAGCCGCGAAAACTTTCACTCGCCGAGGTGGCCCGGCAGCGCAAGCTCGGGCCGCTGGCCCGGGAGATCGTCGGCGGCGATCCGGCGGTCGTCGATCTGGAGGCCCGGGCCGCCGACTTCGTGGATGCCGACGCCCAGGTGGCCACCGTCGCCGATGCCCTGCTCGGGGTCGGTCACATCATCGCCGAGGAGTTCAACGCCCGGGCCGACCTGCGGCAGCGGCTGCGGGCCATCCTGCATCGCACCGCCCGGCTCAAGAGCCAGCGGGTGGAGAGCACGGGCAAGGCCCTCACGAAGGACGAGAAGCACTACCGCGACTACTTCGACTACGCCGAGCACATTCAGCGCGTTCCCCCGCACCGCGTCCTGGCGATCAACCGTGGCGAGCGGGCGAAGCTGCTCAAGGTTCGGGTCGAGGGCCCGATGGAGGAGCTCCAGGCCGCAGCGGACGAGATCCTGGTGCCCGTGGGCCATCCGCACGCCGACTTCCTCCGCAACTGTTGCCGTGACGCCCTCGCCCGGCTTGTCCTGCCGAGCCTGGAGCGCGAGATCCGTCGCGAGATGACGGAGTTTTGCGAGTCGCATGCCGTCGAGGTGTTCGCCCGCAACCTCCGCAACCTGCTCCTCCAGCCTCCCGTGACCGGCCGCCGCGTCCTGGCCCTCGATCCCGGCTTCAAGAGCGGCTGCAAGGCCGTCGCCCTCGACGAGTGCGGCACGCCCCTCGAGCATGCGGTGCTCCACATCATCGGCCAGCAGGAAAAGCGGGCCGCGGCCGCCCGCCGGATCGTGGAGCTCGTCAAAGCCCACGCCTGCACGGTGATCGCCATCGGCAACGGCACGGCCGGCCGCGAGACCGAGACGCTCGTCGCCGAACTGGTGGCGGGTGAGCTCCGGGAGCTCGACGTCGCCTACGTGATCGTCAACGAGGCGGGCGCCAGCGTCTATTCCACGAGTGTCTACGGCCGCGAGGAACTGCCGCAGCACGAGGCCGCGGTCCGCGGGGCGATCTCGATCGGCCGTCGGCTGCAGGACCCGCTCTCGGAGCTGGTGAAGATCGAGCCGGCCAACATCGGCGTCGGCCTCTATCAGCACGACGTCAAGGCCCGGCACCTGCATGCCTCGCTCGACGAGGTGGTGGCAAGCTGCGTCAACTACGTCGGCGTCGATGCGAACACGGCCAGCCCGGCGCTGCTCCGCTACGTGTCGGGATTGAACCAGGCCACGGCGCGGAACATCCACGAGTGGCGGACGAAGAACGGTCCGTTCACCTCGCGGCAGCAGTTTCTCGAGGTGCCGGGATTCGGCGAGGCGGCGTTCGTGCAGGCGGTCGGCTTCCTCAAGATCACCGCGGGCGCCAACCCGCTCGATGCGACCTGGATCCATCCGGAGAGCTATGCGGTGGCCGAGCGGGTGCTGGAGCGGATCGGCGGCAGTCCGGCCGATCTGATGAACCGGCAGCAGGCCGAGGCGATCGCCGAGCGGGCCGGGGCGCTTGACCTCGTGGCCATGGCCGCCGAGCTCGGCGTGGGCCGGCTCCTGCTGGCCGACATCGTGGAACAGCTTCAGCGGCCGGGCCGCGACCCCCGCGACGACCTGCCGAAACCGTTCTTCAAGAAGGGCGTGCTGAAGCTCGAGGACCTCGAGGTCGGGATGGAGTTGCTCGGCTCCGTCCTCAACGTCGTCGATTTCGGGGCGTTCGTCGACATCGGCCTGCACGACAGCGGCCTCGTGCACATCAGCCAGCTCTCGAGCCGCTATGTCCGCGACCCGCACGACGTGGTGAGCGTAGGTCAGATCGTGCCGATCTGGGTGCTGGAGCTCGACAAGGCCCGGCGTCGGGTGGCGCTGACGATGATCGCGCCGGTCGAACGCGAGCGGCAGCGACTGGCCAAGGAACGCAAGGAATCCCGCAAGGAATCCCGCAAGGAGTCGCGTGAGGCGCGTGCCGCCCAGGCGGCCAAGGACGCGGCGGCCCGCGAGCAACGGCCCGCGCCGCCGGCAGGCGGGCCGGGCGGCGAGCGGCCCCCGCGGCCGGCCGGAGGCCGGGGCCAGCAGCGCGGCCGACCGCCACGCCAGCAGGGGCCGCGGACCTACGTGGCCAGTGGGCCGAGCGGTCCACCCAAGCCGATCTCGAAGGCCATGCAGACGGGCAAGGAGCCGCTGCGGACCTTCGGCGACCTGAAGCAGTTCTTCGAGTCGAAGAACGCCGACGATGCGCCGCCGAGCGACAAGCCGCCGGCAGAAGGCACGGCATAGGGGGCCGCCGACGCGAGTCATGCTCGTGTGCAGGGACACCGCTCAGGGTCGCCCTGCCACATCGCCGGACGTTCGCTTCGGCACGACCAATCTGCCTGCGGCAGATCGGTGCCCGGGCCTTCGCTCTCTGCGTGTCCGCTGCGCTCCGCCATCCTGGCTTCGCTTGCTCCCACAGCCCGGCTCAC
>JBIJCJ010000186.1:0-6637 GCA_044344765.1 Pirellulales bacterium | reverse complement strand
TGACGATCCGCCCCTTGTAGATATTGCCCACAAGGTTGTCCTGGCTGGTCCGCTCGACGTAGAGCTCCTCCAGCTGTCCGTCCTCGATGATCGCGATCCGGCACTCCTCCGGCTGCGAAACGTTGATCAGCATCTCCTGTTTCATCCGCATCGTCCCTTTCCTGGTTTCAGGCCGCGCTAGGCGACCGTCTGGGGGAGCAGGCGACGCATCTGGTCGCGCAGGTAGGCTTTCACCTCCCGCGCGCCGTCCATCGCCAGCGCCTTCTCGGCGATCACGCGGCAATCGGCGACCGAAACGCTTCGGCACACCTGCTTCACCTCCGGGATGGCGCTGGCCGGCACGCTCAGGTGCCGCAGCCCGAGTCCCAGAAGCAGCTGCGTGAACATCACGCTGCCGCTCATCTGACCGCACACATTGGCCGGCACGCCGGCCTCCCGCGCCACGTCCAGCGAGCGGCGCAACAGCCGCAGGACCGCCGGATCGCAGGCGTTGTACAGTTCCGCAACCTCCTTGTTGCCCCGGTCGACCGCCAGCGTGTACTGGATCAGGTCGTTGGTGCCGACCGAGATGAAATCGACCTCCTTGATGAACACGTCGAGCATCATCACGGCGGCCGGCGTCTCCACCATCATCCCCACCGGCATCTTCGGATTGAACGCGATGCCGTGTTCGGCGAGATCCTCCATCACGTCGGCGAGCACCATCCGCGCCTGCCGCAGCTCGACGATCGTGGAGACCAGCGGAAACATCACCCGCACGTCGCCGATGGCGCTGGCGCGGAGGATGGCCCGCAGCTGCGTGCGGAAGATCGGCAGCTGCCGCAGCGAGAGGCGGATGCTCCGCAGGCCGAGGCAGGGGTTGCGCTCCTCCTCGGGCCGCGTCTCGGTGAGCATCTTGTCGGCCCCGAGATCGAGGGTCCGGATCACCACGGGCCGACCGCCCATCGCCTCGACCACCGCGCGATAGGCCGCGAAGTGATCCTCCTCCGTCGGCTCGCGCCGGCTGGTGAGATAGAGAAACTCCGTGCGATACAGGCCGATTCCGTCGCAGCCGCGGGACAGGCAATGCTCGGCCTCGTCGGGAAACTCGATGTTGCCGGTGATCTGCACGCGGACGCCGTCGGTCGTCTCGGCGGGCAGGTCGCGGAGCTCGCCGAGCCGCGCGGCGACGCTCTTGGCGGCCTCGAGCTCCTCGCGGTAGCGGGCGATCGTCTCCTCGTCGGGCTGGAGGATCACCACCCCCTGGTTGCCGTCGAGGATCACCGGCTCGCCGCCGGAGACGTCGGCCAGGAAGGGTCCGATGCCGACCACGGCCGGAATCTCCAGCCCCTCGGCCACGATCGCCGTGTGGCTGCCGGGCCCGCCGAGTTCGGTGGCGAAGCCCTTCACGAGCCGGCGGTCGAGGTTGGCCGTCTCACTCGGCGTGAGGTTGTGGGCCAGCACCACCACTGGCTGCGAGATCGAGGCCAGGGTTTCCCGTCGCTGGCCGAGGAGGGCGCGGAGCAGGCTCTTCTCCACGTCGTAGATGTCGTGGGCCCGCTGGGCGATGTGGTTGTCGAGGTTCTGAAAGGCCTTGGCGTAGCGGCGGAGCGTGCGGCTGACGGCGTACTCCGGCCACCAATTGCGGTCGCGGACGGCGCTGGTCAGCTCCTGCTGCAGCCGCTCGTCGTGGAGCATCGCCAGGTGGGCCTCGAAGATGGCCGCGTACTGGTCGCCCAGTTCGGAACGGATCGCGTCCCGGTTTCGCTCGATCTCGCGGGTCGCCTCGGCGACGGCGGCGGCGAGTCGGGCCAGCTCCGTATCGACGGCACTCCGCTCCACGAACCGCCGCGGGATCCGGAATCCCTCGGCGTCGAGCACGAGCGCCTCGCCGATCGTAACGCCGGGCGAGACGGCGATTCCTTGGAGTTTGAGCATGGCGGGCGCCCTGCGTCCGCAGGCTGCGACGGCCGACCGGGAGATCGCGACGACCGGAACCGCGACCGGAGAGGCGGTGCGGTGGCAGCGTGCGATGCGAATCCCGGGGCCCGCGCCAGGCGGCGGAGAGCGGCTCCTCGTGTCGTGTCGTGTCGTGTCGTCGTTCATCGACCGCCGCGACCGGGGGCCGCGGTCGGCCCCTGCCCGATCGCCGTCGGTCAGGATTCCTGATCGTCTTGTTCGTTGAACCTGCGCTCAAAGAGACTGCCGATGGCTTCGAGCGCCTGCCGCGCGTCGGGCCCGGTCGCCTCCACCACCAGCCGCGTGCCCGCCTCGGCGGCGAGCGTCAGCACCTCGAGGATGCTCTTCCCGTCCGCCCGCTGCGCGTCGGCCACCAGTTCGATCCGCGACTGCCACTTCCGCGCCTCGCGGGCGAGCATGTCGGCCGGCCGGGCGTGCAGTCCCTGGCTGTTGGCGACCACCACCTCCCGCGACAGCGTCTCCTGGCTCACGGCTTCTTGACTCATCGCTGCCTCAAGACGCCACGCCGTGGCTGTCGGCTTCTTCGAGCAAGTTTTGGATTTCGAGCGGCCCCTTGGCCGCCTTCAGCAGCTTGCAGAACCCGTCGTCGCGGAGCTGCCGCGAGATGTTCTCCAGCGCTCGGAGGTGGTCGCCGGGACGGTCCGGCGGCGATACCAAAAGGAAGAGCAGGTGCACGGGCTCGCCGTCGAGGCTCTCGAACTCGATTCCCTCGGGGCTCACCGCCACCGTGCCCACCAGGCGGCTGACGCTCGGATGCTTCGTGTGGGGCACGGCCACGCCGCGGCCGATCCCGGTGCTGCCGAGATCCTCGCGCTTCATGATCGCCTTGACGATGCCCTCCAGGTCGCCGGCGGCGATCCGGCCCGCGGCGACGAGGGCCTGCGCCATCTCGCGAATCACGCCCTCCTTGGTGGCGGCCGTGACGTGCGAGCGAATCGCGTCGGTGGCGACAAAATCGGAAAACTTCATGCTGCGTGCCGTTGCCCGGGGTGCGTGTCGGAGGTCGAGGTCAGGCGTGGCGATGCGACTGCACGTGCTTGTGGTCGCGGACCTTTTCCTTGTGCTTGCGGAGCTGCTGCTCCATCTTCTGCACCGCGCCGTCCACGCTCCGCCACAGCTGGGCGGCATGCTCGTGGCTGACGAGGTCGTGGAAGTGCTCCGCCTTGGCGACGATCTCCACGGCCGGTAGGTCGGCGTTGTGCAGGTCGACGGTCACCTCCAGGGCGGTGAGGCGGTCGAAATACCGTTTCAGCCGCGACACCTTGGAGACGATCTTCGACTGCGAGGCGGGGCTGAGGCTGCCGTGTCGGGCGGAAACGTTGATCTGCACGCTGGGAAACTCCCTCGGTGCTGGGCAGTGGTGAGCTGCGGGGTGCGGAGCATGGTTGAGCAGCCTCCGGCCGGCAGGCCGGGACCGGCAGGGCCGCGGACCCACGGCCCGTGAACCTGCCCCGGCAGCATATCACCCGCCCGCAGCCAGCCACAAACGCATGGCGTATTCGCCGCCTCCGGGCGCGGAATCACCGTGGCCCGGCGGCCGCCGGTCGGCGGATGCGGCCGTCGGCGAGCTGCTTGCGCCACCAGGCGACACTCTCGCGGCGGAGTTCCTGCGAGCGATCAGGTCGATAGCGACCGCGATCGGCCTCACCGGGCTGCACCATCTCGAGCAGCGTGCGGATCGCGAACCGCCGGATCACGAGCTCGGGCGCGTCGAGGGCCGCCACGAGCCGCGCGTCGCCGCCGTCGGCGAGGGCCGCGTCGTCGAACCCGCGGGCGATGGCGAATAGTTCCGCCCCCTTGCCTGCCGGCCCGCGCGCCTCGAACGCCTGCCCGAGCCGGGCCGCGGCGTTGGCCCCGCGGGCGACTGCCAGCGGCACGGTCATGTCGACCAGCCGGCTCCATTGGCGATCCTCGAGCTTGCGGGCCACCGACTCGGCCGCAAGCAACGCAACGAGCTCATCGTAGTCGCCCAACAGCGCGAGCGTGGCGACCGCCGCGACGCGGTTCTCGGCCCGCCGGTCGTCGGCGAGTTCCCGCAGACCCTTCTCGATCGGATCGGTGCCGACCTTGGCAGCGAGTGCTTCGGCGGCCGCCTGCTCGAGCCGATCCGGCCGCGCCGGCCCGGCGAGCCACTCGGGAAGTTCGCGCCGGGCCTGCACGGCGACACCACCGGGATCGAGGCTGTCCCAGGCGAGCCGGCTTTCCTTCTCCAGCACCCCTTGCGCCGCGATGCCCTGCAGCGGCTGCACGGCCGCCGTGCCGTCGGCCTGTGACTGCCGCCAGGCGACACCCGAGGCCGTCGTGGCGACGACGGCCCTGACCCGCGCCGGCGTCGTCGCCGGGTCGGCGCCGGCGGCCTGTTCGAGCGTCACCTCCACGCCCAGCGGCGCCCGCAGGCCGTCGGTCACCACTCCCACCAGGCCGCCGGCGGTGATCCCCAGCCGCGGCTCGGCCGCGCTCGAGCGCATGATGGCCCGCCCGAAGACGACCTCCAGCCGGGGCGCGCCGTCGGCGTCGTGCGTGAGCGTCGCGCGGGTGTTGGGCTCGAGGCGGATCGTGACGCCGCCCACGCTCACCTCGGGGCGGCAGAACGGCGGCGCGATCAGGTCCTCGCGCGGCGCCAGCGGACGGTTCTGCGGAAACGCCACCCAGCCCGAGTGGCCGTGGACCGTGGGTGCGGCAGCGGCCTTGTGGAGCAGCAGCGCAGCGCCGCTGACGAATCCCGTCGCGTCATCCACTGCGTCGGCAGCCGCGTCGGGTGACGCGGGCCGCGCGGCGTCAAAAGGTGGAACGGCCCCTGCCGGCTGCTCGGCCGGCAGCGCCGGCGCGGCGATCGCCAGGGCGTCGCCTTGCGGCACCCGCGGCTGTTCGGCGGGCGGCGGAGGAACAACGGGCGCGGGAGCCGCGCTCGCGGGGGGCGCCAGGGGCGGTTCTGGAACGGGCGCGGCAGGCGTGCTGGCGGCGCCCGCCGGCGGCGCGACCGCCGGCGCCGGCTCGGGCACGGCAGGGGCTGCCGGCTCGGCCCCGGCGGGCGGTGCCACTGCCACCTCATCCACCGGCGGGGGTGCTTCCGTGGCAACCGGTGCCGGAACAGGAACCGGCGCCGCAACTCGCGGCTCTTCCGCGACTGTGGCCGGCGGCGCGGGGCGGGCGGCAAGCTTGCGGCCCCGCTCGCGGCCCAGCGACCACACCAGAAATCCACCTAAGGCCGCCAGCAGCAGCGTGGCCGCCAGGGCCGAAAGCCATGCAGCCAGCGGCGCCCGCCTGCGCGGCCCGGCCCCGGTTCCCGACCGTACGACGGGCGGGCCGCCGAGCACCGTGTCGCACGGTTCGCCGTCGCCGCCGGCCACGAGCGTTGCCCGGAGACTGCGGGCCAGCGACACGGCGGCCTCGTGCTCCGCATCGCCGTGGGGCGTCTGAATCTGGCGGCGGATCGCCTCCAGCAGGCGGCGCCGATCGGGCGGGTCGAGGGGGCAGGCGGCCTGCGGATCCCGGGCGATCTCCGCGAGCATGCCGTGGCAGGCGGCCACTTCGGCCAGGTGCACGTCCGACTCGATGCAGATCCGCTCCAAGGTCTCGAGCCGGTCGGCGGGGAGCGTGTTGTCGAGATATTCCGCGACGGAGTTGGCGTCGTCGGCGATCCCGCGGCCGTCGGGCCGGGGCGCGGCCAGCATGGGCCGCTCGACCACGTCGCGGATTCGCGCGATCAGTTGCGGGGCGATCGGGCTGGCCGCGACCTTTTCGCCGAGCGCCTGCTGTTCGGCCGGCGGGAGGACGGTGTCGAGCCAGGCCAAAAGGGTGCGGAGGGTCAGGCGCATCGTCAGGCTCCCGGGGCGGTCGCGGGCGGCGTCCACCGCCCTCTACCCATAAGAGTGGCGCCGGCGGCCGTTTTTCGTGCAGCGGCGTTAGAAAAAATCCGGCCCGGATGTCCTGGAATCGGGCGACCCTTTCGGGGCCGGAGACCGTAGCAAGGACAGCGCTTTCGGGTCGGCGGACTGGATTGGGCGGCGGCGGCAGGCTGGCTAAACTTTTGCAGACTGTGCCCCGTCTCGCGTGGATCCGTGATCCCGCCCGAAACAGCGCAGGAGCCACCACAGCCATGACCACCGATACCGCCTTCCCCCGGGTGCGTCGCCAGATGATCCTCCGCCACGCCGCCGGCTACGTGGAACTGGGTGAGCTGCTCGCCGACGGCGAGGGGCCCGTGCCCCCGTCCGCCCGCCGTCTCCTGCAGCGGGCCCTGGACACCCTGGCGGAACTCCCCGCGGCAGCCCGCAGCCACCCCGACGCCAGCCTTCTGGAAGGCGAGGCCCTCCGGGCCCTGGGAGAGTGGGAGCGTGCGCTCGCCCCGCTCACCCGGGCCGCGGAGGGCGCGACTGGCCGGCTCGAGGCCTGGCTCGGCCTCGGCTGGTGCCTGAAGCGGCTGGGAAAGCTCGACGAGGCGATCCGCATGCTCGAACGCGGCCGCGACGCATCGCCGCGACAGGCGATCGTGCTGTACAACCTCGCCTGCTACCACTCGCTGGCGGGCGACGTGCCGGCCGCGATCGAGAACCTCACCCAGGCCATCGCGCTCGACGACCGCTACCGCGACCTGACCGGCACCGAGCGCGACTTCGACCCGATCCGCGCCGACCCCCGGTTCCAGGCCGCGACCCACGTGACCGTCTGACGCCGC
>JBIJCJ010000185.1:0-6692 GCA_044344765.1 Pirellulales bacterium | reverse complement strand
TGACGACATCACACCGCCACGGCGGCCCGCGCGGCCGGCCCCGCCTGGGCCACGATCTTGTCCTGATCCACGCAGTCGGCCGCGATCCAGCCCGACATCATCACCATCGGCATCCCCGGCCCCGGGTGGGCCGAGCCGCCCGCCAGGTACAGGCCCTCGACGTCGGGCGACCGGTTCGCCGGCTTGAAGGCCCCGAGATACTTCCCGTGACTCGCCAGGCCGTAGATCGCGCCGTCGAGCACGTGGTAGCGGTCGTTGATGTCCTGCGGCGTGAGGGCCCGCTCGAAGACGATGTGCCGCTCGAGATCCTTCATGCCCGCCGTCTCCTCGAGCTTGCGGATGATGGTGTTGCGGTACTGGGGCAGCATCTTCGACCAGTCGTGGTGCGGCCGCAGGTAGGGCGTGTGGACGAGCACATACAGCGCCTCGCCGCCCGGGATCGCCACCTCGGGCTCGGTGACCGCCGGGGCGCACACGTAGCAGGTCGGGTCTGGGGCGGGCTCGCCGCGGTGGTAGATGGCCTCGAACTCCTCGTGGGGGTCGCGCGAGAAGACGAAGTTGTGGTGGATCAATTGCTCGTACCGCTTGTCGAGGCCCAGGTAGAGCACCACGCCCGAGCAGGCCGGCTCGTACTTCCGCCGGCCGAGGAACCGCCGGCTCGGCTGGCCGTCCACCAGTTCGCGGTGCGTCCGCACGCTGTCGGAGTTGCTGACGACGGCACCGGCGCGGATCGTCTCCCCCGCCGCCGTCTCCACGCCGCGGACCCGTCCCCCCTCCACCAGAATCCGCCGCACGGGCGTCTTCGTGCGAATCTCGACCCCGAGGTCGACGGCGAGATTCGCCAGGGCCCGGGGCACGGCGCCCGTTCCGCCCCGCGGATACCAGACGCCGTCGTGCGACTGCATGTGGGCGATGCCGCAGAGCACGGCCGGCGACTGCTCGGGGCAGCTGCCGACGTACTGCGTGTAGTGGTCGAGCATCTGGGCGGCCCGCGGGTCGGGCACGAACGACCGCACGGTGCCGGCCACGCTGTGGCCCGGCCGCATGCCGATCAGCTCCTTGAGGAACCCGACCGAGAGGCTCTGGCGGACGTTGATCATGTCCCCCATGCCGCCCACGCTCCGCCAGAAGAAGAACTCCTCGGAAAGCCTGTGCAGCCGCCGCGAGAGGTCCATGAACCGCCCATAGCCGGCGCCGGAGCCGCTGCCCGGGGCGTACTCGTCGAGCGTGGCCTGCATGGCCCGCACGTCGGCGGCGAGGTCGAGCGTCGAGCCGTCGACGAAGAAACTCCGCCACTGCGGGTCGAGCGGCACGAGGTCGAGGGCCGACTCGAGCTCGCGGCCGGCCTCCGACCAGATCCGCTTCAGCACGCGGGGAATCGTCAGGATCGTGGGGCCCATGTCGAAGCGGAAGCCCTGCTCCTCGATGACGGCGGCCTTGCCCCCCACCCAGGCGTTCTTCTCGCAGAGCGTGACCGCATAGCCCCGGGCCGCGAGCGTGCAGGCCGCAGCCAATCCGCCGAGGCCGCTGCCGACCACCACCACCCTGTTTTCGTCGCGGGCCTTCGTCATCGTGCGTTCCTTCCGCTGGGCATGCTGGAATTGGTCAGACCGCGGCCGGCTCCTGGCCGCGGGTGGGCTTGGCGGCCGGATGCTTCCGGACCGCGTCCGCCGGGCCGACGCCCAGGTCCGCGAGCAGCAGATCGCTGGTGATCCGCGCCGAGGAGTAGATCACCGGCAGGCCGCTGCCGGGATGCGTGCCGCCGCCCACGAGGTACATCCGCTCCACGTCCTCGAACCGGTTGTGCGGCCGCATGTGCAGCATCTGGCCGAGGTCGTGGGAGAGGTTGAACGTGGCGCCGCGGTAGATCTCGTAGCCCTCCTGCCAGTCGTCGGGCGTGAGCATCTTCTCGTAGCGAATCCGGTCGCGGACGCCGCGGATGCCGATCCGCTCCATCTGATCGAGGGCCACCTCGCGATACCGCGGCCCTTCCTGGCGCCAGTCGACGTTCGGATGCCGGTGCGTGACCGGAATCAGGAGATAGAGCGTGCTCATGCCCCGCGGGGCGAGCGTGGGATCGGTGATGGAGGCGTTCTGCACGTACATCGACGGGTCGCGGGACAGCACGTGCCGGTGCTCGATGTCGGCGAGGTTCTCCCGGTAGCTCTCCGAGAGGTAGATGTTGTGGTGAGCCACGTCGTCGTAGCGGCCCTCGATGCCGAGGTAGAGCATGAAGGTGGAGCACGAAAACCGCCGCGAGGCGATCTTCTTGTCGCTCCACCGCCGCCGCAGCCGGTCGGGCACGAGCCGGGTCATGCTGCGGGCGAAGTCGGCGTTGACGACCGTGGCGTCGGCCGGATGGGTTCCCGAGCCGGAGCGCACGGCGGTGATCCGCCGGCCGGCGAACTCCAGGCCCTCGACCGGCTCGCCGTAGCGGATTTCCACGCCCATGTCCTGTGCGATCCGCGCCATGGCGTTGCTCACGGCTCCGCAGCCGCCGATCGGGTGGTAGACGCCGTGCTCGTATTCGAGGAACGAGAGGATCGAGAACAGGCTCGGGCAGCGGAAGGGCGACATGCCCAGATACTTCGATTGGAACGTGAACGCCAGCCGGATCCGCTCGTCGGAGAAGAACGTGCCCAGCTCGGCGTCGAGGCTCCGCCAGGGCTTGAGGATCGGCATCAGCTTGAGCAGGTCGGGGCTCGCCAGGTCGAACCAGCTCTCGAACGGCTGCTCCAGGAACGGCGCGAACCGCTCGAACTTCGCGCGGGTGGCCTGCATGAACCGGGTGAACGAACCCCGGTCGGCGGGCGAGAGCCGGGAAACCTCGGCCTCCATCCGGGCGACGTCGGGCGTGGCCATCAGTTCGCCGCCGGCCCCGAAGATGAGCCGATACTGCGGATCGAGCCGCACCATCTCGACCTCGCGGCGGAGGTCGTAGCCGCAGGCCGTGAAGATGTCTTCCAACACCCGCGGGTAGAGGAAGAACGTCGGCCCGAGGTCGAACCGGAACCCCTCCGGCGTGGAGATCGTGCTCGTGCGGCCGCCGGGAACGTCGAGCCGCTCGAAGACCCGCACGCGGACGCCGGCCCGGGCCAGGAGCATGGCGGAGGCGAGCCCGCCAGGCCCGGCACCGATGATGTTGACCGTCCGCGTCATCCGCGCCCTTCCGTCAGCACGATGTCATCCGCCGAGTGCGCGGATGACCGTACTATAGGAAGGGGGATCAGGGGGTCAAGAAACGGCGGAGAACAGCGACCACGGCAGTGGTGCGGCGTCAGTAAGGAATGTAGTAGGCGGTTCGCACGGGGCGGTAGGCCCCGAATAGGCCGCGGCGATAGACCGGGGCGACCACGGCCGGCGCGTAGTAGGCGGTCACCGGCGCGGCGACGACCGGGGCGGCAACGGGCGGCGCATAGTACGCGGTGGTGGCGGCATAGGTGGGAGCGGGCGCGTAGTAGGAAGTGACGGCCACCGGCGCCGCGACGACGGGCGCGTAGGAGGTGCGGATGGCGACCTCCGCCGGGGCGGCGTACACCGGCGGCGAGAAGGCGGTGACGGCGGCGTAGTTGCCGGCCGGCAGGTAGTTGGCGACGTAGGCCGGCGCGGCGACCACCGGTGCGGCGACGACGGGCGCGGCGACCACCGGAGCCGCAGCGACGACCGGGCGGTAGGCCTGGTAGTAGACCACCTGGGCGGAGGCTTCCGCGGCCGCACACGCGGCCACGATGGCGAAGGCGGCGAACAAGGTGCGGCGACCGAACGGACTCATGGCGATCCTTTCAGCGTCCCGGGCGCGGGACTCGCGGGTGAGGGGCCGCGGGGGCGTGACACTTGCCACCGCCGGTCGCCCTCTCTCCATCGAGGATACGTTCGCATTGACGGCTTGTGCAAACAGCCGTCAAAGTCTGCCGATTCCGGCGTCAACCTGGGTAAGCGGAATGCGTCCTGGGGCCGGCCGAACACCCTTTCCCCGAGCATGCCCCGACAGCAGCGAGGCGACACTTTGGACCGATCGACCACCGGCTTTCGTCCCCTGCTCCTCCTCCGCCTGCTGACGGTCGTCAACGACAACCTGCTCAGGTGGCTGGTCATCGGGCTCGGCAAGCGGGCGGCCGGCACGTCCGGCACGGCGCTGGTGCTCACGATCGGCACCGCCGGATTCGTACTCCCGTTCATCGTCCTGGCCTGGCTCGCGGGCTGGCTCGCGGACCGCTTCCCGAAGCGATCGGTGCTCGTGTGGTGCAAGGCCGCCGAGATCGCGATCGTGGCCGCGGCGGCCGCCGCGGTCGCCTGGGGCGCCGGCGCGGGAGGCGAGATCGCGGGGTTGCCTGGCGGGCTGTGGCTGCTGCTGGCCGCGCTCGTCGCCATCGGCTCCCAGGCGGCGCTCCTCGCGCCGGCGATGCTCGGCACGATCCCGGAAACCGTGCCCCAGGAGAAACTCGCCTCCGCCAACGGCGTGTTCGCGCTCGTGACTCTCGCCGCCACGCTCGCGGGCATGGCCGGCGGCAACTGGCTCGCCGACGTCACGCCGCTGGCCGCGGGCGATACGGCCGCCGTTCCCCTGCCCGCGTGGCTCGCCCGGCTCCCGTTCGGCCATGCGGCGCCGGCGGCAGGCGCGCTCGTGGCCGTGGCCGTCGTCGGCTGGCTCGCCGCCCTGCGCCTGCCCCGCGTGGCCGCGGCCGACCCACACGCTGCGCCGCCCTGGAACGCGCTGGCCCGCTCGTGGCACGACCTCGCCGAACTGTTCGCCAACCGCAAGCTCGCGGCGACGGCGGGGGGCATCGTGTTCTTCTGGGCGATGGGGGCCGTGGCCCAGCTCAACATCGACCAGTTCGCGGCCGAATCCGGGGGCACCAGCCAGGGCCAGGTGGTGCCGCTGCTCGTGGCGCTGATCGTCGGCATCGGCCTCGGGAGCCTGCTGGCCGGCCGGCTCGCCACGCACGGCGTCGACGCGGACTCGCGGGTGGATCTGGGGTTCGTGCCGGTGGGCGGGCTCGTGATGGCGGTGGCCTGTTTTGCGTTGGCGGCCTCGTCCACGACCATCTTCGGCGCGGGGGTCTCCGGGTGGCGGCTGGCCGGCCCCGCCTTCTGGCTCGCGATCCTCGGCATCGGCGCGGGGATTCTCGACGTGCCGCTCGAGGCCTATCTCCAGGAGCAGAGCCCGCCGGCCCGCCGCGGGGCGATCCTCGCCTCCACGAACCTCCTCGTGTTCGCCGGGATGTTCGCCGCGTCGCTCGCCTACGGCGGCCTGCGCACCCCGGTGGGCGCCGCCGACGCGCTGCGGCCGCTGGTCTCGGCGCGGGGCGTGTTCGCGATCTTCGGCATTCTGGCAGCCGTCGTCGCCGCCGCCGCGGTCTACGCCGCACCGCGGGCCACGATGCGACTCTTCGTGGCCTCGATCGTGCACGCGATCTGGCGGTTTCGCACGGTCGATGCGGAACGCGTGCCGGCGGCGGGCCCTGTGACCCTCGTCGCCAACCACCTCTCCTGGCTCGACGGCTTCCTGCTGCCCATGGCGACCCCGCGGCCGGTACGGATGGTGGTCTACGGGCCGAACATCAAGGGCAGCTTCCTGCGGATGCTCGCCGACCAGTGGCGGTTCATCCTCTTCGATCCGCGGCCCAAGTCGATCGGGACGGCCCTCAAGACGATTCAGGGCGGCCTGGCCGACGGCGACGCGATCGGGATCTTCTGCGAAGGAGGCATCTCGCGCACGGGCCAGCTGCTCGGCTTCAAGCGGGGCCTGGAGTGGCTCCTGGAGAAGGTCGAGTCGCCGCTCCAGCCGGTGTCGATCGACGGCCTGTGGGGCAGCGGGCTCACATTCTCCGAGGGCCGCTACTTCACGAAGTGGCCGCGGCTCTGGCGACGGACGATCACGCTCACCTACGGCCCGCCGCTGCCGGCCGGCACGCATCCCGACCAGGCCCGGCTGGCGCTTCAGGAGGTGACGGCGGGCGCCGTGCGGCGGCGGATCGCGGAGCGCGGCCGCGGCACTCACGCAGAAGCCGGCGACGCAGCCGCGTGGCGGGCGACGGCGGAGGCCTTCGACGGCTGCTGTCTCGTGCGGCGCGAGGATCGGCTGCTGGCGTCGCTGGCCGCGGGCGATCCACTCTTCGAGTCGCTCGGCTCGCACGGCGGCCGGCTGCTCGGCATCCGGCAGACGGTGCTCGACGCCACGACGCCGGCCACGGAGATCGTCGCCCGGGTCGCAGCGGAAAAGTCCTCGCTCTGGCTGGCGCGAATCGAGCAGGTGACCGCGGCTGCAAAGCTCGCCCGCCCCCCTGCCCTGCCGGCGCTCGAGGTCGTGGTGCTGCCGATCGGCTCGGCCGCCGACCTGCCCCGGGCCCGGGTGGCGAGCGACGCCTTCCAGGCCGCCTACGGGATCGCGCCGGTCGTGGCCTACGCGCCGCCGGAGGCGGGCGGCCTGGTGGCGATGAACACGCCTGCCAAGCGGATCGCCTGGGATCACGAGACGATCACCAAGCCCGACACGGTGGGGCGTGTGGTCAACGGCGTGGTCGTGTGGCCGCACGCGGCCGACCGCGAGCCGCTCGGCCTCGAACCGCTCGCTGCCCAGGGCATCGCGTCGGGCGAGTCGCGGACGCTCGTGATCGGCGCCACGCTCCCCTGGCCGGCCGGCGACTGCAAAACCACCGCCCCCAGGGCCGTGCTGCTGACCGACGCCTTCG
>JBIJCJ010000184.1:0-6729 GCA_044344765.1 Pirellulales bacterium | reverse complement strand
AGAAGCCCGAGACGATCAATTACCGCACCTACCGTCCGGAGAAGGACGGCCTGATGTGCGAGAAGATCTTCGGACCCGAGAAGGACTGGGAGTGCTCCTGCGGCAAGTACCGCGGCATGAAGTACAAGGGGATGATCTGCGACCGGTGTGGCGTGAAGGTCACGCACAGCCGGGTCCGCCGCAAGCGGATGGGCCACATCGAGCTCGCCGCGCCGGTCGTCCACATCTGGTTCTTCAAGGCGATGCCGAGCCGGCTCGGCGCGCTGCTCGACATGAAGACTTCGAGCCTGGAAAAGGTCATCTACTTCCAGGACTACGTGGTGCTCGAACCCAAGGACACGCCCCTCAAGAAGCAGCAACTGCTCACCGAGGAGGAGTATCGCGAGGCCCGGGCGACCTACGGTGACGGCAGCTTCGACGCCGAGATGGGGGCGGAGGCGGTTCGCAAGCTGCTTCTCGGCCTCGACCTCGTGACCCTGTCGCGGGAGCTCCGCGAGGAGCTGGCGACCACGAACTCGAAGCAGAAGAAAAAGGACCTCGTCAACCGCCTCAAGATCGTGGAAGCGATCCGCGACAGCGAGAACAAGCCCGAGTGGATGGTGCTCGACGTGATCCCCGTGATCCCGCCCGATCTCCGTCCGCTGGTGATGCTCGACAGCGGCAACTTCGCCACCAGCGACCTCAACGACCTTTACCGGCGAATCATCAACCGCAACAACCGCCTCAAGAAGCTCGTCGACCTCAATGCGCCGGAAGTCATCATTCGCAACGAGAAGCGGATGCTGCAGCAGTCGGTGGACGCCCTGTTCGACAACAACCGCTGCAAGCGGCCAGTGCTGGCCTCGAGCAATCGTCCGCTCAAGAGCCTGACCGACATGATCAAGGGCAAGCAGGGCCGGTTCCGCGAAAACCTGCTCGGCAAGCGGGTCGACTACTCGGCGCGGTCCGTGATCGTGGTGGGCCCGAACCTCCGGCTCCACCAGTGCGGCCTGCCGAAGAAGATCGCGCTCGAACTCTATCAGCCGTTCATCATCCGCCGGCTCAAGGAGCTTGGCCACGCCGACACGATCAAGAGCGCCAAGAAGATGCTGGAGCGGAAGGACGCCGAGGTGTGGGACATCCTCGAAGAGGTGATCCGCAATCACCCGGTGCTCCTCAATCGCGCCCCGACCCTGCACCGCATGGGCATCCAGGCCTTCGAGCCGGTGCTCGTCGAGGGAAACGCGATCAAGCTGCATCCGCTGGTCTGCAAGGGCTTCAACGCCGACTTCGACGGCGACCAGATGGCCGTGCACCTGCCGCTCTCGATCGAGGCCCAGGTCGAGGCCCACACGCTGATGCTGTCCACGAACAACATCTTCAGCCCGGCCAACGGCGCGCCGATCATCTCGCCCTCGCAGGACGTGGTGATGGGATGCTACTACCTGACGATGTCGCTGCCGGGGCGGCGCGGTGAGGGCATGGTCTTCAAGAGCTTCGAGGAGGTGGAGATCGCCCACTCCCTCGGCAAGGCCGACACCCACGCCAAGATCAAGGTCAAGCTGCCTGCGGAGCGTCGGCTGAAGACCGACGTCGAGGCGCTCGGCAAGCCCGGAGCGGTGATCGAGACCACGGTCGGCCGCGTGCTGTTCAACGCCGTGCTGCCGAAGGGAATGCTGTTCTACAACATCCCGATGCGGTCGAGCGAGCTGGCGCGGGTGATTTCCGACTGCTATCAGACCCTGGGCCGGCGCCGGACGATCGACCTGCTCGACGACATGAATCGCGTCGGCTTCAGCTGGAGCACGAAGAGCGGCCTGTCGTTCGCGACCGACGACCTGATCACGCCGGCGAACAAGACGCGGATCATCGGCGATGCCGAGAAGGGCGTCATGAAGATCATGAAGCTCTATCAGCGCGGCGTGATCACCGACGGCGAGCGGTACAACCAGGTGCTCGACGCCTGGACGCACGCCCGTGAAGAGATCACCAAGGAGATGATGGCCGAGCTGGAAAAGGACACTGCCAGCGACCGGCGGCGGTCGGGCTACGTGAACCCGATCTTCCTCATGGCCCACTCCGGCGCCCGCGGCGGCGTCGAGCAGATCCGGCAGCTGGCCGGCATGCGCGGCCTGATGGCCAAGCCGTCGGGCAAGATCATCGAGACGCCGATCAAGGCGAACTTCCGCGAAGGGCTCACGGTGCTGGAGTACTTCAGCTCCACCCACGGCGCCCGCAAGGGGCTGGCCGACACGGCGCTCAAGACCGCCGACTCGGGCTATCTGACCCGCAAGCTCGCCGACGTGGCGCAGAACGTGGTGGTCACGATGCACGACTGCGGCACGACGCAGGGAATCACGAAGATGGTCATCTACCGCGGCGAGAAGGTCGAGGTGAGCCTCGCCGACAGCATCCGCGGCCGTGTCAGCCGGGCGAACATCGTCAACCCGATCACCGAGAACGTGATCGTCCACGAGGACGAGCTGATCACGCCGAAGATGGCGCGGCAGATCGAGGAACTGGGCCTGGAGAAGATCCAGGTTCGTAGTCCGCTCACCTGCGAGGCGCCGCTGGGCGTCTGCCGGCTGTGCTACGGCATGGATCTCTCCACGGGCTCGCTCGTGGAGGAGGGCATGGCGGTGGGCATCATCGCCGCTCAGAGCATCGGCGAGCCCGGCACGCAGTTGACGATGCGGACGTTCCACATCGGCGGCGTGGGCCAGCGGGCGATCGAAGAGAGCGAGAGCAAGGCGAAGCGGGCCGGCACCGTGAAGTTCACGCGGCTTCGCACCGTGCAGAACGAGCAGGGCGAACAGGTCGTCCTCGCCCGCAACGGCGAGATCGCCATCGTGGACGCCAAGGGGTCCGAGCTGGAGAAGTTCGACATCCCGGCGGGCGCGATCCTCAAAGTCAAGGACAACGAGGAGGTCAAGGCCGGGGCGGTGCTCGTGCAGTGGGATCCGCATTCGATCCCGATCCTCTCCGAAGTGGCCGGCAAGGTTCGCTACGAGGACGTGGTCGAGGGCGAGACGCTCCGCGTCGAAAAAGATCCCAGCGGCCACACGCGGCGGATGGTCATGGAGCACAAGGGTGTCTATCACCCGCAGGTCGTTCTCGAGGACGAGTCGGGTAAGATCCTCGACTTCTACTACCTGCCCGAGAAGGCCTACATCGAGGTCGCGCCGGGCGAGAAAGTCGCGGCCGGCCACGTGCTGGCCAAGACGCCGCGCGAGGCGTCGGGCACGCAGGACATCACCGGTGGTCTGCCCCGCGTGACCGAGATTTTCGAGGCCCGCAAGCCGAAGGATCCGGCCATCATGGCTGAGATCGACGGCAAGGTGGAGCTCTTGGGCGAGAAGCGCCGCGGCAAGCGGACGATCGTCGTCAAGAACGAGAGCGGCATCGAGCGCGAGCACCTCGTGACGCACGGCAAGCACCTCCGGGTACACGCCGGCGACTACGTCAAGGCTGGCGAGGCGCTCGTGGACGGCCCGCTCGTGCCGCACGACATCCTGCGGATCTCGGGCGAGGAAGAGGTGCAGCGGTACCTCGTCCGCGAGATTCAGAACGTCTACCGCAGTCAACGGGTGGACATCGACGACAAGCACATCGAGATCATCGTTTCGCAGATGCTGCGGAAGTTGAAGATCGAGACGGTCGGCGACACGAGCCTCCTGCCCGGCAGCGTGCTCGACAAGCACGACTTCCGCCAGGCGAACGAGCGGCTGGCCAATTGCCTGCGGATCACCGACAAGGGCGACAGCGAGTTCGCCGTCGGCTCCGTCGTGCCCAAGGACGTGCTCCAGCAGACGAACGCTCAGATCGAGACCCTCGGCGGCACGCCGGCGAAGGGCGGCAAGCCCAAGCCGGCGACCGCGAGCACGCAGCTGCTCGGGATCACGAAGGCGAGCGTGCAGAGCTCGAGCTTCATCTCGGCCGCAAGCTTCCAGGAGACCACGAAGGTGCTCACGGAGGCGGCTCTCGCAGGCAAGATCGACAACCTCGTGGGGCTCAAGGAAAACGTGATCCTCGGCCACCTGATTCCGGCCGGCACGGGATTCAACACGTTCCAGTCAGCCGAGGTGCGGGTCCGGCCCGAGGCGCTCGAGTCGCTCCGTCTCGACCGGGAGAACCTCCTGGCGCGGCAGTTCCCGCTGCTCGAGGCGGCCGCACCAGGCGGCGAGATCTCCGAGACCACGGTGGCGGGAGAGACCGCGGGCGACGTGGCGACGATCAACGGCGAGCCCGAGGGACTGTAGTGCCGGCGGGCTTTAATTTTGGGTCCGGTCAAGCTGGTCATGCCGGTCTTGCGGCCGTCAGGGGCCGCATGGCCGGCACAAAAGGCTCCCGAGCGGACCGTTTATTTTGCCTGGCCGCGCGAGGCGAATTATTGTTCAGGGAGTCATCCGTTCCCTGGAGTTCGCCGCCGTGCCACGCTCTTTCGTCGTTCCCCTGGCTGCCGTCCTCGTCGCCATCATCGCCGGGCAATCGTGGGCCCAGCGCTACAACCCGTACGACCACGCCCCGGCGAGCCTGCCGCCCGTGGCGGCCGACGGAACGATCCAGTGGGGCACGTTTTTCAAGTCGGCCCAGCTGCAGCGCAGCTACGAGTACATGTGGAACATGGGCCACTGCCGGGGCACGAACAAGGCCATCACCGAGACCGTCGAGAACAACAGGCTGCTGATCGACAGGCTGCCGGAGGGTGACCATGCGGGCGTGGTGCAGGCCGCGAGCGGCGGCCGCGCCGGCGGGGTCGTGGCATTCTTCGACAAGGCAGCCGGCGGCGGGGCGGCCCCGTTCTTCGCCCAGCTCCATCCGGCCGGCGTGTCGCATCTGAAGGTCACGGGCGTTGCGACCAGCGCCGCCCTGCAGCCCGGCATGGCGGTGTGGATGCGGGCCACCGTCGACGAGCGGGGTCGGGCGACCGAGCCGCTGCGGGCCCTGACGATCGTCACCCCTGCCGCCGACTTCACGCCGCAGGCCGTGGAGCCCGGAAGGTCTGACCCCATCATCGCCACGGTCGTGAGCTTCAAGTCGCGAGTGCTCATCGTTCGGGTGGACGCAGGCCGGGTGCGGCGACTGACCTTCACGCTCGCCGAAGACGCCGTCGTCTCCGTCGATGCCGCGCGGCTCGATCTGGTCAGCCCGGGCGACGCCATCGAGGTCAAAGGGCGGCTGTGGAGTGGCGAGGGTACCGCCGGGGCGGGCACGATCTTCGCTTCGCACGTCACCGTGACGAAGCGTCCGCCGGCACGGCCGGCAACGCGAGAGGTCGCCGCGGGCGCTGGTGCGGCGCCCGGCCGGGCCGTCGAGTGACCGGCGCCGGGATTCGCGTCTCCTCCGGCCGTTCCCTCGGCTGGCTCGCCCTGGCCGCGGTCCTCGCGGCCATGGCCTGGGCCGTGCGGCAACTGGGCGACCGACAGGCGGCGCCCGCCTTCGGCCCCACGATGCCGGGGCCGGCTGTCTCGGCGGGAACGCCACCGCCCGGCATGGTGTGGGTGCCCGGCGGCGAGTTCTCCATGGGATGCGCGGATCCGCGGCGCATCCCCTTCGGTGGCCACGATCCGATGAACGACGCCCGGCCGATCCATCGCGTGCGCCTGGCCGGCTTCTGGATGGACGCCACCGAGGTCACCAACGACCAGTTCGCGGCGTTCGTGCAGGCCACCGGCTACGTCACCGTCGCCGAGCGGCCGCCGCGGGCCGAGGATTTCCCCGGCGCTCCGCCGGAGAACCTCGTGGCTGGATCGATCGTGTTCACGCCGCCGACGGAGCCGGTGCCGCTCCGCGACCCGAGTGGCATCGCCCACCTCCGCTGGTGGGCCTACGTGCCGGGCGCCTGCTGGCGGAGGCCGACCGGGCCGGGCAGCGATCTCGAAGGCCTCGGCGACGCGCCTGTGGTGCACGTGGCCTACGCAGACGCGGAAGCCTACGCCCGCTGGGCGGGCAAGCGGCTGCCGACCGAGGCCGAATGGGAGTTCGCCGCACGCGGCGGCCGCGCCGGCGCGACCTACCCCTGGGGCGACGAGTTCCGGCCCGCTGGCCGGTGGATGGCGAACACCTGGCAGGGCCGCTTTCCGGGTGAGAACACCGCCGCCGATGGCTTCGCCGGCATCGCCCCTGTGGGCCGCTTTCCGCCGAACGCCTACGGCCTGCACGACATGTCGGGCAACGTCTGGGAGTGGTGTGCCGACTGGTATCGGCCCGACACCTACGCGCGCGACGCCGGCCCCGAAGGCAGCCGCGTCGCCGTCGATCCCCGGGGGCCGAAAGACAGTTTCGATCCGCAGGAGCCAGGACAGCCGAAGCGGGTGCAACGCGGCGGTTCGTTCCTCTGCTCGGACCAATACTGCTCGCGCTACATCGTGGGCACCCGCGGCAAGGGGGAGATCTCGAGCGCGACCAACCACATCGGATTCCGGTGCGTGAAGTCGCCGTAGGAGTTGCGTCGCTCTCTGTGTTCGCGCCGGCTCCGATCGAGGATCGCGAGCGTTGCGGCGATTCGCCGCTCAGCGCGAGAACTCGTACCGGCGCTCACTTGATCCTCGCGCGTTGCTCGCCGGAAGCCCCTCGCGGAAGCGAGGGGGTGACGCGGACCACTCCGTGGGCTCGTGGATCGCGTTTCCGCGTTCCCACGAAATCCGCCGGGCAACCCGTCACCCCCCGGCTCCCGCCGGGGGCTGTGCGATTGCAAGTGTACTGAACCAGCAGGGTGCGAGTCCCTGTCGGTGGCCGGCCTGGCTGCCG
>JBIJCJ010000041.1:0-22621 GCA_044344765.1 Pirellulales bacterium | reverse complement strand
GAAGCCCGAAGCCCGAGCTGAGGGCATACGCACCGCGGCACCGGAAACCGATCCGCATTCCCTCGGCTCGCGCCTCGGGCTTCACGGCACCCGGGCATGCCGACATTCACGGTTGGCACGTGGCACTCGGGCATGCGGACATTCACGGTCGGCACGCGGCACCCGGGCATGCGGACATCCACGGTCGGCTTTGGCCGCATGGCCACGCAGCCCCCCCGCCCGCTCACTCCTCGAGCTTGAAGAGCCGCTTGAGCGCGTCGAGCAGGCCGTGCGGCGGCCCCGAACGGCTCTCGTCGCGGAGCGACGAGAGGGGCGGATGGAGGAGCTTGGCGGCGTAGCGCTCGAAGGCCTGGCGGATCTCCGCCCGCTCCTCCTCGCCGAGCCCCGGCAGACGGCGGAAGAGCCGCTCCAACTCCGCCGCGCCCGTCTCGTTCCAACCGGCCCGCAGCTGCTCGATGACCGGCGCCGTCGAGCGGTGGTGCAGATCGCCCATGAACCGCCGCGCCTCGTCGTCCACGATCGCCAGCGCTGCCGGCAGCTCCCGCTGCCGGCTCGTGCGGTTGGCCGCGCAGGCCGCGGCCAGATCGTCGATGCAGTAGAGCCAGGTGCCCGGCCGCTCCCCGATCCGCGGATCGAAGTCGCGCGGCACGGCGAGGTCGAGCACCACCAGCGGCCGCCCGTCGCGGCGGGCCTCCACCCGCGCGAAGAGCTCGACGGTGACCACCGGCTCGGTGGCCCCGGTCGTGCTCACCACGAGGTCGGCGGCAGCCAGCTCCGCCTCCAGCTCCGCGAAGCTCCCCGGCCGCGCGGCGAGCCGGGCCGCCAGCTCCACCGCCCGGCTGGCGGTGCGGTTGACGACCGTCACGTCGCGGGCCCCGGCCTCCCGCAGGTAGCGGAGCGTTTCGGCCGCCATCTTGCCGGCGCCAAGCAAGAGGATCCGCTTGTCGTCGAACCGCTCGAACACGCCGCGGGCGAAGTCGGCCACGGCCACGCTCGGAATCGAAACCCGTTCGCGGCCCAGCGCCGTCTCCGTGGCCACCCGCTTGGCCGTCCGCAGGGCCGCCTGGAAGAGGCCGGCCGTGAGCGGCCCGCTCGTGCGGCACTCCTGCGCCAGCGCCCAGGCCTGCTTCACCTGGGCCAGGATCTGCGGCTCGCCGAGCACCATGCTGTCGAGGCCCGACGCCACGCCGAAGAGATGGCGGACGACCGCCTCGTCGTGCTCGCGGGCCAAGACGGGCGCGAGCGACGCCGGCTCGATCCCGCGACACTCCGCGAGGAACGACACGATCTGCTCCGCCGGCGGCGGGCCGGCGGAACCGGCCGCGTACAACTCGACCCGGTTGCAGGTCGAAAGCAGCACGGCCTCGCGGCCGGGAAAGCGGTCGCGAAACCGGGCCAGGGCCTCGGCGACCTGGTCGGCCGAGAAGGCCAGCCGCTCGCGGAGGTCGAGCGGCACCGTGCGGTGCGTGCCTCCCACCAGTGCGAGCGTCATGGGGCGGCCTCGCCGATCGCGGGGGCGGCAGGCGGCTGGCCGTGGCGGGACGGGCCGAGCACGCCCCACAGGATCGAGACCGCCAGCACGGCGAGACTCGCGACCGCCAGGCGGGCGCCCGTCCGCGGACCGTCGGGCCGGCGGCGGGCCGCGGCGGCCAGGGCGTCGGCAATGATCAGCCAGGCCACGACCGCGGCCATGCGAAGCACGACCGGATCGGACCACGGCACCGTTTCGAGCATCCCGCGGCGCCGATTAACCGCGTTGAGCACGACCCCCGACGCAAACCCCGCGGCCGCCGTCCAGGCGGCGATCGCGGGCGTGCGGGCCGTGACGGCGGCGAGCCGCTCCAGGCTCGGCATCCGGAAGCCGGCCAGGGGGGGCTGCTTGCGGGCCAGGCGGCCGGCCTGGATGAGCCACATCAGCCCCGCGATCGCGCCCAGCGCCACCGCCACGCTGGCGGCGAGGTTGAAGCTCCCGTGAATCGCGCCCCAGACCTGCGTGGCGGGGCTCTGCGGGAAGGGCACCCGGCTCGAAGCCTGTGCCGCGCCGACCAGCGCCAGCACCACCGGCAGCATGAACAGCCCCACCGGCGTCCGCGGATTGGTCGCCGTGAGGTACAGGTAGCCTGCGGCGAGCAGCCAGGCGGCCAGCAGGTACCAGTCGAACGGGCTCGACAGCGGCAGGGCGGCCTCGGTGGCCGCCCGCCAGCCGAGAAACAGCGTGTGGGCGAGGAGCCCGGCCGCCGCGAAGCCCACCATCACCGCACCGCGCACGCCCGAGCGAAACACCAGCCGCGACGCCTCACAGGCCAGGGCCACCGCGTAGCTGGCGGCGAAGCAGAACACGGATATGCCGGAGAGAAACGCGGTCATCGATGGTTCCGCACGGCGGACGACGGTGGGCAGCCTATAGGTCTAGCCTACCCGAGCCGCGGGCTTCTGCAGCGTCGTCACGCCCGCGCGTTATCCCCGGGAAGCCCCTCGCGGAAGCGAGCCCCCAGCCAGCGGAGGAGCATCACTTCACCTGCCCCGCGCGTCATCCCCCGGAAGCCCCTCGCGGAAGCGAGCCCCAGCCAGCGGAGGAGCATCACTTCACCTGCCCCGCGCGTCATCCCCCGGAAGCCCCTCGCGGAAGCGAGGGGGTGACGCCGTCCACTCCTTTGACTTCATCAAAGGCCACACGATCAGCCAACGGGCCGATCGTCCGGCCGCCGCGGCGTATACTGACCACCCACGCCGCGGCTCGGCCGCGGCCTCCGTCCCCCCACCGCGCCATGCCCGTGCCCTCCATTACCCCCGCCGCCGGCCCTCGTCCCGACCCCCGCAGCCAGTCGCTCTTCATGCGGGCCTGCCGGCTCGAGCCGGTGGAGCGGACGCCGGTGTGGCTGATGCGGCAGGCGGGCCGCTACCTCCCCGAATACCGGGCGGTCCGCGCGAAGGTCGGGTTCCTGGAGCTCTGCAAGAACCCGCGGCTCTCGGCCGAGGTGATGATCGCCACGGTGGAGCGGCTCGGCGTTGACGCGGCGATCATCTTCAGCGACCTGCTGCCGATCCTCGAGCCGATGGGCTTCGACCTGGAGTTCACGGCGGGCGAAGGGCCGGTGATCCACAATCCCGTCCGCGAGCCGGCCGATCTGGCCAGGGTTCGCGAACTGGCCGACGTGGACCGCCTCGGCTATGTGATGGACGTCGTGCGGGCCACGCGGGCCGGCCTCCCCGACTCGATCCCCGTGATCGGCTTCGCCGGCGCGCCGTTCACGCTGGCGAGCTACTGCATCGAGGGGGGCACGAGCCGCGCCTGGCTGCACACGAAAACGCTCATGTACCGCCACGAGTCGGCCTGGCACGATCTCCTCGACCGCCTCGCCCGGGCGGTGAGCCGCTACCTGGAGGCCCAGATCGACGCCGGCGCCCAGGCCGTGCAGCTCTTTGACAGCTGGGTCGGCTGCCTCGGCCCCGACGACTACCGCCGCTACGTGCTGCCCCACGCCCGCACGGCGATCGCCGCGGCGGCCCGGCGGGCGCCGGTGATCCACTTCGCGACCGGCAACCCGGCGCTCCTGCCGCTGCTCCGCGAGGCGGGCGGCTCGGTGATCGGCGTCGATTGGCGGATCGACCTCGACACCGCCTGGGAGATGATCGGCCACGACCGCGCGGTGCAGGGCAACCTCGAGCCGGCCGTCTTGCTGGCCGACCGCGACACCGTCCGCCGCCGCGTGCACGAGGTGCTCGACCGCGCCGGCGGCCGGCCGGGCCACATCTTCAACCTCGGCCACGGCATCCTCCCGCAGACGCCGGTCGAGAACGTGCTCGAACTCGTCGCCGCCGTCAAAAGCCGCTGATGCAGCGGCCGTCGGCCCTCGTGTGATAAGATGTCGGCTTGAATAAACAATAGCCGACAATGCGTCACAGCCATGACTGCTGGAACCCAAGCCCAACGCGTGCTCGAACTGGTCCGTCAAAAGCGGATCGTGCGTGGCACCGAGTTCGACCGGCTCGGCATCCACCGCATGCACCTCAAGCGCCTGGTCGACCGCGGTCTCCTCGTTCAGCGGTCCCGAGGCGTCTACGAGGCAGCAAAGCCTCGAATGAGCGAACACGACAGCGTCATCGAAGTTGCCACCCGGGTTCCGCGGGCGACGCTCTGCCTGCTCACAGCCCTCCGACTGCACCACCTCACCACCCAAAACCCGTTCGAGGTCTGGATCATGATCGATCGCAAGGCCCGGAAGCCGTCCATCAACTACCCGCCCATCCGCACGGTGCGAGCGTCCGGCCGGGCCCTCTCCGAAGGCGTCGAGACGATCAAACTCGACGGCGTCGAGATCAAGGTCACCACCGTCGCCAAGACCATCGCCGATTGCTTCAAATACCGGAACACGATCGGCGTCGATGTGGCGATTGAAGCGATGCGCGATGCTTGGCGACAGAAGAAGGCCGCCATGGACGACATAGTGGCCGCGGCCAAGACCGACCGCGTCGCGACGGTGATGCGACCGTACCTGGAGTCGCTGTTGTGACCACCGCCCCGCAGCCGCCCCAACCAAGGACGTCGACTTCCTCGGTCACGGCCCCCCATCGCTGTCCGTGGTCGCCGATGCAATTCGCAACATTGTCTCGGTTGAGGTCGATGACGGGCTCCGTTTTGCCCCTAATAGCATCTCCGCAGAGAAGATCCGCGAGGAGCAGGACTACGATGGTGTTCGCGTCACCTTGACGGCATACCTCGCGCATGTGCCCATCACGGTCCGTATCGACGTCGGATTCGGAGACGCGGTCACGCCGGCGGCCGCGGATCGCTTGTTCCCGACGTTGCTTGGCCACGATGCGCCGAGCATCCTCGCGTACCCTCCCGAGACCTCCATCGCCGAGAAGGTCGAGGCGATGTGCAAACTCGGCATCATCAACAGCCGGATGAAAGACTACCACGACGTGTTCCTGATCAGCCGACGCTTCGAGTTCAGCGGCGAGACGCTCGCCCGCGCCTTGCGGACAACCTTTGAGCGAAGGAACACCCCGCTCCCCGCCGGCACGCCAACAGGGCTCTCTGAGGCATTCAGCGGCGATAAAAACAAGCAGCGGCAGTGGAACGCCTATCTGTCGCGGATGAGCATCGATGACGCGCCGCGATCGCTCACTGAGGTCAGCATGTACGTCCGGACGTTCGTGCTGCCGGTGCTGGGCGCTGCAGCAGGGGCCGGCCCGATACCCGGGAACTGGAATCCGGCGACTGGTTGGAACGAGCACCTTGATGAAGGATCTCAGGGCGACGCCGACCCAGTTGTTCCACGTGCTCATCCTCCGGGGCATCGGCGGCCGCGGCCGCCGGGCGACCGCCGCTGAAACACCGCCCCTCGCCACGAGGGCACCGGGCGGGGTACAACAGCGTGTTGCGCCCTCCGCCTCCGTCGGCCTCGCGCGCAGCCCCACCATCCGTCCGCCCGCGCGACCCGGCAGCATGAAGACCCTCGAAAAGCGGCTGTTCCACCTCTTCGCTCCCGCCGACGTGGCCAAGGCCCGCGGCATCGTGCCCGCCTCCGTCGCCTGCCCGCGGGTGGGCCAGGTGCGGGCCACCGTCGCCGAAGGCGAAGAGGAGCACGAGGTGTTGCTCGAATTGTCGGCCCATCGCCGCGGCGGGATGACGCTCGAAACCCGCTGCTCGACTCCCGCCGGACGCGAGGGCCGCCCCTGCGCCGTGCTCGCGGCGGTGCTCCTGGAGGTCGATCGCCGCGGCCTGCTTTCGGGCATCCACGAACAGACGCCCGTGGCCCTCGACATCGTGGCCGAGGACGGCAGCTCGCATACCGAGCCGGACGATGCCGCCGCGGACGAAGATCCGCCCGCGCCCGTCCGCGGACCGCGGGTGCGAACGCTGCCCACGGCCACGGCCGAGGCCGCGCAGCGCCGCGCCGGCCAGCGGCTGCCCGCCTGGGCGGCGGAGCTCGATGAACGGCGGCGGCTCGTCGAGCCGGCCCTGCGGTCGGCGAGCCTGGAGATTCCCGACGCCCGGCGAACCGGCGGGGCGCTCGTCTTCCTCCTCGACCTCGCCGCGTCGACCGACGCCCGCGCCGCCGTGCTCGTGCCGTGCCGGATGCAGCTCGACGTGGCGGGCAACGCCACCGGCCGGCCGCGACCGGTGGTCATTGGCCCGGGGGAGGTGGAGCTCGACACGCTCGATGCGGCCGAGCGCCGGCTCGTGGAGCAGCTCGTCGGCGCCACCGCGGTCGCCGAGAACGCCTTCGCAGAGCCGCTCGAGCGCCGCGCCATCGGGCGGATCGTCGTCAGCCCGCGGTCGGCGGCCGCGCACCTGGCGACGCTCTGCGAGACCGGCCGGCTGATCGTGCAGCCCGAGCCGCGCCGCGCGCCCGAGCAGGTGGTGCCGCTGGTCTGGGACGGCGGCCGGGCCTGGGAGTTCGCCTTCGTGGTCGAGCCCGACGACGACGACCTGCGTCCCGCCCGCAAGCGCGACCCGCTCGACGAAGACGCGCCGCCGCCCCGCCCCGCCAAGGCCACCCTCCGCGGGATGCTCGTCCGCGGCAGCCAACGCAAAGACCTGCAGGAGCCGCGGGCGATTCTCAAGTCGGGCCTCGTCGTGTTCGCCGACCGGATCGCCACCCTCGCGCTGCCGGATGCGGGCGGCACGGCGATCGGCTGGATCGACCAGTTCGAACGCCGCGGCCCGATCGAGGTGGCGGGCGGCCAGATCGACGGGCTCATCGAGCGGCTGGCGTCGCTGGCCGACGTCCCGCGGCTGGTGCTCCCGGCCTGGACGGGCTGGCGGATCGAATCGGGAACGCCCCGACCCCGGCTGGTGCTCGACGACACGCCCGCGATCGCCGACGACGCCGAGGAGCCCGCCGCGCCGGTCGGCCGGCCGGCACGCCGCCGCGCCCAGCCGCGGGTGCAGATGGCCGGCACGATCTGGTTCGACTACGCGGGCCTGCAGATCGCCGCCGACGATCCCGCCGGTGGTGCGGCCGACACGACCCGGCGGATCTTCGTGCGCCGCGATCGGGCGGCCGAGCGCGAGGCCCTCGGCGTTCTCCCCCGGCATGGCGCCACCGCAGCCCGGGGCACGGCCCTCGACGGCCCCGAGGTGCTGCACCACGTGGAGATCGCCCGCAACCGCCTCGACGCCTCGGTGGCGCAGCTCGCCGCGGCCGGCTGGGCGGTCGAAGTCGCCGGCCGCCGCTACCGGCCCGCCGGCAGCGTCTCCTGGAACGTGACCAGCGGGATCGACTGGTTCGAGCTCTCGGCCGCGATCGACTTCGGCGGCGTGTCGGCGGAACTGCCCGCGCTGCTGGAGGCGCTGGCCCGGGGCGGACGGTCGGTCGAACTGCCGGACGGCTCGCTCGGCATCCTGCCCGACGCCTTCGCCGCGCAGCTCGAGCCGATGCTGGCCCTGGCCCAGAAGCACGACGGGCGGCTGCGGTATGGCCGCATCCAGGTGGCCCTGCTCGACGCCCTGCTCGCCGGCCAGCCGCAGTCGCACGTGGACGAGGCCTTCGAGCGGATCCGCGAGGAACTGGCCCGCGGCGAACGGCCCACGGCCGAGGACGAGCCGGAGGGATTCCAGGGGACGCTGCGGCACTACCAGCGGGAGGGCCTGGGCTGGCTGACGTTCCTCGAGCGGATGGGGCTGGGCGGCTGCCTCGCCGACGACATGGGCCTGGGCAAGACGATCCAGGTGCTCGCCATGTTCGTCCGCCGCCAGGCGGTGATGCAGGAATCGGGCGTCGTCCACCGGCCGTCGCTGGTGGTCGTGCCCAAGAGCCTGGTGTTCAACTGGATCGAGGAGGCGCGGCGGTTCGCGCCCCAGCTGCGGGTTCTCAACCACACCGGCAACGCGCGGGCCGAGGCCGGGGCCGTCGCCGATCACGACATCGTGATCACGACCTACGGCACGCTGCGGCGCGACATCGTGACCCATCGCGAGACGGAGTTCGACTACGTGGTCCTCGACGAGGCCCAGTCGATCAAGAACGCCGCCAGCCAGGCGGCCAAGGCCTGCCGGCTGTTGCGGGCCCGCCACCGCCTGGCCCTCACCGGCACGCCCGTGGAAAACCACATCGGCGAGCTGTGGAGCATCTTCGAGTTCCTCAACCCCGGCCAGCTCGGCAGCGCCACCCGGCTGCGGAAGTTTCTCGCCGACGGCCGCGGCAGCACCGAGGTGGTGGCCCGGGCGGTCCGCCCCTATCTCCTCCGCCGCACCAAGGCCCAGGTGCTCTCCGACCTGCCGGAGAAGACGGAGCAGACGCTGTTCGTCGAGCTCGGTGAGGCCCAGCGCAAGGCCTACGACGACCTGCGGGACCACTTCCGCCAGGAGCTCGCCGGACGGATCGGCCGCATGGGGATCGGCCGCTCGCGGATCGCGGTCCTCGAGGCGCTGCTCCGGCTGCGGCAGACGGCCTGCCATCCGGGGCTCGTCGATCCCGCCCTGCTCGACGATCCGGGCGCCAAGCTCGAGACGCTGCTCGAGCAGCTCGACGAAGTGCTCGACGAGGGGCACAAGGTGCTCGTGTTCAGCCAGTTCACCAGCTTCCTGGCGATCCTCCGCCGGCAGCTCGACCAGCGCGGCGTGGTCTACGAATACCTCGATGGCCGCACGACCGATCGACAGGCCCGCGTCACCCGCTTCCAGGAGGACGCCGACTGCCGGCTGTTCCTCGTCAGCCTCAAGGCCGGCGGGCAGGGCCTGAATCTCACCGCGGCCGACTACATCTACATCCTCGACCCGTGGTGGAACCCCGCCGTCGAGGCCCAGGCCATCGACCGGGCGCACCGCATCGGCCAGACCAGGCGGGTCTTCGCCTACCGGCTCATCGCCCGCGATACCGTGGAGGAGAAGATCGTCGCCCTCCAGGACCGCAAGCGGGAACTGGCCGAGTCGATCGTCCGGGCCGACGACAGCATGATCGCCAGCCTGACGGCCGAGGACGTCGAACTGCTGCTTTCCTGACGGGCCGCGCTCACGGAAAACTAACGCCGGCCCCGGGCGGCCCGGGCGACATAATCTGCGTGCCGGCGGGGGCGAGCACGGCCCGGCGGCACGGAGGCGAGGCGAGCGGTCGATGACGGCGTGTGGAATCCTGGAGGCCGACGAGCACGTGAACCATCCTTCTGCACGGTCCAAGGGCGGAGCCGACCAGTCCCCGCCCCGGGTGCTCGTCGTGGACGACGAGGAGGACCTCCTCGAACTGGTCCGCTACAACCTCTCCAAGGAGGGCTATCGGGTCGAGTGCGTCGCCAGCGGCGAGCTCGCCCTCAAGGCGGCCCGCCGGGAGCCGCCCGATCTGATCGTCCTCGACCTCATGCTGCCGGCGGTGGACGGGCTCGAGGTCTGCCGGCGGCTCAAGGCCGAGGGCCGGACCCGCGACGTGCCGATCATCATGCTCACCGCCAAGAGCGAGGAGAGCGACATGATCGCGGGCCTCGAGCGCGGCGCCGACGACTACATCCCCAAGCCGTTCAGCCCGCGGGTGCTCTCCGCGCGGGTCAAGGCGCTGCTGCGGCGCCGCGAGTCGCAGCGGCAGGCCGAGCTCGAGAGCACGATCGACGTCCACGAGCTGTCGATCCATCCCGGCCGCCACGAGGTCACGCTGGCGGGGAAGCCCCTCGAGCTGACCTACACGGAGTTCGCCCTGCTGCAATTCCTGGCGAAACGCCCCGGCTGGGCGTTCACCCGCACCCAGATCGTCGACGCGGTGAAGGGGGAGGATTATCCTGTCACAGAGCGGTCGGTCGACGTCCAGGTCGCCGGCCTGCGGAAGAAGCTCGGATCCCACGGCTCCTACATCGAGACGGTGCGCGGCGTGGGCTACCGGTTCCGGGCGTGATCGGATTTTGCCGTCGGCACCCCAACGTCCCATGCCCCGCACCCGGCTCGTCTGGCACCTGTTCGCGGGCTGGTGCGTGCTCGTCATCGGCGTGCTCGTCGTCGGCTTCTGGCTGTCGAGCGTGCGGCTGGCCGAGTTCGCCGACAGCGGCCAACGACGGCGGTGCGAGGCCACGGCGACGGCCGTTTCCGCGCTGCTCGACGCCGCCGGTCGCCCGACCGATCCCGCCGCCTTCGCCGCCACCACCGCCGGCCTGCGGGCGGCCACGGGCATCGCGGTCGAAGTGTTCGATCCGGCGGGCCGGCGGCTGACGGAACCCGGTGCCGGAGCGCGGCCCGCGGCCTCGGTCCCTGCCGTCGCCGACCTGCTCGAGCAGGCCGCCGCGGGCCGAACGGCGACGGCCACCCGCTTCGACGTCGCCTCGGGCCGCCGTGCGCTGGTGATGGCCGTGCCCCACGGTCCGCCCGGCGCCCCCGTGGCCATCGTGAGCCTCACGGCCGACACGACCGCCGCCGATGCGGAGCTGCGGGGGGCGCAGCGCCGCCTGCTGCTCGGCCACCTGGCCTGTGCGGCCGGAGCGGCGCTGATCGGCTACGCCGTCGCCCGGCGGACGGCGCAGCCGGTGACCGAGCTGCGGCACGCCGCCGCGCAGCTCGCGGCCGGCCGGGTGGACGCCCCGCTCCCGGCCACCGACCTCGCGGAGCTCGCCGACATCGCCGCCGCGTTCGGCCTGCTCCGCGAGCAGCTCGTCGAGAGCGGCCTGACGATCGGTCGGCAGGGCACCCAGCAGCAGGCCGTGCTCGGCAGCATGATCGAGGGCGTGATCGCGCTCGACGCCCGGCAGCGGGTGCTGGGGATCAATCGGGCGGCCGCCGACCTGCTCGACGTCGATCTGGAGCGGATCATCGGCCGTCCGCTGCAGGAGGTGATCCGCAATCCCGACCTGCGGCGGTTCGCCCTGCTGGCGATCGACTGCCGCGATCCGGTCGAGGACGACCTCGTGATCCACGGGGTCCGCGACCGCATCATCCGCCTCCGCGGCACGGCCCTCCGCGACACCTCCGGCGAAGGGGGCGCGGTGATCGTGCTCAACGACGTGACCGACGTGCAGCGGCTGGAGAACGTCCGCCGCGACTTCGTCGCCAACGTGTCGCACGAGCTGAAGACGCCCGTGGCCTCGATCAAGGGCTTCGTGGAAACCCTGCTCGACGGGGCGGCGGACGACCCGGTGGACAACCGCCGGTTCCTGGAGATCGTCGCCCGGCAGGCCGACCGGCTGGCGGCGATCATCGACGACCTGCTCGCGCTGTCGCGGATCGAGCAGAGCGAGGGGACGGGCACGCTGCCGGTCGAGCCGCGGCCGCTGCGGGAGATCCTCGCCGCCGCGGCCGAGGACTGCCGGCCGCGGGCGGCCGACCGCTCGATCAGGCTCGTGGTCGATTGTCCGTCGGACCTGGTCGCGACCGTCAACGGCCCGCTTCTCGAGCAGGCGGTCATCAACCTCGTGGACAACGCCATCAAGTGCAGCGAGCCGGGCAAGACGGTGTGGCTGGAGGCGGCCCGCGACGCCGGCCCGACGCTCCGCGTTCGCGACGAGGGCTGCGGGATCGCGGCCGAGCACCTGCCGCGGCTCTTCGAGCGGTTCTACCGGGTCGACAAGGCCCGCAGCCGCCAGCAGGGGGGCACCGGGCTGGGCCTGGCGATCGTCAAGCACATCGTCCAGGCCCACGGCGGCACGGTGGCGGTGGAGAGCACGCCGGGCGTCGGCACGACGTTCACGCTCCGCCTGCCCCAGGAGGCGGCCGCGGCGTGACCGCCGCGCCGCAAAGTTCAGGGACGGATCCTCATCCGGCTCACACTCGATCCTCGCGCACCGTCGGCTTTGGCGCCGATCGTGGCGGATGCCCGCTGCCGTGAAGCCCGAGGCGCGAGCCGAGGGAATACGGATCCGTTTCCAATGGAGCAACGCGTATTCCCTCAGCTCGCGCTTCGGGCTTCCCGGCAACCAGCAAGCGACGATGCAGATGGCCGATAGGACACAGATGGCCGATAGGACAGGCATCATTCCGCCCGATCGTCGATCCTCGCGCACCGTCGGCTTTGACGCCGATGGTGACGGAAACCCGATGCCGTGAAGCCCGAGGCGAGGCCGATAGGACAGGCATCATTCCGCCCGATCGTCGATCCTCGCGCACCGTCGGCTTTGACACCGATGGTGACGGAAACCCGATGCCGTGAAGCCCGAGGCGCGAGCCGAGGGAATACGGATCCGTTTCCAGTGGAGCAACGCGTATTCCCTCAGCTTGCGCTTCGGGCTTCCCGGCAACCGGGCACGACGAGTCTGATCACCGCGGCGGCGATCGCGGCTGGGTCGGCGTCTCCCGCCGCCACGCACGACACCCGCACCCGCGGGCTGCGGGCTGCGAACTCGACCTGCAGGCCGTGGGCCAGGCCGGGGAGAGCGGCGTTGCTGGCCAGGAAGGGCACGTCGCCGGGACGGACCGTCTCGCCCTCCGCCCCGCCCACGAACACGATCACGCCGCCCGTGTCCTGCGCCACCATCACCGCGCCGGCCTCCTGGGCGACGACGAAGCCGCCCGCCACGTTGACGTCGAAGTGCGCCCGCAGGTCAGCCGCCGTCACGTCGTCGAGCGGCGTCGGCACGTGGCGGCGGCCGCACACCACGACCGCGTCGAGCCGACCGAAGTGGTCGATCACCCGGTGCACCAGCGCCCGGACGGCGCCCTCCTCGCGGAGATCGGCCGTCACGGCGAGGCTCCGGCCGCCGAGTGCGGCGGCCAGCTCGCGGGCGGCGGGCAGCGCCGCATGGCAGTGCACCGCCACGTCGTGGCCGCCGGCGGCGACCGCCGCCACCACGGCCCGCCCGATCCGCCCCGTGCCGCCGATCACCAACGCCGCGCGGCCGGCGGCCGCGGCCGGAACGGAAGCGGGCGTGTGAGCTGCGGACTGCATGCCGAGCCCGCCGCTACTCCACCGCCGCCGGCGTGCGGGAGTGGAAGTCGAGGATCTGCTGCCAGGCCTCGGCCGGCGTCTCGGCGTAGGTGAACAGGTCGAGGTGGTGGTCGGCGATCACGCCGCAGTCGGCGAGGTGCTGGAAGTCGATGACCTTCGACCAATACTCGCGGCCGTAGAGGATGATCGGCACCGGCTGCATGCGGTGCGTCTGCCGGAGCGTGAGCGTCTCGAACATCTCGTCGAGCGTGCCGAAGCCGCCGGGGAAGAGCACCACCGCCGCGGCGCGGAGGATGAAGTGAAACTTGCGAAGCGCGAAATACTTGAACTGGAAGCACAGCTCGGGCGTGATGAACGGATTGGGCTGCTGCTCGGCGGGAAGCTTGATGTTCAGGCCGATCGACTTGCAGCCGACGTCGAAGGCGCCGCGATTGGCGGCCTCCATGATGCCCGGCCCGCCGCCGGTGACGACCACGTAGTCGCGCTGGTCTTCGCACTGGTTGTCGATCGACACGATGCGGGCGAACTCCCGGGCGTCGTCGTAGTAGCGGCAGAACTCCAGCAGCCGCGTGCTCCGCTCGATCTCCCGGTTCAGCCGCCGGTTGCCGGGCGCCGCCTGGGCGGCCCGCCGCGCCTCGCTCAGACGCCGCTCGGCCGCCGGCCGCTCCACGATCTGCGTGCCGCCGAAGACGATCACCGTCGACTGGATGTTGTCGGCCAGCAGGGCCAGCTCGGGTTTCCCGAGCTCGAGGAGCATCCGCACGCCCCGCATCTCGACCCGCTGCAGGAGGGCTGGATCCTCCTGGGCGAGGCTGTAGCTCGGCGAGCTCAGGATCCGCTCCATGTTCTCGGCGACGAGGGCCACGTCGTTGCCGAGCACGGTGTCGGGGAGGATGTTGCACGCCTTCGGCGCCTGGTCGCCAGGTCGTTCCGCGTTCGCCTTCTTTGCCATCGATCGCTCCTGTTCCCTGCGTGTTTCCCGACGGGATGCCGTCAGGATTCCATCTCGAAAGTATCGCCGATCGCCGGCACCTGCACCGGCCAGCCGCGCCGCTCCTGGAGGAAGTCGGCCATGCCGCGGGCCGCCGGGGGTTCGCCATGGACGAGAAACGTCCGCCGCGGGGCCGGCATGCCGCCGAGCCAGCGGTCGATCTCCTGCCGGTCGGCGTGGCCCGAGAGCGCATCGACCCGCCGCACCGCCGCCTTCACGGGGATATCACGACCGTGAATCTTCAGGTATCGCGCGCCGTCGATCAGCGACCGGCCGCGGGTGCCGATCGCCTGGAAGCCGGCCACGAGCACGGTCGTCCGCGGGTCGGGCAGCCGGCGGGCGAGGTGGTGGAGGATGCGGCCGCCGTTCATCATGCCGCTCGACGCGATCACGATGCCCGGGCCGTCGTGGGCGTTGATCGCCTTCGACTCGGCGGCGTTCTTCGCCATCCGCACGAACGGGCTGGCGAGCGACTCGGCGACGCCCTGCATCTTCGCCTCGCTGAAGTCGTGCTCCCCCGCGTGCTTGCGAAACACCTCCATCGCATCGACCGCCATCGGCGAATCGACCCACACGGGCACCTCCGGCAGGCGGCCGGCGGCCATCAGCGTCCGCAGCAGGTAGACCAGCTGCTGGGCGCGGCCGATGGCGAACGAGGCCACGAGCATCATGCCGCCGCGGGCGATCGCCTCCTTGGTGGCCGCCTCGAGCTCGTCGAGCGGCCGGCTCGGCGTGTGGTCGCGGTCGCCGTAGGTGCTCTCGCAGACCAGGTAATCGCAGGCCGGCGGCGAGATCGGATCCTTGTAGAGCGGCGCGTCGAAGCGGCCCACGTCGCCGGAAAACACCACGCGATGGGGAGCCGTGCGGCCCGGGGCGTCGGCCGCCACCTCCACCTCGAGGAACGAGCTGCCGAGCATGTGCCCCGCCTCGTGAAACCGGCAGCGGAACCCGGCGGCGGGCGCGAACCATTCCTCCCGCGACACGGGCTCCAGCAGCCGCAGCACGCGGTCCACGTCGCGCTCCTCGTAGAGCGGCAGCGCCGGCCGGTGCTTCGCATAGCCCTTGCGGTTGGCGTACATCGCGTCTTCCGCCTGGCACTTGGCGGAGTCGTAGAGCAGGATGCCGAGCAGATCGACCGTCGCCGGCGACGTCCAGATCCGCCCCCGGAAGCCTTCCCGCGTCAGCCGCGGCAGCCAGCCCGAATGGTCGATGTGACCGTGGGTGAGGACGACGGCGTCGATCGAGTCGGGGGGAACCTGAAAGCGTTCCCAGTTCCGCTCCCGGAGTTCCTTCTCCCCTTGGAAGAGGCCGCAGTCCACGAGCACCCGCCGGCCGCCCGTCTCGATCAGGTGCCGCGAGCCCGAGACGACGCCCGCAGCCCCCAGAAATCGCAATCGTGCCATGTCCGTGCTCCCGTGGGCCGTGGCGGCCGTTCACCGTGGTTCCGATCGCGGCGCCGCATCTCGGGTGACGCCCGCCACGAGTAGGGTACCTTCTTCGAGGGCCAGCGACTCGAGCCGGTGGCTCGTCCCGCCGCCGGCGGGAGTCGATGAAATGTAGACCATAATCACTGGCCGGCCATCCAGCCGACGCAGTTCGGTGGGCATGCCGAGCGCCTGGATTCGCCGGGCCAGCTCGTGGGTCGCCGGCCCGCTGGGCAGCGGCAGCGCGCCGAGGCGGGCGGCGGTGACCACGATGCCGAGCTGGTTCACCTCGCGGAGCACCACCTCGAGGTCGAGCGAGGCCACGCTCCCGAGCGTCGCGCCGCCGACCCGCACGCCCGCCAGCAGGCGGCGCGGGCCGATCGCCACGCGGGGTACGGAGCATCCGGCCGGCAGCAGGCCGGGATGATTGCGCGGTAGATCGGTGGCCAGCCAGGCATTGACCTCCGCCTCCGTGATCACCGCCTCCCAGGGACCGGGCCGCAGGAAGTCGGCCCGCAAGGCCGAGAGCTTCGTCACCAGCCGCCGCCCCTGCTGCACCTTCTCCGGCGGCGGCTCCCCGTCGAGAGCCGCCGCAATCCGACTCCGGTAGAAGGCCGGCTCGTGCCGCACAAGCCCGCCAACCACCGTCACGGCACAGGCCAGCACCACCGCCGCACCCAGCCCGAGCCGCCGCAGCCGCCGGCGGACGGATGGCTGCGACGGCTCCGTCGTCGGCTTCATCGTGAGCTCAGGGCGAGTGCCGGCGGTCTGCGCCACGCGTCAGCCCGCGAACCCGAACAGCCGCGGAATCGGCAGTTCCGCCGTGGGCTCGAGGGTCACGGCGCCGAGGCTTTCTACATCGAGCTCGTCCCGCAGCACGCGGACGTCCGCCGGCGCCTCGATGCCGATCCGCACCTTGTCGCCGCTGACGCGGACCACGGTCACGACCACCGAGTCCCCGACCCGAATCCGTTCGTTTTGTTTCCGGGAAAGCACCAGCATCGAAAGCCTCCGTTCCTGATGGATGATAGGTGTCGAATGAATGTAGCGGGGCATCTGTACATCTGTCAACGTGAGCGTCGCGGGCTTCGTCGCGAACGCTCGCCGTCGGCCCGGCCGCCCCCGAGCGGCCGCCCTCCCGTCCATCGCCGCCTCCTCGTCCGACCCGTGCGTCGCGAGTCGATGGATTGGGAAAGCTGTGAGCCGAGGGAAACATCGTCCGGTCAGGCAGACTTTCTTGCCGCCGCACGGCGCCGCACCGACAGCGCGTGTTATGCCGGTCGCGCGGCATCTCTTAAAACTGGTGGGCAATCTCTCTGTCGCCTCTCCCAGAGGGTGAGGGAGCGTGGAAGGCGTATGGCGTGCGGCGAAATTCCCCTCTCCCTCTGGGAGAGGGTGGCCGTAGGCCGGGTGAGGGTGCTTGATGTGGTGCGCGGATACCCTGCACCCTCACCCCAGCCCTCTCCCAGAGGGAGAGGGAGCATGGGATCGTGCCCCCGCACCCCGGCCATATCCCAGTGCAGGCGCTACCGCGGGGCCGGGCCCGGCTCGGTGCCGTCGGCGACGAAGGTGGCGACGTCGACCGCGGCGGCCGACGCGACGTGCGCTTCGGCGTCTTCGATCCGGGCGATGTCGCCCGTGAGCAGCCGCGGGTGCGACTTGTGGACGCACTTCAGCCGGCTCGGCCTGCCGGCGACGAGCGCCAGCTTCGGGTCGATCTCCAACGACACCTCGGCGGGGATCGCGCCGGCGGCCTCGATCCGCCGGTTGAGCGCCAGCCGCGGGAAGGGAGGAATGCCGCCCGGGTGCAGCAGGGCCTTGAGGAGGATCGCGGTGTCGGCGAACCGCCGATAGGCGGCGGCCGCCTCGGTGGAAGGCGCCGCACCGTAGGCCACGGCATAGCGGACCCGCGGACCGACCAGCTCCAGCGCGTCTTCCTTCTCGGCGATGCCGTCGCCAAAGTCGGGGCCGCCCGCCCAGCGGACGAGCCGGTCGTCGGCGCTCCGCGCCCACTTCGCCAACGACACGCTCAGCCGCTCGAGGCGGATCGTCTCCACCTGCGTCTTGACGTCGCGGTTCGGGTCGATGACCACCACCCGCTCGCGGATCGGGTCGTGGAGCACGATCTCGGCGAGCCGCATGCCGCCGGCGGAGGCTTTGTCGTCCGGAGCAGCCAGCTCGAGGAAGTCCCAGGCGACGCCGGCGCGGAAGAGCGTGAGGCTGCGGGCCACCGGTTGCGCGGCGCCGTCGGCGAACAGTTCGCTCTCGACCCGCAGCTCGAAGCCCCGGGCATCGCCGTCGGCGCGGGCGGCGGCCGCCAGGCCGGCGACGGCCAACGCGACGACGATCTGCGCCCGGGCGAGCGACACGAACACGGCACGCGACGGCATGGGATGACCTCCCGGTCGGCAAACTGTGGAACCATTCGGCCACCGCAGGCTGCGGCGGCCACGGACGGTTCGGGCGGGGAGGGTAGCAGACGGCGCCGGCGGCCCCAAGACGTCCTGCCGGGTGATCCGGTTGCATCCGGCCACACGGCTGGTGCGAACCCATGGTGGCCAGGGCGGGTGTTTAGGGCCGGTCGCGAGCCCATCGGATCGTCCTCGTGCAACACGCCGCGGGAGCCCACTTCATGGCCGCCGTTTTCACCGCAGAGGCGGATGACGGGATCGATCACGGCAGCGTCGCTGCCATCCATCGGCGCGGCTCGGCCGGCAGGCGATCGCTGCACCGGGGTTCGAGAGGCGGCTGGTGGGCTGCGGGCTGCGGGGTGCTTCTTCTCCTCGCGGCCGGGGTCCAGGCGGCAGACGACGCCGTGAAGCCGGCGGCCGATGGCCCCGATCCGCAGTCCGGAGCCGCTCGAGGCCGGCTGCGTGAATCCGTCGAGTGGCTCGCCAGCCCGGAACGCGAAGGGCGGTTCACCGGCTCGAAGGGGGGCGATGCCGCCGCCGACTACATCGCCGCACGGCTGGCCGAGATGGGACTCGACACGAAACTGGTCGGCGACGGGCCCTTTCAATCGTTCGCCGTCACCTTGGGTTCGAAGCTCGGCCCCGCGGAGCGGAATCGGGCCGAACTGGTCGGGCCGCCGCGGCCAGACGGCGAACCCGAAATCGTGCCCCTCCTCCTGGGAAAAGACTTCACGCCAATGGCCGGCGGCGGGACGGGGCCGTTCGACCTGCCCCTCGCCTTCGCCGGCTATGGCATCACGGCGCCGCAGGAGAAATATGACGACTATGCACCGTTCGCCGGCCGCGAAGGGGCCGCCCGCGGGCTGGCCGTGATCATTCTCCGGCAGGAGCCACAGAAGGACGATCCACGCAGCGTCTTCGACGGCAACAAGCCGTCGCAGCACGCGCCACTGGCCCGCAAGGCGGCCAACGCCGCCAAGCACGAGGTCGGCGGGATCGTGTTCTGCAACGACGTCGACAAAGACGGCGACAAGCTGATGGAACTCAGCCGGGTCGGTCAGGCGGGCGGCCGGCCCAGGCAGCCGATCCTCCACGTCCGCCGCAGCCTGCTCGACGACGTCGTGCGGCGGAGTGGCGGCCGTGGCCTGGAGGAAATCCAGAAGGGAGTCGACGAGTCGCTGACGCCGGCGAGCGTCGTCCTCGACGGCTGGCGGATCCGCGGCGAGGCCGCGATCGAGCGGGAAGAGGGCAAGACCCGCAACGTGCTCGCGATGCTCCGCGGCAGCGGGGCGGAGGCGACCGCGGATCGTCCGGCGATCCAGGCAGCCGAGACCGTCGTCCTCGGCGCCCACTACGACCACATCGGATATGGCGGCTCGAACTCCGCGGCGCCGGATGTCCGGGCCGTGCACCACGGCGCCGACGACAACGCCAGCGGCACCGCCTTGATGCTGGAGGTGGCACGGCGGCTGGCCGCCGCCGGCCCGTTGCCGCGGAGTTTGGTCTTCGTGGCCTTCTCTGGAGAGGAAATTGGGCTCTTGGGCAGCGAGCACTACACAGCCAATCCGTCGGTGCCGCTTACCGATACGGTGGCGATGGTGAACCTCGACATGGTCGGCCGGATGCGGGACGACAAGCTCATCATCCAGGGCGTGGATACCGCCACGGTCTTCGGCCCGCTCGTCGATCGGCTCGGGGCGGCCGGCAGGTTGACGATCCGCAAGCAGCCGGGCGGTTCAGGGCCCAGCGACCACGCCAGTTTCTACGCCAAGAAGATTCCGGTGCTCCACCTGTTCACCGGCACGCATCCCGACTATCACCGGCCGACCGACACGCCCGAAAAGATCAATTACGAGGGGATGGAGCGGCTGGCCACGATGGTCACCGAACTCGTCACGGAGCTCGCGCGTGTTCCCGAACGGCCGGCCTATCTGCAGGCTGGATCGAAGAAGGCCCGGGGGGGCGACGCTCGGCCCTTCTTCGGCAGCATCCCGGATTTCAAGTCGGAGGCGAAGGGCTTCGCGATTTCGGGTGTGGCCAAGAACTCACCGGCGGAGAAGGGGGGCTTGCGGGCTGGCGACCTGATCGTGCAACTCGGCGAGAGTATGATCACCGGACTCGACGATTTCGACAGCGCGATCCGCAGGCACAAGCCGCGCGAGACCGTGCCCGTGGTGGTCGTCCGAGCCGGCGTCGAGGTCCGTCTCGAGGTGGTGCTCGGAGAACCACGCTGACATGACCACTGCAAACCGCATGGCCTTCGGCCGTATCCCGGACCGATTCGTCGTGGGCCTGGTGACCGCGGCATGCATCGCCGTCGCGACCCAGCTCGCGGCCGCCGCCGACCCGTGGCCCCAATGGCGCGGGCCGGACGGGCAGGGACACGCCGTCGCGGCCCACGACCTGCCGGTCACCTGGAGCGAACGGGAAAACGTCCGCTGGAAGACACCGCTGGCGGGCCGCGGCTGGTCGTCGCCGGTAATCGGCGGCGGGATCGTGTGGATGACCACGGCCGTGGAGCAGCCGCTCATGGAAGCCGAGCGGCAGCGGCGGCTGAACGGCAAATCCAACCAGCCCATCAAGGCTTCGGGGCCGGTGAGCCTGCAGGCCCTCGGCGTGGACGCAGAGTCGGGCCGCATCGTCCACGACGTCGAGCTTCTCACGGTGGCCGAGCCGCAGCCGATCCACGCCCTCAACTCCTACGCCTCGCCGTCGCCGGTGCTCGCCGGCAACCGGCTCTACTGCCACTTCGGCGACTTCGGCACCGCCTGCCTCGATACCGAAACCGCGCGGGTCGCATGGACGAATCGCGAGCTGCGGATCAACCACGAGAACGGCCCGGGCAGCACGCCCGTGCTCTGGCGGGACCGGCTCATCGTCCACCTCGACGGCAGCGACACGCAGTCGATCGCCGCCTTCGATGCGGCGACCGGGAAGATCGCCTGGCAGACGCCCCGCGGCGGCCGGCTGCGCGACGACCCCCAGCTCAAGAAGGCCTACGGCACGCCACTCGTGCTCCCGCTCGGCGGCCGCGACGTCTTGGTCTCGCCGGCCGCCGACTGGATCTACGGCTACGACCCAGCGACGGGGGCGGAGCTCTGGAGGCGGGCCTACGGGCAGCTCGGCTTCTCGATCGTGCCCCGGCCCGTGTTCGCCCACGGCCTGCTCTTCATGAGCACGAGCTTCATGCAGCCGGAGCTGCTGGCGCTCGGGCTCGGTGACGGCACGACACCGCCCGAGATCGTGTGGCGCGAGAAGAAGGCCGTGCCCTCGATGCCGTCGCCGCTGGTCGTCGGCGACGAGCTCTACATGGTCAGCGACAAGGGCATCGCCACCTGCCTCGACGCCCGGACCGGCCAGCTTGTCTGGTCCGAGCGGCTAGGAGGCAACTTCTGTTCGTCGCCGCTGGCTGCCGACGGACGGATCTATGTCGGCAGCCGGGAGGGCAAGACCTACGTGCTCCGGCCTGGCCGGCAGGCCGAGGTGCTCGCCACGAACGAGCTCGACGGCGCCATCTTCGCCACGCCCGCGGCGGTCGGGCGGGCGGTGTTCCTGCGCACCGAGCAGGCCCTCTACCGGATCGAGAAGCCCGAGCCGCGGCAGTAATCTCGCCCGGAGCCTTGCGAACATGCAGACCGTGAGCGCCGGGCGATTCGCGAACGTCACGGCCGCGGCCAAAACGCCGCGCCGTGCGTTCCTCGGCGCGGCCGCAGCCGCGGCCGTTCTCGCCACGGCCCGCGCCGCTCCGCTCCGCCGCCGCGGCATTCCACTGGGCTACGACAACTTCGCCGTCCGCGCCATGAAGTGGAACGCGCGGCAGCTCGTCGACCACGCCGTGGAGCTCCGCTGCGACTCGGTCTTCATCACCGACCTCGGCCCCTTCGCAGGGCGGCACGACGACGCGGAGCTCGAAGACATCCGGCGGTACGCGGCCGACCGCGGTGTCGCGGTCGCGCTCGGGTCGTGGAGCATCTGCCCGACGTCCACGACCTTCAAGCGCGACTGGGGCACGGCTGAGGAGCACCTGGCGCTCGGCATCCGCATGGCGCGGGTCCTCGGCTCGCCGGCCTTCCGCGTGATCCTCGGCAGCCACGCCGACCGGCTCACGCCCGGCGGCATCGCGGCCCGGATCGCCGACACTGTCGCCGTGCTGCGGACGGCGCGGGATCGGGCCCGCGACGCCGGCGTGAAGATCGCCGTCGAGAACCACGCCGGCGACATGCAGTCGCGGGAGCTCGTGCGGCTGGTGGAAGAGGCGGGGCCGGACTTCGTGGGCGTGAACTTCGACTCGGGCAACGCCTGCTGGACGCTCGAAGATCCCGTCGCCGCCCTCGACCGGCTCGCCCCGTATGTCGTCACCACCAGCCTCCGCGACACGATGCTCTGGGAGACGCCGGAGGGCATCACGGGCCAGTGGACCGCGATGGGAGAGGGCTGCACCGATCTCGTCGCGCTCTGCGACCTGCTCGAGAAGCGGTGTCCGGGCGTGGCGGTGCACGTCGAGACGATCTCCGGCTTCGCCAAGCCGTTTGCGATTTACGATCCGGCGTTCTGGCGGGCGTATCCCGACGCCCGGGCGGAAGACTTCGCGGGCTTTCTCGCTCTCGCCCGCCGCGGGCGGGCCATCGAGCCCTACCGGCCGCCGGCGGCCGGCGACAAAGCCGAGGCCGCGGGCCGGCATCAGCGCGACGAACTGGCCCGCAGCATCCGCCACTGCCGCGACGTGCTCGGCCTCGGCCTGCGTGCGTAAACTATAGCTCAGCCGCTCGCCCGCACATGACCGGCCGATGCTCCCAGCGAATGGCTGCGAGCGCGCACCACGCCCCAGCTCCCACTCAGTGGCATGCGTGTCTGTTTGTACAGTTTTCCGCTATCGCATCAAGCGCGTCCCGCAGACCGCCGTCGCCCTTGAGGCTTGGCTCCAACTTGGAATAATTCCCCAAATAATGGTTTTAACCCCGGCTCAGTTGGGCTCAATTAGATTGTTCCGCC
>JBIJCJ010000040.1:0-22684 GCA_044344765.1 Pirellulales bacterium | reverse complement strand
GTAACCATCAACCGGAGAGCCGTGTGCGGGAGACCCGCCAGCACGGTTCGGAGGGAGGGGGGCCCGGGCCAACCGGGCCTCCCTACCCCTATTTCGGGGAGGAACGCGTGAGGATCGCGTGTGAGCTGATACTACTGGGAGCATCCCATAGTTGACATAGTCCGCGCCCCGAAGGGACTTGTCGCCTCTCCCTCTGGGAGAGGCCGGCCGCAGGCCGGGTGAGGGTGCTTCTGATGACGCAACGAAAAACACCCTCACCCCAGCCAGCACCCTCACCCCAGCCCTCTCCCAGAGGGAGAGGGAGAAAATCGATACACATTCGGGCAGCGAGCACGGTCTTGTGCCGCACAAAAAAGTGAACGCCGAGAACGAATCAACGTCAACAACATCGTGCTCCCGGTAGTAACACGGCGCACCCTTGCTCCTCGTGCTTGGGGCCCGATGGAGGAACGGAGATCGAGCGCGACGAGAATCGAGAAGCCCCCGGCGGGAGCCGGGGGGTGACGGGTTGTCTCCGCGGGTATCGGGGGAACGCGGGAAGGCGATCCATGAGTCCACGGAGTGGACCGCGTCACCCCCGGGCTTCCGCCCGGGGCTTTCGGGGAGGAACCCGCGCCGCGGCCCCGGCGTCAGGCCCGGAGGTGGGCGACGATCGCGGGGATGATGGCCCGCATCGCCCGGGCCCGGTGGCTGATCACCGCCTTCACCGCCGGCGCGAGTTCGCCGAACGTGCGGTGGTACTCCGGCACGATGAACAGCGGGTCGTAGCCGAAGCCTCCGGTCCCCTGCCGGGCCGCCGCGATCAGGCCGTGGCATTCGCCCTGCGACACGGCCACGATCGCGCCCGTCGGGTCGGCCAGCGCCGCATGGCAGGCGTAGTGGGCGGCCCGCTCATGGATCGGCCGGCCGGCCAGCCGCTCCAGCAGGAGCGCGTTGTTGCGGTCGTCGGTGCTGCCGGTGGCCCCGGCGGGCACCGGCCCGGAGAACCGCGCCGAGTAGATGCCCGGCGCACCGCCGAGGGCGTCCACGACCAGGCCGCTGTCTTCGGCGAGCACCCACGCCCCGAGGGCCGCCGCCTGCTGCCCCGCCTTGAGGGCCGCGTTGGCCGCGAAGGTGGCGCCCGTCTCCTCCACGTCCACGGCCCCGGGGAGGTCGCGGAGCGAGCGGCAGGGGATGCCGAAGGGGGCGAGCAGCTCGACGAGCTCGCGGAGCTTGCCTTCGTTGGTCGTGCCGAGGACGAGCATGGGGGATGGCATGGCCCGGCCGCTCACCGCCGCTTCGTCGGCACGCGCGGCACGTCGATCGGCTTGGGGTCGACGTCGAGGAAGATGCCGTCGAAGGCCCGCGGCTCGATGACGCCCTGGGCGAGCTTGGCCGGATTGGGGCCAAGTGCGGCGATGATCTTCGTGATCTCCGGGTTGACGACGGCCTTGCCGTCGGCCTGCTGCACGGCCAGCTGGTTGATGCTGCCGACGCAGACGATGCTCGACTCGCGGTCGTGGAACTCCCAGGCCTGGAAGCCGGCCCGCCGCAGGGCCGTGGTCAGCCGATGGGCCTTGTCGGCGGCCTCCACGAGCTGGCTCTCGTTCTGCACTTTCCGCAGCTTCGGATCCTGCCAGCCCTGGCCGCGCATCGCGCCGACGAGTCTCCCGACGTCCACCAAGCCACCGGTGGAGGACTCGGGCGTGCCGGCCTCCGCCGCCTGGCCGATCATGCCCGAGCCGGTGAACGTCGCCACGCGCACGCTGTACCGCGCCGGGCAGTCGAGCAGGCTGTGGGTCACGTCGGCGTTCATCTCCTGCACGAAGGCATCGACCTCCTGGCGGTTGAAATAGTCCTCGGGCAGGAGCGGGTTGGGAATCATGAACGCCAGATGCAGCGGCCCCTTCTGCGTCTTGTCGAGGCCGGCCATCGCCCGGAAGTCGGAGAACGACCGGGTCTTGCCGGCGTTGCCGGCCAGCGATTCCGGCTGCAGCGTCTTCACCTTGGCCAACGTCTTCTGGGCCCGCGGGTCCTCGCAGGAGGCGAAGTCGCCGACGAGCACGGCCACCTCGAGCACCTGGGCGGCGTTCGCGTAGCGCATCGTCTTCGGGGTGCCGTCGGGGTTGAAGCCGACGCCCTTCTGCTTGCCGGTGTAATCGAAGGACTTTTCGTGCGTGTAGGCCTGGAGCCGGTGGCGGCCACGCAGCTCCTGCACCAGCTTGCGGGCATCCTCGCGGGCGCCCTCGCCGCGGAACGTGGTGGCGAGCACCAGCCACGGGCCGTCCTTCTCGGCGAGCGGAAACATCGCCTTGGATTCGAGCTGCGCCGGTGAGAACCACGAGGTGGGGAGCCAGCCGTTCTGGCCGCGGGCGGTGCCGCCGGCCAGACTGGCGGCGAGGCAGGTCAGCAGGGCGGGCAGGCGAACGCTGCGCGGGGCGAAACGCATCACGATCCGTTCTCCTCGTCGATGGCGGGCCGGCGCGGTGCCGCCGGGGGGCGGGACGGTAGCAACCTGGCAGCCGCGCTGCCAGACTGAATCGGCCCCGGGAAACGGGGCGGACCGGGCAGGAGGCGGAGGACGAGATGACGCGGACGCGAAGCCACCGATCGTGGCTGGCGGTGACGGCGGGCCTGCTGACGCTGGCGGCCGTGCTGGCCGGCCCCCCGTGGGCGTTCATGCGCTGGCGGGAGACGCGGCTCGTGGCCCTCTCCACGCCCCAGGCGCAGGCCGACTGGGATGCGTTTCGGGAACGCATGCGGCGCGAGTCGGGCCGCGATGGCCCGGTGCAGCGGAAGGTGCCCAAGAGCGCCGAGCCGCCGGAGCTGGTGTGGCTGCGCGACTACTGGCGGCTGGCGATCGGGGCCTGGACGGTGTTCGTCGCCCTGGCCGCCGCCTTCATCGCGATGCTCGCCCGTGGCGCGGCGGCCTCAGCGGCCGAGCACGGCCCGCGCCGTGGCCGCGACCACGAGAAACAGCACCAGGGTGATGCCCAGAACGCCGACGAAGGAAAACACGCGCGAGCCCCTGCGAAGGAAACGCCCAGGACGCCGCGCGGCGTCCCGTGACGAGGGGATGGTAGATCGATCCCCGGCGTCGAACAAGCCGAGCCGCGCGGCACCAGTCACGACCGGCGGAACAGCTCCTCGGAAACCGGGCTGCGGCCGCTGCGGCCGAGGTCGTCGAGCGTCCGCCGTTGGCCGACGGTGTGCCACGGCGTCACGTCCGAAAGCTCGGGCATGATCTCCAGGATCTGCTCGACGAGCATCTCGACCATCCGCCCCGCGGGCGTGCCCGCCGTCCGCTCCCGCAACGCGGCGGCCGTCTTCATCAGCTTGACCATCCGCGACCGCTCCAAGACCGGCCCCGACAGCTGGCCGTCACCCTCGACGAGCAGCTCGGCCACGGGCACCTCGAGCACCTGCTGCCAGCGATGCAGATCCGAGAGCCGCAGGTCGCAGTCGGCCTCTTCCTGGCGGCGGACCACCGCCATCGCCATCCCCAGCCGGCGGGCGACGTTCCGCAGGGTCACGCCCTGCTGGCGCCGCACATGGCCGATGCGGTGCAGCGTCGGGCCCGGTCGCACCGCGCCGTTCCGCCCTGCCGGTTCTCCTGCCTCCTCTGCGGCGCGGCAGACGTCGGAGTATTCGGCGTCGGCGAGGGCCAGCGGATCCTGGAAGGAATCGTCGTCGTCATCGAAGCCGTCGTCGTGAAGATTGCGGTCGCAGTGAACGGTCGCCATCGCCGGGCCTCCGCTGTCAACTTGGGGCGTGGGCCGCGATCGTGTCGCGGTGCCTGCCTGTACGCAGCCCGACCGGCGGGCGTTCGGGGGCGGCGAAATTTTTTCTCGATTGAGAGAGTTTCTTGGCTGCGATGGCGGAAGGGGGTGCCCCGCTCTGCCAGCGCCGCTGCCGGGAAGCCCGAAGCGCGAGCTGAGGGAAGACGCGTCGCCGCACCGGAAACCGCACCCCATTTCCTCGGCTCGCGCCTCGGGCTTCCAGGAACGGGACCGCCAAACCCGACAAACCGGAAACCCCTTGCCGCGCCCATGAGGCAGCCTGGCGAAACGGTGGTGCGAGAGGTGCGAGTTCAGCACAAAAAAGTTCGGGGCTGCGCGGGGGGCGGGCGGGAGGCCACAATGACGACCCCTGAACCAGCGAGGAGATTGTTTGTGTCAGCTCAGCCCGTCGCCCCGGCAGCCTTGCCCGCCGGCCTCCACCCGCGCACCGCGTGGATCGCCCTGCCGCCCCGCTCCTGCATCGTCGCCCGCGGCAAGGACGCGGTGTCGTTCGTGGACCACTTCACCACCGCCGCCGTCACGCGGCTCGAGCCGGGCGGATGCTGCGCCGGCTTCTTCACCGACGCCCGCGGCGGCGTGCTCGCCCTGACCTCGATCGTGCGCACCGCGGAGGGCCTGTGGATCGACGCCGCCGCCGGCGTCGCGGCGCCGCTGTGCGAACACCTCGAGCACTATCACATCCGCGAGGACGTCGAGCTGGTCGATGCATCGGCCACGCGGGCGAGCTACATGATCGTGGGGCCGGATGCGGAACACTGGCTCGCCGCCCACGGGGCGGGCGGCCGGCCGCCGCAGCCGCTGGCGCACGCGAGCATGCGGCTCGGCGGCGTCACGGCCGACGTCGCGCGGCTGGCGTGGTGCGGCCCCGACGGCTTCCTCGTGCAGGTGGCGAACGCCGACGGCCCGCGGCTCACGGCCTGGCTCGCCGCCGAGTCGCTGCCCCGCGCCGATGACACGGCCGGTGACGCGATCCGCATCGAGTCCGGCTGGCCCGATCCGGCCGACATCCTCCCCAAGACGCTCCCCCAGGAGCTCGACCCCGATGCGCGGGCGATCTCGTTCACGAAGGGCTGTTACCTCGGCCAGGAGACCGTGGCCCGGATTGACGCGCTCGGCCACGTCAACCGCCGGCTCGTCGGGCTCGCCACCGCCTGCCCCGTGACGCCGGGCACGGAGGTCCGCTGGGGCGGCGAGACGGTGGCGCTCGCGACGTCGGCCTGCTTTTCGCCGCGGCTGTCGGCGGGCCTGGCGCTGGCGATCGTGCCACTGAAGGCGCTCGCCGACGACGGCGGGCTCGACGTCGGCGGCGCGCCGGCCAGGATCGTGCCGCTGCCCGCGCCGGCGCCGGCCGCCACGGCCGAGGACCTGCTGCTCGAGACGCGCCGGTTTCGCGTGGTGCGGATGCCGCAGCCGTGCGCGGACGGGACCGTCGCGTCGCGCGAGGTCGTGATTCACCCGGGCAGCGTGGTGGTCGTGCCCCTGGTCACGCCGGAGGAGGTGTGCCTGATCGAGGTCGTGCGGGTGGCGGTCGGCGACACGCTGCTCGAACTGCCCGCCGGCACGCTCGATCGCGAGGAGCCGCTCGCCACCGCCGCGGCCCGCGAGCTCGCCGAGGAGACGGGGTATCGCGCCGGCGCGATCGAGGCGGCGGGATCCTTCTGGATGTCGCCCGGCATTCTCCGGGAGCGGATGCACCTCTTCGTGGCCCACGACCTCGTCGCGGGGCCGCAGGCCCTCGAGCCCGGCGAGCAGATCCGCACGCGGCGTGTGCCCTGGTCCGAGGCGGTCGCCATGTGCCGCGACGGCCGGATCGAAGACGCCAAGACGATCGCCGGGATCCTCCTGCTCGACGCGCGGCGGCGGGCCGGAGCCTGAGCCCGCGCCGGTCAGGCGTCCGAGGCCGGTGCCGGCTCCGCCCGGCGGTCGAGCAGGAACAGTGCGCCGCCCACGAGGCCGGTGAGGATCGTGCCCAGGCCCCACAGCAAGGCCACCGCGATCGCCTGGTCCTTCGCCACGCCGTGCTCGCCAAGCAGGAGCTCCATGGCGTTCTCCCGCATGCCGAAGCCGCCGATGCTCACCGGCAGCACCATCAAGAGTGCGACCAGCGGCACCACGGAGAACCAGACCACCAGCGGCAGGTCGACCCGCAGCGTCCGCGCCATCAGCGCCACGACCACCGCCCCGCCGATCTGCACGATGAAGCTCCAGCCCACGGCCTGCATGATGAGCAGCGGCCGCTGCTGGTAGGGCAGCAGCTGCGCGAGAAAGGCCCGCGCACGATGCGGTTCCGGCAGCAGGTTCATGATCCGGTCGATCGACTGCAGCCCGAGCCAGAACGCACCGAGCACGCCCACCAGCAGCGCCAGGGCCACGCCCAGCGCGCCGGCCAGACCGAGCCCGTACTTATTCGCCGCCAGCGCCGTGCCGGCCAGCACGCCGAGGGCGGACAGGCCCGTGAGCCGGTCGGCGAGCACCGAGCAGCCGGCCAGCAGGCGGCGCGACGTGGTGTCGCCGACGCGATAGGCCTTGATGACGTCGCCGCCGATCGACGACGGCAGGCAGAGGCTGAAGAACATGCCCTCGAAGAACCGCCAGATGAAGAACCGCCGCGGCCGCAGGAAGCCGAGCGGCCTGGCCAGCGCCGCCCAGCGGACGCCGGCGATCACCTGGACCAGCACGCTGGCCGCGAGGCCAACCAGCCACCAGTTCCAGTTGGCGTTGCGGAGGTGGCCGCCGAGATCGGACCACTTCACGTCCCGTACGGCATAGGCCATCAGACCCGCCGTCGCCGCCACGCGGAGCACCAGATTCAGCCACGGCGGCAGCGGGTGGCGGGACGGCGGCGAGGCTGTGACCGGTGGAGCGTCCATGAGGGCGGCCTGCGGGCGGGGAAAAACGCGGCTACCCTACACGAAATCGCCCCTCCGGACCCAGACGACAATGCCGGCAGCCTCTCCGTCTTGGATCGAACTCTTTCCCTGGGCCGAAACGGCGATCCTCGCCGGCGGCTTCGTGTGGGGTGCGATGCTGGGGAGCTTCGTCAACGTCGTCGTCCATCGCCTGCCGCGCGGCGTCTCGGTCGTCCACGGCCGCTCGCACTGCCCGCGGTGCGGTGCGGCCGTCCGCCCCCGCGACAACGTGCCTGTCCTCGGCTGGCTGTTCCTCCGCGGCCGGTGCCGCGACTGTGCGGAGCCGATCTCGGCCCGCTACCCGCTCGTCGAGGCCGGCTGCGGCCTGATCGTGGCGGTGGTCGCGGCCGTGGACCTCGTGCACGGTGGCATCGATCGCATGCTGCTGCGCGGCGACTGGCTCCCCTGGGCACGGTTCACCTGGCACGGGCTCGCGCTGGTCGCGCTCGTGGCCTGGACCCTGATCGCCTTCGCGGGCAGCCGGGTGCCGACGACCGCCGCCGTCGTCGCGGTCGCCATCGCGGGCCTGGCCGCCGTCGCCCTGCCGGCGGTGCAGCCGGTCGGCGTGCTGCCCGCAGGCAGTGTCTGGCCCGCCGATCAGCCGCGGCTGGCCGCACTCGTCGCCTGGCTGGCCGGCACCATGGCGGGATGGATCGGCAGTCGCTGCGGTCGCAGCCCCGCGCCGGCGGCCCGCGTGCTGCTCGGCGCGGCGTTCGGCTGGCAGGCGGTGACGGTCGTGACGGTTCTGGTGGCCCTGGTGCGTATCTGCTGGCCCGGGGCGAGAAGCCGGGGCGGTCCCTCCCCCTGACTGCCCGTGGAAAAAGCCCTCCATGGCCTTTTTCCACTTGGCCGACCGGTGGAAACGCCGAGGGTTCCACGGTCGGCATTCCTCGCATCCTGCTTGGGCAGACTTGTTCCACAGTCTGCTCAACAAACGCGGGCAAACCGCGCGGCCGCGCGGGTATGATGAAGCGATTCCTTCAGGCACGAAAGCCATGTCGAAGTTTTTGCCCGTCCTCCAGAGTGCGTCGCCGGTGACGGCGTCGCCATCGTCCGCAGGACCGCTGGCGGAGGTCGACGAGCCGTTTCTCGCCGGCTGCCGGCGGCGGGCCGCGGCGTTCGCTGCGGAGATGCGCGAGCCCGAGCAGCGGCTTGCGTGGCTGGTGATCGGCATCCTCACCATCCTGCTCATCTATAGTTACTGGCCGGGCCTGCTGAACGCGCAGTCGAGCTGGAACAACCCGCAATATTCCCACGGCTGGATCGTGCCCCTGTTCGCCGCCGGGCTGCTCTTCTGGTGGCGGCAGCCCGTGCAGCAGGTGACGCTCTCGGCCCGCCTGGCCGGCATGGGCCTGCTCGTGGGCAGTTTCGCGCTGCGGCTGTGGTGCGCCAGCTACCGGATCGTGACGATCGACATGTACACCTTCGTGCCGGCGCTGGCGGGCGTTTTTCTCATGGCCGGCGGCTGGAAGATGTTTCGCTGGGCCTGGGCACCGATCGCCTTCCTGATCTTCATGTATCCGCTGCCGGACGAGGCGACGCGGTACCTGCTCGGACCGCTGCAGACGCTGGCCACGATAGCAAGCACCTTCGCTCTGCAGACGCTGGGCTTCGACGCCTTCCGCGAGGGCAACCAGATCATCCTCGGCGACCGCCATCTGAACGTGGTCGACGCGTGCAGCGGCCTGCGGATGCTCACGATCTTCGTCGCTCTTTCGGTGGCCCTCGTTCTGCTCGGCAATCGGGAATGGTGGGAGAACGCGGTCATCATCGCCAGCGCCGTGCCGATCGCCCTGATCGTGAACTCGATTCGGATCACGGCCACGGGGGTCATGTACACCATCGACCCCAAACTGGCCGAGTTTTTGCACGACTGGGCGGGGGCGTTCATGATGCCGCTGGCCCTCGGCATGTTGTTTTTCGAGCAGCAACTCCTGTCGTGGCTGGTCGTGGCGGAAGACGCCAGGCCGGCGGTGGTCGCCTCCCATCCCGGTCGAAATCCGGGAAACACCGGGATTTACCCGGTTCGGAAGGCCACGGAGTTCCCCTCCCTCGCTCGGCCGGGAACTGGCGGAAAAGTAAGCTAGACTAGAGGACGTTCCGGTTCGACGTCGGCCCTGCGGCCGTGGCGTGCGTATGGAGATGGCGAGGCTGCGGTGACATGAGCGAATCCCGTCCGGCAACCGATGGCACGCAGCAGTTCCCTTTCGACCCCCAGGCCGCATCGGCCGGCATGTTGGCGCCCATCCGCGACACCGGGCTGGCCCCGGTGCAGCCGCAATACTTTCCGCCCGTCTACGGCGCCGGCGGCGATCCGCTCGCCGGGGGAATCGACTACAAGCGGGTGTGGCATGCGTTCCGGCGCCGCTGGCTGCCAGCCGTGGCCCTGGGGTTGGTCGCCGCGACGGCCCTGGCGGTGCCGATCTGGCTGTTCATGCCCCGCGGCTTCGAGGCCGTGGCCTGGCTCCGCGTCCGCGACAAGACGGGGATGTTCGGTGCGGGCAATCGTGACAACGCCGAATACGAGTCGTACCGCAAGACGCAGGTGCAGCTCATCAAGAGCCCGTTCGTGCTCCTGTCGGCGCTGCGGCGTCCCGGCATCGCCGAGCTGAAGACGCTGCAGGACGAGAAAGAGGATCAGGCTGGCTGGCTGGCCCGCAGCATCCAGGTCACCGCGCCGATGGAGTCGGAGGTGATTCAGGTGCGGCTGCGCGGCGAAAGCCCCAGCGACGTCACGCAGATCGTGAATGCCGTCACCCAGGCCTACATCGGCGACGTCGTCAACAAGGAGAAGGCCGACCGCCTCGAGCGCCGCGACACGATCGAGCGGCAGTACAAGCAGAACATGGCCGAGGTCCGGCGGCGACGCGACGAATACAACAACCTCGCCAAGACGCTCGGCGCCAGCGACAGTATCGAGGTTGCCACGCAGCGGAGCCTGCTGCTCGACCACCTGGGCACGCTCCGGGCCCAGCTGACCTCGCTGCAGCGGGATCTGTCGCTCCTCGATGCCGAGCTCGCCGTCCTCGACGCCAAGTCGCGGGGCGACATCAGCGAAGAGGATCTCCCGGCAGAAATGCTCGACGCCATGCTCGCCCGCGACCCGATGATCGGGGAGCTGCGCGACCGGCTGGCGAGCCTCGACGAGGCGATGACGTTCCAGGCTGAGCGGAGCGCCCGCGGGGCCAACGACCCGGCCGTGAAGCGGCTGGAGTCGCAGCGGGCGAGCCTCATGGACCGGATTCGGCAGCGTGGCGAGGAGCTGCGGCCGCAGATCGTCGCCCAGATGTCGCTCGATGCCGCCGGCCGCCGCTCCGGCGCCGTCGATGGCCCGGGCGTGCTGCGGCTGCGCCGGCAGATTTTGGCCCAGGAGCTGGAGGTGAAGTCGAAGGAGTTCGACAAGGTCGCCAAGGAGGTCACGGAGCTCGGCCAGGCCAACGCCGACCTCTCGGCCCGCCGCTCGGAGATCGAGCAGCTCGAGAAGGTGACCGAGCAGATGGGCATGCAGCTGCAGGCCTCGGAGGTCGACATCTCGGCGCCGGCCCGCGTTGAGCTGATCGAGGAGGCGAGTGTGCCCGAAGGCAGCGACGAGCTGTTCCGCACGATGCTCACGATCCTGGCGGGGCTCGGCGGCCTCGGCCTCGGCGCCGGTGCCGTGGTGCTCTTCGAATACCTCCGCGATCGCCTGAGCACGGCCGAGGAGATTGCCCAGCGGGTCGGCGTGCGGGTGGTGGGCACCCTGCCGAAAGTGAGCCGCTCCCGCAAGCGGCCGAACCCGGGGGAGATGGCCGAGAGCGTGGACGGGGTGCGGGCCGTGATCTCGCAGACCGGCCGCGAGGCCCCCAAGGTGATCCTCGTCACCAGCGCCGTGGAGCACGAGGGCAAGACGACGTTCGCCGCCCAGCTCGCCGCGAGCCTCGCCCGGTCCGACAAGCGGACGCTCTTGCTCGACGGCGACCTGCGGCATCCCAACGTCCATCTGGCCCTGGAACTCGACCTGCGGGCCGGCCTGCCGGAGCTCCTGCGGGGTGAGATCGGCAATGACGAGGCGGTGCAGCCGACGGCCATCGAGGGGCTGTTCGCCGTCACCGGCGGCACATGCGACTATGCGGCGATCACCGCCCTCTCGCGGCCGGAACTGGGCAAGGTGATCAAGGGATTCCGGGAGTCGTTTGATCACGTGGTGATCGACGCCGGGCCGGTGCTGGCCTTCGCCGACGCGCTCCTGCTGGGCCAACTGAGCGACGTGGCGATCGTGGCCACGATGCGGGACGTGAGTCGCGTGCCGCTGGTCAGTGCTGCTGTCGAAAAGCTGCGGGGCGTGGGCGTGCGGGTGTTGGGCACGGTGGTCAACGGCGTGTCCGATTCGAGGTCGCGGCGGCTCTACGCGTCGCCGCTGCCGACCTGACCGCGGGTTTCGCTGGTCGAGCGCGAGGAACGGGAGTGGGGCTATGAAGCCGACGGTGATCCTCCCGGGAGGACCAAGTGCCCGGCCCGCGGAGCCGGTTCCTGCCACGCCGGCGGCCGGCTCGTGGACCACCGGGCTGGCGACGCTCGCCGCCGCGGTCGTGCTCGTGGCGGGCGTGACCATCCTGCAGGGCGTGTGGACGGATCGCTGGAGCGGCCGCGATGTCGGTGCCGCGCTCGAGCGCGACGCCGCGATCCTGGAGCGCGTGTTTCCGGAGCGGTTCGGCGACTGGGAGAGTTTTAAGGAGCAGACGGTGGATCCCGCTCCCGAGGAGCTGGAGCGGGCCGGGGCGGTGGGGCACGTTTCCCGTCGGTATCGGAACCTCCGCACGAAGGGAGTTGTGTCGGCCTTCGTGGTCTGCGCCACGCCGCACGACGCCTCGGGCCACACGCCCGACCGCTGTTATCCGAGCGCCGGCTTCGAGGTCGGAGAGTCGGAGCACCGGCAGACGGTGCCGCTGGCCGATGGCCGCAAGGCCGAAACCTTCAACGGCACGTTCCGCAAGCAGGGGCAGACCATTCGCATCTTCTGGACGTACGGCGGCGACGGAGCATGGGTGGCGCCGCAGATCGCCCGCATCGAGCTCGCTGGCAGGGACGCCGTTTACAAGCTCTACGCCATCATCGACGAGACCCGGCTCAAGGGCGGCCAGTCGATGCAGGACTGCGCCGATTTTCTGGGGGCCCTCCTCCCGGCGCTCGACCAGGCGGTGGCGGCTGCCCGGGCGGGCGAGCCGCCCGCCACGACTCCCGCGAAGAACCCGGAACCGACAGCCGAGCAGGCGACGACGGCTGCGACGCCCGCCAACGGCTGACTTGGGCCGTTGGCGGCCACGATTCGGCTTGTGGATTGTGGCCGGATCGGTATCGTCACGGGTCGGCGGGCAGCCCACGAGGGCAGTCCCGCGAGCGGATCGTGTCCACCAGAGGAGGGTTTCTCGTGTCGCTGAACTCGAAGCGGGCGTTGGTCACGGGCATCACCGGCCAGGACGGCTCCTATCTCGCCGAGCTCCTTCTCGACAAGGGCTACGAGGTCCACGGGCTCGTCCGCCGCTCCAGCACCTTCGGCACCCAGCGGATCGAGCACCTGTACCGCGACATCCACGAGGTCGAACGGCCGCTGGTGTTGCATCACGGCGACATGGCCGACGGCAACGGCCTGGCCCGACTGATCCGCGAGATTCGCCCCACGGAGGTCTACAACCTCGCCGCCCAGAGCCACGTTCGCGTGAGCTTCGACCAGCCGACCTACACCGCCGACGTGACCGCCGTCGGCACGCTCCGGCTCCTGGAGGCGATCCGCGACTTCCAGGACGCCATCGGCTACCAGATCCGCTTCTACCAGGCCTCGAGTTCGGAGATGTACGGCAAGGTGGTGGAGACGCCGCAGTCGGAGACGACGCCCTTTTATCCGCGGTCGCCCTATGGCGTGGCCAAGCTCTACGGCCACTGGATCACGGTCAACTACCGCGAAAGCTACGGCCTGCACGGCTCCTGCGGCATCCTCTTCAATCACGAGAGCCCGCGCCGCGGCGAGACGTTCGTGACGCGGAAGATCACCCGGGCCGCGACCCGCATCAAGCTCGGCCTGCAGAAGAAGCTGTATCTCGGCAACCTCGATGCCAAGCGCGACTGGGGCTTCGCCGGTGACTACGTCGAGGCGATGTGGCTGATGCTCCAGCAGGAGGAACCAGACGACTACGTGATCTCGACCGACGAGACCCACTCCGTCCGCGAGTTCTGCGAGAAGGTGTTCGGCCGGCTCGACATGGACTACCGCGACTTCGTCGAGATCGATTCGCGCTACTTCCGGCCGGCCGAGGTGGATCTGCTCCTCGGCTCTTCGCAGAAGGCCCGCAAGAAGATGGGCTGGCAGCCGCGGGTGTCGTTCGACGAGCTGGTGGCGATGATGGTGGATGCGGACCTGGAGCTGGCCCGCAAGGAGCAGGTGCTGCTCGCGGCCGGCCACGACATCGGCCTCCCCAATCGCTGAAGATCGGCACGATCGCCATGCTCGACCTCGCGGACAAGCGGATCGTGGTCACCGGCGGAGCCGGCTTTCTCGGAAAGGCCGTCTGCCGCGTGCTGGCCGCCCGGGGTGTGCCGCCGGAGCGGATCTTCGTGCCCCGGCGGGCGGAGTTCGACCTGACCGTCGAATCGGCCGTGGAGCGGCTTTACGACGCGGCCCGGCCCGACGTGGTCATCCACCTGGCGGCCGAGGTGGGCGGGATCGGCGCCAACATGGCCCATCCCGGCCGGTTCTTCTACGCCAACATGGCGATGGGTCTGCACCTCGTGGAGCATGCCCGCCGCCGGGGACTCGCCAAGTTCGTTCACACCGGCACCGTCTGCGCCTACCCGAAGCACTGCCCGATTCCGTTCCGCGAGGACGACCTGTGGAACGGCTATCCGGAGGAGACGAACGCCCCGTACGGCGTCGCCAAGAAGGCGATCTTCGTGATGCTCGACGGCTACCGCCGGGAGTACGGACTGAAGAGCGCGGTGGCCGTGCCGGTGAACCTCTACGGCCCGGGCGACAACTTCGACCCCGCCTCGAGCCACGTGATCCCCGCCCTGATCCGCAAGTGCGAGGAGGCCCGCGTGGCGAACGCTCCGGAGGTGGTCTGCTGGGGCACGGGCGCCGCGACCCGCGAGTTTCTCTACGTCGATGATGCCGCCGAGGGGATCGTGCGGGCCGCCGAGGTGATGGAGGAGCCGGTGCCGATCAACCTCGGCGGCGGCGTGGAGATCCCGATCCGCGACCTCGTCGTGAAGATCGCCGCCGCCTGCGACTACCCGGGCCGGATCGCCTGGGACGCGACCAAGCCCGACGGCCAGCCGCGCCGGGGCCTCGACATCTCGCGGGCCCGGCAGCTCCTCGGCTGGGAGCCGCGGCAGGACTTCGACGCGGGCCTGGCCAAGACGGTGGCCTGGTGGCGCGAGCAGGCGACCGCGGCCGGTTGAAAACCGCGGGCCATCGCCGGAGAATCGCGGCTTTCCCGCCGCGTCCTCCCGCCCGAAAGGCCCGCCCATGTCCACCGCCGCCGCCGCATTTCGCACCGAGTCCGACAGCATGGGAGAGGTGCGGGTGCCGGCGGACCGCTACTGGGGCGCCCAGACGGAGCGGTCGCGGGACAACTTCAAGATCGGCGTCGACCGCTTCCAGTGGGGCCGGGCGGTGAAGAAGGCGCTGGGGATCCTGAAGAAGTCGGCGGCGCTCGCCAACGGCGAGCTCGGGCAGCTGCCCGCCGCCACGGTGCAGCTCATCGTCCAGGCCGCCGACGAGGTGATCGCGGGCACGCTCGACGACCACTTTCCGCTGGTCGTGTTCCAGACCGGCAGCGGCACGCAGTCGAACATGAACGCCAACGAGGTGATCTCCAACCGCGCCATCGAGATCGCCGGCGGCACGATGGGGTCGAAGAAGCCGGTTCATCCCAACGACGACGTCAACCGCGGCCAGTCGTCGAACGACACCTTCCCCACGGCGATGCACATCGCGGCCGTGGAGGTGATCCACGACCGGCTTCTGCCCGCGGTCCGGCAGCTCCGCGACGTCTTCCTCGCCCTGGAGCACCAGCACGCCGCGCTCGTGAAGATCGGCCGCACGCACCTCCAGGATGCCACGCCGATCACGCTCGGCCAGGAGATCTCCAGCTGGCGGGCCCAGCTCGACGACCGGATCGCCGGCATCGAGCGGGCCCTGCCGGGCCTCTACGAGCTCGCCATCGGCGGCACGGCCGTGGGCACGGGGCTCAACGCCCACCCCCGGTTCGGCGACGTGGCGGCCGGCTTCATCGCCAAGGAAACGGGCCATCCCTTCGTGTCGGCCCCGAACAAGTTCGCGGCCCTCGCCGCCCATGACGCGCTGGTGGAGGTGAGCGCCGCGGAGCGCGGCCTGGCGATGGCGCTGCTCAAGATCGCCAACGACATCCGCTGGCTGGCCAGCGGGCCGCGGTGCGGAATCGGCGAGATCTCGATCCCGGAGAACGAGCCGGGCAGTTCGATCATGCCGGGCAAGGTGAATCCTACGCAGTGCGAGGCGATGACGATGGTCTGCGCCCAGGTGTTCGGCAACGACGCGGCCGTGGCCTTCGCCGGCAGCCAGGGCAACTTCCAGCTCAACGTCTACAAGCCGGTGATGATCCACAACGTGCTCGAGAGCGCCGACCTGATCGCCGACGCCTGCGACTCGATGCGGATCCACTGCGCCACCGGCATCGAGCCGAATCTGGGCCGGATCAGGCACCACCTCGACGATTCGCTGATGCTCGTCACGGCGCTCAACACCCACATCGGCTACGAGAAGGCGGCGAAGATCGCCAAGCGGGCTCACGTCGAGGGGACGAGCCTCAAGGATGCAGCCGTAGCCTTGGGGTTCGTCACGCCCGAGCAGTACGACGCGTGGGTCGTGCCGGTGGAGATGACCCGGCCGCTGCCGGCCTGACGCCTGGGTGGGGGCGGGGTTGCCCATGCCCCGTCGCCGGACGTTCGCGTTCGCCCTCCGGGCTTCCGCTCACTCGGAGGCGTCTGCGCTCCGGCATCCATGCCTGCGCTGGTCGCCTACGCCGGCTCTCAGGGCATGGGCAACCCCTCGCAAGCCCGCGAGGCGAGCTTCCGGAGCACCGCGTGACCGCATACGGTTCACACTCGATCCTGGCGCACCGTCAACTTTGGCCCCGATGGTGGAACGCAAATCGAGCGTGACGAGGATTCCAGAAGCCCCCGGCGGGAGCCGGGGGGTGACGGGCAGCCTCCGCGGGTTTTTGGAGAACGCAGAAAGGCGATCCACAAGTCCACGGAGTGGACCGCGTCACCCCCGGGCTTCCGCCCGGGGCTTCCGGAGCACCACGTGATCGCAATTCGAAAGCCCCTCGCGGCAGCGAGGGGGTGACGCGTCGCCATCACCAACCGCGTGTGGCAGCAATAGCCTCCATGGCGAGCGGGCGTACTGCCGCCCCGCAGGATGCGGGGCCGGAGGCCGTGTCGAACCTTGGCTTCGACACCGGCCTCGCTAACTGCCCGTGGACAAAGCCATCCATGGCCTTTGTCCACTTGATCGACCGCAGGAAACGCCGAGGGTTTCCTGGGTCGATGGCCCTCGCATCCTGCTCGGGCAGACTGTGTTCCACAGTCTGCTCAGCCCGCGAGGCCATGGATGGCGAGCGGGCGTACTGCCGCCCCGCAGGATGCGGGGCCGGAGGCCGTGTCGAACCTTGGCTTCGACACCGGCCTCCCAAGCCCGCGAGGCCATGGATGGCGAGCGGGCGTACAGTCAGTCGAGGGCAATGTCCTCGAGGCGAAAGGCTTCGAGGGCCGTCCGCGTGGCGATCACGATGAAGCCGTCGCCGGCGTGGCGATAACCGCCGAGGCCGGCGATCGCCGCACCATGGCGGTATGTGTCGACGACCCGGCCGTCGGCCCAGGCCGCCGTGACGGCGCCGTCGGGGGCCGCGATCAGCCATTGGCGGCGCGGCGTGCCCAAGAGGTCCGCCCAGGCGATCGGCTCGAACGTGGCCTCGCGATGGATGCCGTCGGCCAGCGGCAGCTCCCAGGCCACCTGCCCGTCGCCTTCGATCCCGAGGGCCACGTTGTGGCCGACGCCCGTGCCCGCGATGCCGATGGCCGCCCAGTGGCCGTCCGGAGCGACGGGCCCCGTGGCGAGCGAACGCAGCCGCCACGCGCCGGCCGCGAACGGCGCGCCGGCCTTCCCCGCACGCGACAGCGGCAGGATGCGTCCGTCGCCGGTCGCGCACAACAGTCCGCGGGCCTCGTCGCCTGACGGGCCGCCCGCCAGGTCGAGCACGGCGCCGGTGGACCGCTCCTGCCACAGTCGTCGCCCGTCGAGGGTCGCCCCGTCCACGCCGCCGCTCCCGCCGAAGCCGATGACGATTTCGAGCCTGCCATCGGTGTCGAGGAACTGGGCCGTGGAGATGCCGTCGTGCGGGCCGCTCTCAGGTGGTGGATACGTGGCGTGCAGCTTCCAGTCGGCGTCGAAGACGAACACCTGGCGCCCGCCACGAGCACCACCCAGCCACCAGCGCCGTCCCGTCCCATCGACCGCAGTCCGCAGGAACCGCACCGCCTCACCGGCCGGGATGGCGAGCTCGTGTCGCCCGACGAGGTCGCCGGCCGCATCGATCTCCACGACCTCCCGCCAGCCGTCGAGCACGAAGATCCGCGGCTCGTCGCCGCCGCCGTGGGCCGCGTCGAGGCAGACGAGATTGCCGGGCAACGCCACGTCGGCCGTCCGCCAGGCCCGGGCGAGCTTGAACCGCACCGGCTGCCGCCGCGGCGCGATCGGTGTCGTGGGCGACGGAGCGGCCGCGGCCCTGCCCCGCCCGACCGCCTGCGCCAGCCGGTCCTTGTATTCCCGTAGCCGCGTCGCATGGCGGTCGCGCACCAATCGGGCCACGTCGTCACCGGCGGCCGGCGCCGCCAAGGCGGCGGCCACGTCGGCGGCGATCGGCTGGCCCTCACCGACGATCACGTCGGCCACCGTGCCGTCGCCACCGAGGATCACCGTGGCGGGAAACTCGCGCACGCCCAGCGCCTCCGCCGCCTCGGCCCGCGGGTCGCGGGCCAGCGTGCCCACGCCGCCGTATTCGGCGAGCTGCCTGCGGAGTGCGGCCCCATCGACGTCGGTCTCGTCCACGCTCACCGCCAGGTGCCGAACCTCGAGCGGCGCCGCGCCGGCCGCCCGCCGTGCGTCTCGAAACCGGTCGATGCCCGCGGCCACCTCGGGCATGGTGCGGGTCGCCGGCTCGCAGCCGGTGAAGAAAAACTCGAGCACCGCGGGCGTGCCGCCCAATGCGTCGAGATCCAGGGTCTTGCCATCGAGGCCCGCCACGGCGAAGGCCGGCGCACGGCGGCCCACCAGCGGGCTGACGGGCCGCGGCGGCCGGAGGGGCTCCAGCCGCGGCACCGGCTTGGCCCCGGCAGGCACTTCGAAGGCGAACGCCTCCACCGGCGGCGCGGCCGCGAAGGAGGCGCCGACGAAATCCACGACCACCGAAACGCCCGTCACGGTCCCCGACTGGCGGGCAAGCTGATCGGCGTAGGCATCGGTGGGAACCTTCATCCTTCGCAGCAGCTTCGTGTGCCGGTCGATCCACAGCTCCAGCGTGCCATCGGGCTTCGCGATCTCGACGCGGGCACATGCGTGGCCGTCGACGGTCTCCGTGGCCACGATCCGCGGCGGACTGCGGGCGTCGCCGAGGATCAGGTCCACGGTGTCGTCGGCCAGCAGGAGCGGCAACTGGGTCGGGCAGCCGGCCTCGCCCTCCGCGAGCGTGGCCCGCAATTCCCGGTCGGCGAAGAGCTGATCGAGCCCGAGCGGGGTCTTCACGTCTTCGGTCAGTACCTGCCCCGGAATGCCGCCGACCGCCGCCCGCAGCGTGCCGCCGGCGGCCACGATCCGGGCGTCGTAGGCCTCGATGCGGATCGTGTCGGGCCGCGCGAAGGCCACCCGGAAGGGGTGCGTCTCCTCGGTGCTGCCGTCGCCGCTGGTGCGCACGATCCGCAGCCGGGCGTCGTCGCCGTAGTGAGGGGCGGCGCGGTAGGCGCGGCCCATCGACTCGACGAGACCGCGGGCGTCTTCGCCACAGCCGGCGAGGCAGGCGGCGGTGCAGGCGAGCACGAGACAGACCAGCGCGGGCGGACGACGGGCGAGGTGCATGGCCGCATCTTGGCGGAAAGCCGGGCGGCGCGGCCAGAGCATTCTGCGCGGCCTGCGTCCCGCTACAATTCCGGGTTCCTGCAGCCCGTTCCCTCCCGTTTCCGAAACTCGCTTGGCCACGATTACGCTCGACTACGGCGCGGACGACCCGCTCGTCCTGGAGACGGCGGAGGGCGGCCTCGTGACGGAATGCCGCGGGCCGGCTGGCGCCATCGGGCCGGAGGCTGGAGCCCGCGTGGCCGCGGCCTTGGCGGCGCCACTCCACGGCCCGCCGCTGGCGGCCCACGTGGTTCCGGGTGACCGCGTGGCCGTCGCGGTGGCCGATGACGTGCCGCAGGCGGCGGCCGTCGTGGCGGCGGTCGTCGATGGGCTATGCACCGCGGGCGTGGAGGCCGACGCGATCCATGTTCTGCATGCGGCGCGGCAGCCGGGCGCCGCCGGCCCTCCCGGTGCCGTCGAGTTCGACGCGACGGTCGATGCGGCCACCGCCTATCTCGCCGCCGACGAGGCGGGCCGCCCGCAGTACCTCGCCCGCCAGCTCGTGGATGCCGACGTCGTGGTCGCCGTTGGCGAGTGGGGCTGGGACGCGGCCCTCGGCGGCCGGTCCCTGGCGGGCGAGCTCTGGCCCGCCTTCTCCCGCCGCGCCGCCACTGCGCGGCTGACGGTCGACATGGCCCGCCGCGGTCGGCTCGCGCTCCCCGATTGGAAGTCGCGGATGCACGACATCTCCTGGCAGTTGGGCGTGTGCGCGAGCCTGCGGCTGGTGGCCGGCAGTGGCGACAGCCTCCATGCCGCAGCCTTCGGCCTTCCCGACGAGGCGAGCCGGATGGCGCGGGCGGCCGCCCGCGCCTGGTGCCCGACCATCGACGAGCCGGTGGAGCTGGCGGTCGTATCCCTGTCCGCTCCGCGGTCCTTCGGGGCGGTCACGACGGCGCTCGCCGCAGCGGCCCGCGTCACGCGGCCCGACGGGACGATCTGCGTGGCCTGCCGGGTGGCCGCGGCCCCGGGCATCGTGTTCCAGCGCTGGCGGCAAGGCGCCGCTCTCGAGCGGCTCGTCCACGAGGCGGTGGGCACGCACGACGCCGGGCTCGTGGCCGACGCCCTCCAGGCCCGGCTCTTCGCCCGGTCCCTGGGTGACCGCCGGCTCGTGCTGCTCTCCGACATCGACGAGGCGGCCGTCGAGGATCTCGAGTTCGGGTTCGCCGCCGGTCCCGATGCGATCGCACGGCTCGTCGAGCGGGCCGACAGCGTGGCCGTGCTCCACGAGGCCGACCGCATGCTGCCGCAGGCTGTGGAATAACGCTGAATCGCCACCGTTGAAGGAACAGCTCGGTGGCGGCGAATGGCGTCACCGCTGATGGTGGCGGATGCCTGATGCCGGGAAGCCCGAGGCGCGAGCCGAGGGAATGCGGTTTTGTTTCCGGTGGAGCCGCGCGTATTCCCTCACCTTACGGTTCGGGCTTCCCGGCAACCGGGCACGATCGTCGGAGACCGCCGCTCCAGTCCAGGCACGACCCTCCAGCACCCGGCTTTTTTCGGGAACGCGAGATCAGCAAGCGTAGCCGTATCACGTATCACAAGCGGTCAGATCAGTGGTCGGCGAGCACCGCGGTGGTCACGCGATGCACAAGCGCCGCCCGCGACACCGGCCCCCAGTGCCGCGAATCGCGGCTCGCGGCGGGGTGATCGCCGAGTACGAACACCGCGTCGGCGGCGAGGTTCCACACGGTGACGCCGTCGGCCGCGGGGCGATGGAAGACATCCCGCCACAGATCGACCCGCTCGATGACCGCGGTCGCGTCGGCAGCCGGCTCGATCGCCAGGGCGAGCGGCGGGGACGTGTCGGCCGGGGCATCAGCCTCGGCCCAGGGCTCGGCGACAGACCAGCGGCGCGGTGGATGCGGCGGCAGGCAGGCCCGGCCGGGCGGGTCGTGCGCCGCGCCGTGCAGCCGCCAGGCCACGGCGACGGCGTGCCCGTCGAGACGGCCGACGACGATCGCGAACCGTCCGGCCGGCAACCGCCACGCGACCAGCGTGCGGCCGACGGTCGCCCGGGCGCGGACGACACCGCCCCGCCCGCCCGCCACCGTCACGACCGCCGCGAAGCCCACGTCCCGCACCGGCAGGAGCACGACGCTGCGGCCCGCGGCACCGGCCACGTCGTCGAGCACCTCCCGCGGCGGCAGCGACCAGCGTGCCGTTCCGGTCAGCGGGCCGGCTGCCACCCGCACGCCGAACTCGGCGAGCTGCCGCGGTTCCTTGAGCACGGTCGTGCCGTCGATCGCCAGATCGCCCGCCGCGATCGCGACCCGCTCGCCCGGCAGGCCGACGATCCGCTTGATCGCGGTCTCCCCGTCGGCGGTCTCGACCGCCCACCGCTCGAACCGCCGCGGCCGGCGCAGGCGATCGAGGAGCGGAAACAATCCGCTGGTCACCCGGTCACCCGGCACGAGGCCCGGCGCCATCGACACGCCCTCCACCTCGTACACGAGCGGCCGCCCGAGCACGACGGCCACAGCCAGGCCGAGGGCCGCCAGAACGCCGGCCCGGCGGATGGTCCGCGGCGTCAGGAAACCTTGGCCCACTGGTGGCTCTTGGCGCTGGCGAGCACGGCGTCGCAGACCTTCTGCGTTTCCAACGCGTCGCGGAAGGTGGGCGGGCAGGGCTGCCGCTTCGCATACGCCTCGAGGAAGTCGGCCACCTGGTGCACGAACGAGTGCTCGTAGCCGATCGCCAGCCCCGGAACCCACCACTTGCCCATGTAGGGATGGTCGCCGTCGGTGACGTGCACGCTCTTCCAGCCCCGCATCGGCCCGGCGTCCTTGTAGTCGAAGACCTGGAGCCGATGGAGGTCGTGCAGGTCCCACTTCAGGCTCATGTGCTCGCCGTTGATCTCGAAGGTGTAGAGGGCCTTGTGGCCCCGCGCGTACCGCGTGCTCTCGAACAGCCCGAGCGACCCGTTCTTGAAGTGGCAGAGGAACGAGCAGGCGTCGTCGATCTTCACCGGCTCGACTTTCCCGGTGAGCTGATGCGTCCGCTCCTTGACGAACGTCTCCGTCATCGCCGTGACGTCGGCGACCTGGCCATTGAGCCAGATGGCCGTGTCGATGCAGTGGGCGAGCAGGTCGCCCGTCACGCCGCTGCCGGCCGCCGCGGCGTCGAGCCGCCACAGGGCCGCACCACCCTGCGGGAGGTCGGCGTTGATCGTCCAGTCCTGGAGAAACTCGGCCCGGTAGTGAAACACCCGCCCCAGGGCGCCCGAGTCGATGATCTGCTTCGCGAACGTCACCGCCGGGATGCGGCGGTAGTTGTACCAGACGGTGTTGGGGACGCCGGCCTGCTCGACGGCCGCGCACATCCTCTCCCCCTCGGCCACGTCCATCGACAGCGGCTTCTCGCAGAGGATCGCCTTGCCGTGCCGGGCCGCCTCGATCGCGATCTCGGCGTGCAGGTTGTTGGGGGTGCAGATGTCGATGGCGTCGATGTCGTCGGCGGCGACGAGCTTTCGCCAGTCGGTCTCCACCCGGGCGTAGCCCCAGCGGTCGGCGAAGGCCCGGGCCTTCTCGGCGTCGCGGGCCGCGACGGCCTGGAGGACAGGGAGATACTCGAGGTCGAAGAAATCCTTGACGCGGTTGTAGCCGTTGGAGTGGGCCCGGCCCATGAAGCCGTAGCCGATCATGCCGATGCGAAGGGGTTTGGCCATGTGAATTCCTTTCTGTGTCAGTCCCAGCCGTGGGCGTCGCGGACCTTGATCATCGTGTCGAGGATCGTGTTCCAGGTCCGCGGGTTCTCGAGCGTGGCGTTGGGAAACATGCAGCCGTCCCAGCAGATGTGCTCGATGCCCCGCTCGG